>NZ_JBBOWX010000001.1:2493750-2803125 GCF_038007285.1 Sporosarcina sp. FSL K6-3457
GACTTTCAATAATTGCAAAGTTTTTAATGGAGATTTCACTCAACAAGTACAGTCACCTCTCTTACAGCATCGCAAGTAATTTTTCTTTGACAACCATTGTCAGCGATTCATCCCGACAAATGATAAGGCATGTATCGTCGCCACAGATCGTTCCAAGCATCTCGTCCCATCCAAGATGGTCAATTAAAGACCCAACGGCTTGTGCATTGCCAGGAAGCGTTTTCAAAATGATAAAATGCCCCGCTCCATCGATACTCACGAAGGCATCTGTCAGCATGCGATTGAGCTTTTGCTCCGTGTTATGGCTATGTACGGCAGGAAGGCTATATTTATAGCGACCATCTGGTAATGGAACTTTAATGAGATGCATTTCTTTAATATCCCGCGAAACAGTCGCTTGTGTCACCGCTACTCCTGCATCTTTTAAACTGTCCACAAGCTGATCTTGTGTTTCTACTTCAAAATTTGAGATAATATCCCGAATCCGAATATGTCTATGCCCTTTATTCATTCCCATCGCTCCTATACACACTAATCATATCTTATTTTATACTCTATCATCGAACTTTTCCTTCAACAAGAAAAACGCGCAAATAAATGCGCGCTATAGCAATTCCTGGTAGGCCTCTTCAATCAGCTTATTATACGAGTCGTCATCAAAAAGAGTCGTCGGATGATCATCTGCTGTTAAATGGAATAGGAATTCAATATTCCCTTCTCCTCCCGTAACAGGGGAGAATGACATGCCACGTAGACTAAATCCTTCTTGTACTGACGCATCGGCAATTTTTTTCAATACATCAAAATGAACAGATTTTTCACGAACAACACCTTTTTTACCTACTTTACCTTTACCCGCTTCAAACTGAGGCTTGACGAGTGCAATAACATCTCCACCTTGCGCAATGATACGCTTCAAAGCAGGTAAAATAAGTGTCAAGGAAATGAACGATACATCAATGGTTGCAAATTGCGGCACACCTGCTGTAAATAGTTCTGGTGTCGCATGTCTGAAATTCGTTCTTTCCATCACCGTTACACGTGAATCTTGGCGTATTTTCCAGGCCAACTGATTATAACCAACATCTAGTGCATAACAATGCACCGCTCCATTTTGTAACGCACAATCTGTAAAACCACCCGTAGATGACCCGATATCCAGCCCGATTTTACCTTTGACATCGACTGTAAACTTCTCCAGTGCTTTTTCAAGCTTTAAGCCGCCTCGACTAACATATTTCAATGTGGAGCCTTTTACAGTTAGCGGTGCATCCTCTGGAATTTTTTCTCCAGGCTTATCAAGCCTTGTTTCTGCGGAGAAAACGATACCTGCCATGATAGAACGTTTGGCCTGTTCTCTTGTTTCAACAAGACCACGTGCAACGAGCAGGACGTCGACTCGCTCTTTGGGTATACGATTTGTCATACTTGTTCCCTTTCCACTGCAAGTTCTTTGATGAACGTTTGCACATTATCAACGAGGTGACCTGCCGTCATACCAATTTCCGCCAGTAGCTCATCAACATTTCCATGCTCAATAAACTGATCAGGAATACCCATTCGTTGAATCGGGACACCCGTCTTGCGTGTATCCTGCGCATATTCAATAACGGCGCTACCAAAACCACCTGCAAGAACTGCTTCTTCAACTGTTGTAATCGGCATGCCCGTTGCAAAGAGTTCATCTAACATTTGGTGATCTAACGGTTTGATAAACCTCGCATTGACTACCTTCACTTGAATCCCCCGTGATGCCAATGTTTCAGCTGCCTGCAACGCCATTGGAATCGTCGTACCAAATGTTAAAATAGCAGCATCGTTGCCTTCGCGAAGGACTTCCCATGAACCGATTGGAATGGCTTGTAGTGTTTCATCCATTGACACTCCAAGTCCGTTTCCCCTTGGATAACGCATCGCAATCGGCCCCCCGCTATAATCAATCGCAGTCTTCACCATATGCTGTCCTTCGTTTTCGTCTTTTGGCATCATAATAACCAAATTCGGCATATGCCTTAAAAAGGCAATATCAAAGACACCTTGATGCGTTTCCCCATCGGCACCTACAAGTCCCGCACGATCGATGCCAATAAAGACATTCAAATTCTGCCTTGCAACATCGTGAAGCACTTGATCGTATGCACGTTGTAGGAATGTCGAATAGATCGCTAAAAACGGTTTCATCCCCTGCGTAGCAAGCCCTGCTGCCATCGTCGTTGCATGCTGCTCGGCTATGCCCACATCGTAAAATCGATCTGGGAATTCCTTGGCAAACGATTCCAGTTTAGAACCGACTGGCATTGCCGGTGTAATCGCAACAACACGCTGATCCTCACGCGCCATTGTCCGAACTGTTTCTGCTACGAGCCCACTCCAAGAAGGCGCAACGGATGCAGATTTAACGAAATCACCTGTTTCAATCTTATAGGGTCCTGTACCATGCCAAGTCCCGATTTTATCGTCTTCAGCCGGGCTGTAGCCTTTACCTTTTTTCGTGATGACATGCAATAGAACAGGTCCATCCATTTTTTTGGCATACTGAAGATTGCGCTCCAACTCATTGAAATCATGGCCATTAACTGGTCCCAAATAAGTGAAGCCCAATTCTTCAAAAAAGATCCCCGAGACGACTAGATACTTTAAGCTGTCCTTGACCCGTTCCGCCGCTGCTGCTACTTTACCGCCGACTGCAGGGATTTTCCTCAGAATATATTCAAGTTCGTCTTTCGCATTATTATACTTACCAGCAGTCCTCAGTTTCCCCAGTATTGTATGGAGAGCTCCGACGTTTGGTGCAATCGACATCTCATTGTCGTTCAAAATAACGATCATATTTGTTTTCTCATGACCAATATGATTCAACGCCTCAAGCGCCATACCACCAGTCAACGCACCGTCACCAATGACAGGTATAACGTAATTTGAATCCCCTTTAACGTCTCGTGCCGCCGACATCCCCATCGCTGCCGATAATGATGTTGAACTGTGACCTGTTTCCCATACATCATGCTCACTCTCATTCATTTTAGGGAAGCCGCATAAGCCCTTGAATTGTCTTAGCGTATCGAAATCAGCTGCACGTCCCGTCAAAATCTTATGGACATACGCCTGGTGTCCGACATCCCAAAGAATTTTATCTGTGGGGCTATCAAATAACCGATGGAGCATGATCGTTAATTCTACAACGCCCAAATTGGGTCCAATATGACCTCCAGTGACAGATAACTTTTCGATAAGGAATTTCCGAATTTCTTCAGCAAGCTCTGCCATCTGTTCTTTGTCGAGCTTTTTAATAAAAGATGGACTAGTAATTTCAGTAAGATCCACCAATATCACACACCTTCATAAATTGATTACCACAGTTTACTCCCAGTACATTATAGCAAGAAGGACGTTCCATACAACAGTTTCGTTCCCTCATGATTGCCGATTGACAATATAATCTGCGAAAAGCTCAAGAAGTGGCTCGTCTTGTTCAATGAAACTAAGTGATTCCCCTGCTAAACGATGATGTTCTGCAAGGCGTTCCCTCGCGCCGTCAAGACCAAGTAGCGATGGATACGTCGATTTATCACTGCTAATGTCACTTCCAGCTGTCTTACCTAGTGCTTCCGTTGTAGATGTGATATCGAGAATATCATCTTGAATTTGAAAAGCAAGACCAATATTCCATGCGAAAGTCTTTAATTGTCCAGTCTTTGCTTGATCAAGACCAGCGAGTACAGCACCAGCCTCGATACAAAATGATAGCAGTGCCCCTGTTTTATTGATGTGAACGGTTTCCAATTCCATAAGTGACAACGGTTTTGTTTCCCCTTCGATGTCAAGGATTTGACCCCCGACCATTCCTGCAGCACCTGAAGCTCCTGCTAGCATGTTGACTAGCTGCAAAGCATCTTTAGGTGATGTTTCTTGCAGAGTCGTTAATACCTCAAATGCCAGCGTTTGCAGTGCATCCCCTGCGAGAACAGCTACTGCTTCCCCATAAACTTTATGATTCGTCAATTTACCGCGCCTATAATCATCGTCATCCATACAAGGTAGATCATCATGAATAAGCGAATACGTGTGAATTAATTCGACAGCACAAGCGATAGATATGGCATCGGCTGATTGAACGCCTAAATCTTCAAGCGTGGCAAGAACAAGTAGTGGCCGAATGCGTTTTCCACCAGCATTGACCGAGTAGGCCATCGAAGATTTCAATGTTTCAGGCACGTTCGTCGTCGCAAGCATATGATTCAATTGGGCTTCAATAGCGGGTTGGTAATTCTCTATAAAGTGCTGCAATTTTTTATGCATGCTGATCCACCCCTTTTGTTGGATCGAACGGGGATGATTTACCCTCTTTGTCGATAATAGAAATAAGCTGTTGTTCGGCATCCTGTAATTTTCCGTGACAATAGGCAGACAGCTCCATGCCTTCTTTATATAAGGTAATAGCGTCTTCCAGCGGGATATCTCCTGTTTCCAATTTCTGGACGACATCCTCTAATTGTAGCATCGCTTCTTCAAAGCGGATTGGTTCTTTTTCCACTTAACGTTCCTCCCCCTCATTTGTTGTAATCGTTTGGACGACCGCTTCTGCTGACCCATCCTGCAACTTAATATGAATGTTTGACCCGATGTCCATGGCTGTGATGGAATTGGCAACAATCCCATTCTGATAGACAATTGAATAGCCACGTTCCATGACATTGAGCGGATTGAGTGCTTGCAACATACGAATAGATGCTTGGAAGCGTTCACTTTGTATCCTGACATCGTGCTGAACAGACCTCGTCAGACGTTCCGTAAATAGTGTCACATTGCGATGTTCTTCCTTTATGCGCTGATTCGGCGAAAAGGTAGATAGCATACCACTTAATCGTTGGAGCTCTGAAGCTCGTTTACTCGTAATATCTTGACTGCTTCGCAGTAATCTTCCTTCAAATCCAATTAACTTTTCGGTAAACGGGCGATATAAGCGTTCAGGAAATTGCAGTGGATAGGAAGTTTGCAATGTCGTTAAACGTTTACGTTCCTGCTTAATTTGATTAGACAAGGAGTTATATAGGGCACGTTTTCGATCCAATAACCTTTCAACCAACTCATCGCGAGCTGGAACCGCCATTTCAGCAGCAGCCGTCGGAGTCGGTGCTCTTCGATCCGAGACAAAATCAGCAATCGTCGTATCCGTTTCATGACCGACTGCACTAATAACCGGAATTCGGCAAGAAAATATCGCACGTGCAACCGTTTCTTCATTGAACGCCCATAAATCTTCGATGGAACCACCACCACGGCCAACAATCAGTACATCGATCGAGCCGTGAGCCTCGGCCTGTTCAATGGATTGAACAATGGAGGGAGCGGCTTGTGCACCTTGCACGACCGCAGGAAATAAAATAATTTCAGCAAGTGGATAGCGCCTTTCAATCGTTGAACAAATATCTTGGATTGCTGCACCCGATTGTGCCGTCACGACACCGATTTTTTGTGGGTACATAGGAAGCGGACTTTTCCAGCGTGCATCAAACAACCCTTCTTTTCCAAGACTTTCTTTTAATTGTTCAAAGGCCAGATACAATGCTCCAACGCCATCGGGTTGCATCGACTGGACATACAATTGGTAATTTCCAGTTGTTTCATAGACAGACACATCTCCCGTAATAAGTACGTTCATACCATTTTCCGGTGTGAATTTTAACTGCGCTGCACTTGAACGAAACATCGCTGATTGAATCCGACTTTTGTCATCCTTTAAAGTAAAATAAATATGTCCACTCGGATGATTTTTAACATTCGATAGCTCGCCTTTGACGAAAACATTGCGTAAATGAGGATCTGCATCGAATTTTCGTTTAATATATTTGGATAAGGCTTGGACAGATAAGTAGGGGTTACTGGTCAACAGTCCCACCTCCTGATTTCCGACGTATAGAAACGCTGTCTTTCTGATGAAAAACAGCGTTCATTCGGTATTTTATAGTAATTGCGAACAGGCTTGTTCAGCACTTTGCAAGGTGTTTTTCAATAACATCGTAATGGTCATTGGGCCCACACCGCCTGGAACAGGTGTAATAGCAGAAGCGACTTCTTTTGCAGTTGCAAAATCAACATCTCCGCATAGTTTACCATTCTCATCGCGGTTCATACCGACATCAATGACGACTGCGCCTTCTTTGACATCCTCACCTGTGATGAACTTAGCTTTACCGATGGCAACGATTAGAATATCTGCCTGTTTTGTGAATGTTGCTAAGTCCTTTGTTTTAGAATGACAGTATGTCACCGTAGCATCACGCTGCAACAATAATTGCCCCATTGGCTTGCCGACAATATTGCTACGACCAACGATGACAGCGTGCTTACCGCTAATTTCTGTACCTGTCCGTTCAAGCAATTTGATGATGCCATAAGGTGTACAAGACAAAAATGATTGCTGACCAATAATCATCTTGCCAACGTTCTCTGGATGGAATCCATCAACGTCTTTTGCCGGATCAATAGCGCGAATGACTAGATTCTCATCAATATGCTTCGGTAATGGCAATTGAACAAGGATGCCATTGATGGAATCGTCATTGTTCAATTTTGTGACATGCTCAAGCAATTCCTCTTCAGTTACTGTAGCTGGCAACTCAATTAGCTCAGACTTCATACCTACCTCCAAGGTAGACTTTTGCTTATTTTTCACATATGTACGGGAAGCTTGATTGTCCCCCACAAGAATGACTGCAAGACCTGGTTGACACCCTTGGTCTTTCAGCGCCGTCACTCTTTCTTTAATTTCTTCTCTAATTTCTTTTCCAATCGCTACTCCATCAATTAATTTCCCTGTCATACTAGCTCCTCCAAACGGCTTCGATTATTTTTCTTCAAATTTCGATAGTACACCATTAACAAAACGGCCCGATTTCTCATCACCGAACGTTTTACAAAGTTCAATAGCCTCATTTAATACGACACGGTGCGGTACTTCTTCATTGAACAATAGTTCGTAGACAGCTAATCGTAAAACAGTTCGTTCAATTTTAGGTAGACGATCCAATGACCAGTGCTCTAGTTTTTCTACCAATGCCAGATCAATGGCTTCCTGATGTTGCACAGTGCCACGCACAAGCTGTTCGTAAAATACGTTAGCCGGCTCATCGACGATATACGTAATTGCCTCTTCAATTGTTAGTTCTGTGTTATCAAGTTGAAAAAGGGTTTGAACCGCTTTTTCCCTTGCTTCTCTTCGCTTCATAAATGTTCTTCTCCTCCACTACTGCATCTCTAAGGCATTATCATAGCATAAACAAGGTGCCCGGATACAGTAAGACAAGCTGAAAAGCATCATCCGATTAGGACGATGCTTTCAGATCATACCGTTTCCGTTCCCGCTTCGAACTGGATTCCCGTTATATGGACATTCACTTCTTTCGTTTCAAGTGAAGTCATATGGAAAACCGCATGGCGAATCTGCTTTTGTATTTCTTTTGCAACAGTTGGCACAGAAAAGCCGTAATCGACGACACAATACACGTCAATCGTTAAACCTTCTTCAGACCACTCTGTTTTGACACCTTTACCATGCACTACTTTACCAAACTTTTCGGCAACACCTGTGGCAAAATTTCCTCTCGTATTCGCAACACCCTTTACTTCTGTTGTTGCGATGCCAATAATGACTTCAAGAACTTCTGGAGCAAGTTGGACGCGTCCAAGCTCGACATCCCCCGACGGAGCCATCCCGACGAATGATGGAATTGTCTTTTCTGACATTCCGATTCTCCTCCCTGTTAGTTCATAATTGAGTATTTTTCAAGAAACTTCGTATCGAAATCTCCTGATTTAAAGACCGCATCATCCATTAATCTTAAATGGAAAGGAATTGTTGTTTCGACACCTTCGATGATAAATTCATCCAGTGCCCGTTTCATCCTTGCGACTGCTTCCTCCCTAGTATCCGCATGAACAATTAATTTTGCAACCATTGAGTCATAAAACGGGGGAATCGCATACCCTGTATACATAGCGGAGTCAACCCGCACACCAAATCCACCTGGTGGGATGTACATCGTGACTTTCCCCGGTGATGGCATAAAGTTTTTCGATGGATTTTCCGCATTGATGCGGCATTCAATTGCCCAACCGTTGAGAACAATATCCTCTTGACGATGGACCAGTTTTTCACCCGATGCAATTTTCAATTGCTGTTGGACTAAATCAATCCCCGTAATCATTTCCGTAATCGTATGTTCGACTTGAATACGGGTGTTCATTTCCATAAAGTAGAACTTTTGGTTAATATGATCGAAAATGAATTCAACTGTTCCAGCACCACGGTATTGAACAGCTTCTGCTGCTTTGACAGCTGCCTCCCCCATTGCTTGGCGAAGTTCAGGCGTCACCGCCGGTGAAGGTGCTTCTTCTACGAGCTTCTGCATTCTACGCTGGATGGAGCAATCACGTTCACCGAGATGGATTGTCTGACCAAATTTATCAGCCAATACTTGCACTTCGACGTGACGGAATACTTCAATGAATTTCTCAAGGTAAACACCCGGGTTGCCAAATGCTGCGGCGGCTTCCTTTTGAGTGATTTTAATGCCACTTTTTAGTTCTTCCTCATCTCTTGCGACACGAATCCCTTTCCCTCCACCACCTGCTGTTGCTTTGATGATGACTGGGAAACCAATTTCCTTCGCAATTTGAAGCGCCGCCTGTTCGTCTTCCACAATCCCCGTCGAACCTGGGACAATCGGAACGCCCGCTTGTCGCATCGTTTCACGGGCAACATCCTTCGTGCCCATCCGTGAAATCGCGTCGGCAGTCGGGCCGATAAACTCTATATTAACTTCTTCACAAAGCTCCGCAAAGCTCGCATTCTCTGCTAGGAAACCATATCCTGGGTGAATCCCTTCACAGCCTGTCAACTTAGCGATGCTGATTATATTAGAAAAGTTAAGGTAGCTGTCCTTCGAAAGCTTCGGTCCGATACAAAAGGCTTCATCCGCTAATTCAACATGAAGGGCCTCCCGATCAGCTTCAGAATAAACCGCAACAGTTTTTATACCTAGCTCTTTACAAGCTCGAATAATGCGTACTGCAATTTCACCACGGTTAGCAATTAATACTTTTTTCATTTGGCAGTCCTCCTCAATTTAATTTTACAAGGAAGAGAGGTTGTCCGTATTCAACGAGTTGTCCGTCTTTTACGAGAATTTCCACGATTTCCCCAGAAACTTCTGCTTCAATTTCATTGAAAAGTTTCATCGCTTCGACGATACAAACAATGGATTCAGGCTTTACTGTATCGCCATTCTGTACATAAGCTGGCTCGTCCGGCGAAGAGGATGCATAAAATGTCCCAACCATCGGAGATGTCACTTTGTGTAAAGATGAATCTTCTACTTGTGAAGGTACTACAGGCGCCGCTTCTTGTACAGATGCTGTAACTGTTTCTACCGCCACCGGTTGTACGATAGGTATTTCCTGCTGAACACTAGGTGCTGCTACAACAGTGGGTGCAACAACAGCCTGTCCGCTACCTTTTTCCAGTTTGATTTTTTCCCCGTTTGATTCAAAAGTAAATTTTTCAATTGATGATTGATCGATTAATTTAATAATTTCACGGATTTCTTGAATTTTTAACATGATCGATTCCCCTGACTACATTATAATTGCGTTCCTTTCTATTTTAGACGTTTTCACCCCATATTGAAATAGATAATGATGAATTGTTATTGAAATCATCGTAAAGACAGAAAAAAAGACCCTAATAAAGGGCCTTCACGTCCATTTTCATCATTCTTCTGTCCCACCTGTGAATAGAACTTGAACGGATCCAGCGTCATCCCAGCTTGTTTTCACATGTTGGATGATTTCAGCCGCTAATGTTTTGGATTGCCCTTCTGTTGCCAAAACGGTCACTTTTACTGCACCATCTTCCGAATGCACAAATGCTTCTGGATAGCCCAGCGCTTTAATTTCTAATTCCATAAGCGCCTCAGCAGAATTACGCTTTGTCATCTCCGCCATCTCATCTATTGCACTACTTTTCTCAGCAGCCGTATAGTCTGGGGAACCAATTTTTGACGTTAGTTGTTCCGCTAATTTACTACGTTGACTGATGACCTCCATCCGCATATTTTCAAACAAATATTCCTCAGCAAAAACAGGGGCTGTTTGATCCGCACCATTTAATTGCTCCGTTAGTGTTGTGGAATCATTCGAGTCATTTGTAAAAAGTGAGATGCCATCAAAGGACATTGGTTTTTCCTTAAAGGTATAGATCGAGATGACAGCAACTAAGCTAAGCAATGTTAAAAACCACACTGTTCTTTTATTCGTTCTCATTTGTATTCCCCCTTTTCTCCATTTCAGCGATGACGATACGATGTTCTGACAATTGAAGGACGGCTGATAAAATTCCTGAAAGTTGGTTCCGAATCTTCAAGTCTTCCGCACCTTCTGCAACGACAAGTAGTCCTTGGAGTGCATTGCCCTTTTTAGCTGTTGCAGTAGACGATGAAAAGTAATCAGCTAGTGGGTTGGCAGACTCTGCATACTCATAATGAGGGTACAAGATTACTTCTCCGAGCCCTTCCACTTTCATCAAAGCTTGTTCCAGTTCTACAAATTCCCGGCTCTCCTCCTTCTTCCCCTTCTCCCCCCCCATACTTCCAAGATTAGAAGTAATGACAATGATGACCAGGATAACGAGCGTCCCGAGAAGGATTGGATGAATTTTCCTCGTTGTTTTTTGCATATCATCACCATTTCCGTTCATTGAGCCGGTTATAGGACCTGTCATCAATGATTCATTTTATGCAATATCATCACATGCTATGACCAAAAAATATAAAGATTGAACGGATTAGCCAAATACCCATTGCAAGCTTAATAATCGGTAAGAAATCATCTTCCATTTCTTTCGGAAACAACAACAAAATGGTTGAAGATAATAGTGTAATCAGCAAAACACCCGTTAAAAAGATGCCATTTTTAAACCTCATTTCATCGTTGTCATCAGCTTAATAAGAATGACTGAAAAAAGTGCTGTATAAATAAAAGCGAAAGCGATTAGAAATGAAACAGCACACAATACAAATAATGTTTTGCCAATATCATCTAAAATCCCCGTAATATCTTCATTGGCAAACGGTTCAATCAATGCGGCAGTCCATCTATAGAAAAAAGCGGTTAGTAATGTTTTAAGGGACGGGATGAGTGCAACCGTCCAAATTGCCGTGATGAACCATCCACCCGCAAAAACGCTCACACCCGATGAGTAGCGGCCAATAGTCCCCATACTCTCCGTCATAAAGGAGCCGATAAGCGGGACGTTTTGGTTGATTAATTCTTTAATCGGCCCACTTGTTAAGCCTGATAACGCCCAAGACATTGTGCCACCGACAGTGATAAAAATAGAATAGGCAGCAACAACAGCTGAAACAGAGCCGAGTAGGGTCGTCCGAATAAGATCTGCCATTTTAGAAAACGGCACAGCTGGCAATATCCTTGTGACGAGGTCAAAAATAAGAGCCGCAGTCAAAAGAGGAATCAGAACACTTTCCGCAAGAATAACAGCACCATTAGCAAACAGTAGCATCGCTGGCTGAAAATTGAGCATACTGAATGCCCCGCCTGCCGTAATCATGCTAGCAGTCAAAATCGGATAGACTGCAATGAACATCGTGGAAATGGCATGCGCGATATCACGAATAAGGGCTAAATGTTCAAACGCCGGCTGTAAGACAACCGCAATGACAATGAAGATCATCATCATCCTCGTCCACTTGGCAAATGAAGGGAATAGAAAATCAACTAACAATGCCATAAAGGTTGCAATGATGACGATGACGAAGCTTGATAATACAGTTCCTAGTATCGTTTCAATAAAGGAAATCATAGATGCCCGTCCGTTCATTTTGTAATAAGTGTTGATAATATTTCAATGAGTGTTGTTGTTTGTGTGATCCACAAAGTAAGGATAGCCACTTTCACAGAGAAATGAGCCAGTGCCGCAAGCGACCCGTAACCAGCCTCTTCCATATGTTTAGCAATTAGCTCGGATACGAAAAATAAAATGGCACTGCCAATCAACAGTTTGGCAAATGGGTCCGGTAATGCTTCAAAAATCTTTGCGAACTTTTTGCCAAACGGAAAAATGATTGTGCTTAATAAGTACAATAAATAAAAGAAAAAGATGGACATATACAACAGTGGCTGCAATTTAGGAACAGCAAATGAGATGACTAGCAAAATTAGAAAAACGACAATTGATTGGATTAAAATAAACATCAGACTGACATCGACAACCATTGGAAAAACTCCATGATTTCCGTAAAGAAGATTTTAAGAAAACGTAGCATTTCTGCCGTAATATAAATATATGCAATAAAAAATAGGAAATAGGAGAATTCCTTTTTACCGGTCTGTTCGAAAAAAACATGTAGTAAACCGATAACTAGCCCAATACCGGCAACACGCAGTAAATCACTCAATTCCATCCGGCGTTCCCCCCATTGCCTTATCCTATGTGCAATTGGGGGAACATATGAAAAAAACATCCTGCGTCCCATTGGGATGCAAGATGTTTTTTCACTTTATATTGATTAAGCACGTGATACGTACTCAGATTCTTCTGTGTTGATAACAAGTTTATCGCCTGTATTCACAAAGAATGGAACTTGTACAACCAGACCTGTTTCCATTTTAGCAGGTTTAGAGCCACCGCTTGCTGTATCGCCTTTAATACCAGGCTCTGTTTCAGCAACTTCTAATACAACAGTGATTGGCAACTCTACGCCCAAAACTTCTTCTTTATATTGAATAACATGCACTTCCATGTTTTCTTTCAAGAATTTTAGTTCTTCTTCAATTTGTTTTGCTGGCAATTCGATTTGCTCATAAGATTCATTGTCCATGAAGACATGATCATCGCCGTTCGCGTACAAATATTGCATACGTTTGTTGTCAATTTGTGCTCTAGCAACTTTTTCACCTGCACGGAACGTTTTTTCATTGACGTTACCTGAACGTAGGTTACGTAATTTTGAACGAACGAACGCTGCACCTTTACCTGGTTTAACATGTTGGAAATCCATTACACGCCAAATATCGCCGTCTACTTCGATTGTTAAGCCTGTTTTAAAGTCGTTTACTGAAATCATGATGATTCCTCCATTTACTAGATTATAGGATAAGTAGTTCTTTTGTTGAATGCGTGAGACGCACGTTTCCGTCTTCCGTCATAATGATATCATCCTCAATACGCACGCCACCAATACCCGGCAAATAGATACCCGGCTCGACTGTGACAGTCATATTTGGCACAAGGACAGTTTCTGAACGGAAGGACAGCCCTGGTCCTTCATGTACTTCCAAACCAATACCGTGTCCTGTTGAATGACCGAAGGCTTCGCCGTAACCTTTTGATGTGATGTAATCGCGCGCAATCGCATCGGCCTCTATTCCTGTCATACCCGGTTTAATCTTTTCTAAAGCTAGTTCTTGTGCTGCAAGTGTCACTGCGTAAATTTCTTTTAGTTTGTCCGAAGGTTCCCCAACAGCCACTGTACGCGTAATGTCTGAGATATAACCTTCATACAACGCACCAAAGTCAAGCGTTACAAGATCACCCGATTCAATCACTTTGTCTGTTGCCACACCATGCGGGAGCGCACCGCGTAGACCAGATGCCACGATAATAGAGAACGAGGAAGATGTTGCCCCTTGTTTACGCATGGCAAATTCCAACTCATTCGATACTTCGAGTTCTGTTACGCCAGGTTTGATGAATGTACAAATATGTGTGAACGCATCGTCGGCAATTTTAGCAGCCTTTCTCAAAATCACCAATTCATCTTCCGTTTTCACCATACGTAGTTTCTCAACAAGACCTGAAACTGGTTTTAACGTAGCTTTAACTTGTGCATTGTATAACTCATAAAGACCAAATGTCAAATCATCTTTTTCAAAACCAATTGTTTGAAGACCCATATTTTTAGCTTGTGTAGCAACTTCTTCAATAATTGTTTTCGTATGTTGAACAATACGGAAGCCCTCAATTTCTTTTTCCGCTTGTTCCGTATAACGGAAATCTGTGATGAACACAGCATCGTCAGACGAGATGAGTGCCAGTCCAGCTGTTCCTGTAAACCCTGTCATGTAACGACGATTGAATTCATTCGTCACAAGCAGTGCATCCAACTCTTGTTCTTTTAGTAATTCACGTAATTTTGCTAGTTTCATCATGTCATCATACCCCTTTTCCTCGGAGGAGAAAGGCTTGGATGGCGAGTGCATATCCGTCCGTGCCGAATCCGGACAGCTGGCCGACACAGACTGGCGCAATAACAGATGTCTGCCTGAACGGTTCTCGGCTATGTATGTTCGAAATATGAATTTCGATAACAGGAACTTGGATGGAGGCAACTGCATCACGCAAAGCAATACTGTAATGCGTAAATGCACCCGGGTTGAAGACAATGCCATCGAGGCCGATGTCTTCCGCTTCATGAATTTTATCGATTAAAGCACCTTCCACATTCGATTGAAAGAATGCTAACTCCACTCCCCGCTCAACTGCAATACCTTCTAGTTTACGTTCGATATCCTCCAACGTTTCAGCACCATAAATCCCCGGTTCTCTTTTTCCAAGCCTGTTTAAATTAGGCCCATTCAGAATCAGTAACTTCACCCCGCACCATTCCCCTCACCGTTTTCTTTCCCATTTTATCATATCGCGGTTGTCTAGCAACTCATTTTACACTTTCCGATGAAAGTTTCTTCATAAATACTGCCGTCCCTGTGATAAATCGTAGAACAATGGCGATGATTGCAAGAAATGGCATAGACAAAGATGTAAACGCATCGAACGGCGTCTTAGGTAAACCGATTGTCCATTCAATCGCAAAAACAGCAAGGATGGCAAGGATCAACGACGTTACGGATGGTGGAATCGACGTTGTAAATGAAACAGCAAAATAGAGAATCGCAAAGACAACCATCAGTATCAAAAGAAGAAGCAACCAATGGATAATAATATGAGTCGATGCAAATAGCATCTCTTTTTTTGCCCACCCGACAGGCGACCAGCTAATAAAATTGAAAAGATGCAAAAACTTGAGCGACAACACTGTGAATAAAGCACTAAAAAATGCCGTCCAACCTAAGGTTTTATTAATCATAGAAATCCCTCCTAGCTTAAAGTGTCGGGTGGTTCTCTATTTTTTAAACATCAATTGTGGAGTGTGCGGCCATTTTTTAGTATAATGGTTAAATAGGTTGTAGTTGAGACAAAAGAAAGCGTGGGAATGACTATGGGAAAAGAACAACAAGCTCCTACTTATGGGGGGCAAGCGCTCGTTGAAGGGGTTATGTTCGCCAGTAAGGATCATACCGTGACAGCCATTAGGCGCAAGGATGATTCCATCGATTATTATCATCTACCGAAAGAAAAGAATACAATACGTATGAAATTGAAAAAAGTTCCGTTCGTACGCGGTATTGTTGCATTGATTGAATCGGCAGGTATTGGCTCACGTCATTTGACGTTTTCCAGTGAACGTTATGATGTCATGCCCGGGGAAGAAATAGAGCAACCTGAAGAAACGTCAAAAATAGCGATGGTACTCGGCGTCGCAGCAGTTGGTGTGTTATCGTTTCTGTTCGGGAAATTCGTTTTTACGCTTGTGCCTGTTTTCTTAGCACAATCATTGCAGTTTATCGCACCTGGAAAAACTGCACAAATTTTACTGGAGAGTTTATTCAAGCTTATTTTGTTGCTGACATATATTTCACTGATTTCGCTGACGCCGCTCATTAAACGTGTCTTTCAATACCACGGTGCAGAGCATAAGGTCATCAATGCTTACGAAAATAATTTACCGTTGACAGTTGCCAATGTGCAAGCACAATCGAGGTTGCATTTCCGCTGTGGCAGTAGTTTCATTCTGTTTACAGTTGTCGTAGGTATGTTTGTTTACTTCCTTGTCCCAACTGACCCATTCTGGCTACGCATCGTCAACCGGATTCTTTTAATCCCAGTTGTACTTGGCATTTCTTTCGAAGTGTTACAGGTAACAAATTCGTTGCGTAATATTCCTGTGTTGAAATATTTAGGTTATCCTGGACTATGGCTACAGTTGCTCACAACAAAAGAGCCTGATAACAAACAGGTAGAAGTGGCGATTGCCTCTTTCGAAAAATTGTTAGAAGTTGAAGAATTTGGGGTTGAAGTATTAAATGTAGCCGCTAAGCCGGATACGACTTCTCCTATTGATGAAACAGTTGCTGTAAATTAGCAAAAGGGAAGGCACCTAAACTTGGGCGCCTTCCCTTTTCATTTACTTATAAACCACATTTCAATTGTGCGTTACAGTTTGTACACGTATTACAGCCGCCCATTTCTTCGACAGTGCCTTGACGACAAACCGGACATGTATCTCCGACTTCTGAGCCAATTGTGACATTGGTCGATCGTAAGTCTTGAATCGTGTTGACCAGTACAACTTTCGGCTGTTCAATCACTTCTTCTACAAAATTTGTATCCATGTCGTTCTCTTCAGCTTTCAGCGTCAACACCTGCGAGTCACGGCTACCATCTACATAGACAGTACCACCCTTCGCTCCACCTTTATATAGACGCTCATAGACGCTTTCAACCTGCTCGACTGTATAGCCGCGTGGTGCGTTAACTGTTTTGGAGATTGAGCTGTCAATCCAGCGTTGAATGATACACTGTACATCTGCATGTGCTTCAGGTGCCAGGCTCATCGAAGAGATGAACCATTCCGGCAAATTGTCCGGATCTGCTTCAGGGTTGCGTTGTAAATATTCCTCTACAATATTGGCTTTCACCTCGATGAATTTCCCTAGGCGTCCGCTGCGATAATAAGTAAAGGAAAAATATGGTTCCAACCCAGTACTGACGCCGACCATGGTTCCTGTGGATCCAGTTGGCGCAACAGTTAAAAGATGTGAGTTTCTGATACCATGTTCTAAAATCGATTGACGGATATCCTCCGGCATTTTTTTCATGAAGCCTGTGTTGATGAATGCATTGCGGAGAGCTGCTGTTTCTTCATCCGATTTACCGATGAGGAATGGGAAGCTCCCTTTTTCTTTTGCAAGCTCGACAGATTCACGGTATGCCGTAGTAGCAATTGCCTCGAATACTTGATCAACGAGCTCATTGCCCTCTACTGAACCGTATTCTTTTTCACAATAAATCAGTAAGTCAGCAAGACCCATCACACCAAGTCCAACACGACGTTCGCCGAGAGCTTGTACTTTATTGTCTTCAAGGAAATAAGGTGTCGCGTCGATGACGTTGTCCTGCATGCGAACACCAACCCTTACTGTTTCTTTCAACTTCTCATAGTTGACCGTTTTTGTTTCTTTATCTGCAAATTCAGCAAGGTTTACAGCAGCAAGGTTACAAACACTGTATGGCGCAAGAGGTTGTTCACCACACGGGTTTGTTGCTACGACTTGCTGGCCGTATGCTTTTGCATTTGTTTCATTATTCGCATTGTCAATAAAGAAAATGCCTGGTTCTGCAGAATACGTTGCGCAGATATTAATCAAATCCCAGAGCGCTCGTGCTTTAATTGTTCGGTAGGTACGTACAGCGAATCCTTGACGCTCCCATTCGCGAACATCTCCAACTTTATGCCACTCTTCATTGTAAGTTGCCATTTCTTCTGGTGAATATTTCTCAACTGCTGGGAATCTTAGCTCATAATCCGCATCTTGTTCGACAGCTTTCATGAAATCATCCGTCAGTGTGACAGAAATATTTGCGCCTGTGAGGAATTCCGAATTGTGTACGGAATACGTCCCACCATCGCGTAATTTCGTTTCAGCATCTCGCATGATTGCCTCGTTGAAGCCGCCCATACCCGGGATTGCCCGGTAATTTAATAGACCTTGATACATCGCTTCTTCTTGTACAGTTAGCGGTTTAAATTTCAGTTTTTCACTGGCGAGTTTTTTAATCAGCTCGTCTTCCGTATGTTCCAGAAGATAACGAAGAATCCGCGGATTCTGCATCTTCGAGATGATAAATTCGTAAATGTCAGGGTGCCAATCCGCCAACATAATCATTTGTGCCGATTTGTTACGTTGAATCGCTACATCAACTCTCTAAGTCACCTTAGACGTTCAGACCATATCTTATACTCACTATGAGCATCCTCGCGCTTCGGAGTTGCTTAACCCCTACTCTACTCGCTTCCGCTAACTACGCGTGCTTTCGATGGCCGTTGAACCTTCTCCATTTTACAGGAGCTTGGCTGCTGATTGTCTTTATCCACTTGTCATTTTCAAGCATTCACGCTTACCGTTTCCAGTTACGTTGTAGCTGACAAGCCATCAAAGAGATTCCAGCAATTCACGAGGTTTATTTATAGACGAGGCACACAATTCTAATTTACCACGTCTTGATCCACCTTGTTCGACAAGATGTGTCAATTTCGCAATATCATCGAGCCATGATACTGACCCAGACGATTTGCCGTTCACGCCGCGTGCTAATGTGTTGCGTGGTCGTAATGTCGAACCATTCGTTCCAACACCGCCGCCTCGGCTCATAATCTCCATCACCTGTTTACGATGATCCGAAATACCTTCGCGAGAATCCGCTACAAATGGCATCACATAACAGTTGAAAAACGTTACTTCCGTATCCGATCCAGCCCCATACAACACACGTCCTGCCGGGATAAAGTTCAATTCAGACAGTTGATCATAAAAACGATTAAACGATGCCTTGCGCTTGTCTTCCGTCGTTTCAACAGACGCTAACCCCGTCGCATTCCGTTTCGCAATTTGCTCATAGAACACTTCAAGTGGTTTCTCAATCACATCGATTGGACGTGTAATGATACCCTTTTCCTGCTCTTCCGGACTATCAATGGCAGAACGGAATTCTTTTTCAATCCAAATATCCACCTTGCCATTCTTTTCATCAATTGCTGTGATAAATCCAAGCCCACGTGCCGGGAATTTTGGATCCTCTTTTACTGTCAAAACAACAAAATCACCAGCTTGAAGTGTCTTCTTTTCCGTATCCTTAAACGAATACCTATCGATCATAACAAGTCTAGATACCCCGCTATGTTCGATTTTCATATCATCCGTAATCGGATGTACTTGCGGGAATTTTGCAATATCTGCATTTAGCTGCACCTTGTCTAGAATTGGTTCTTGATGCTTTGAAACGATGACCATTCAAGCATCCTCCTTTATAAAATTAATCCAGCCAACACAAGATATTGTATCGACTATTCCTTTCAATCTACTACATATTGAATCACTCTTCAATATCAACGCTTTTTACATTTTTCAACAATCTCTTAATTCACGCCATTTCACTTACTTACACTATAAAAAACAGCCCAAAAGTTACAGACTCACTTCTTAAACGTCCACTCATCATTGGCATATTTTTTTCGTTCAATATCCCTAACAAATTCAAGCTGTTGCACGCTCAATTCCAATGGCTCCAATTGCATATCAAGCGCCTCCTCAAATCCTTCAGCAAACGCCTCGACACATTCCCCAACCGACACGGTCCGGTCCATTAACCGATCAATCGCCACCGCTTTTTCCGGC
Organism: Sporosarcina sp. FSL K6-3457; assembly: GCF_038007285.1. Lineage (GTDB taxonomy): Bacteria > Bacillota > Bacilli > Bacillales_A > Planococcaceae > Sporosarcina. The sequence goes on from NZ_JBBOWX010000001.1 coordinate 2,513,341, forward strand.
AAACTAACACGCATACGATCACGCTGTTCTTCCGATTTAAATTTGAATAAGGAAACAAGCTTATCTTCGTCAAGACTTAAAAGTATCGCACCGTGCTGCAAAATGACACCTTTTTGCCTCGTCTGCGCACTACCTGCTACTTTCTTTCCTTCAACAACCAACTCATACCAGCTCGGTGCATCAAAACACACCGCACTTTTTGGCTTTTTCAAATCATCCGTTTGCTGGACCGTTTCAGGAACTGAAAATTGTGCATCAAGGCCTAAGTTACGAAACCCCTCTAGCACCCCACCGGAAATCACGCGGTAAGCTTCCGTCACCGTTTCAGGCATATCGGGATAGCTCTCCGATACAATCACGCTATATGTAAGTTCATGTTCATGGAGAACTCCACGTCCTCCAGTCGGACGTCTCACAAATCCAAGGCCATACTTATTCACCTGATCCATATCAATTTCTTTGTCAACACTTTGAAAATAACCAATTGATAACGTTGCCGGCTGCCATTCGTAAAATCGTAACACTGGGCCAATTTCCCCTTTGCTATGCCATTCCAGCAATGCCTCATCGAGCGCCATATTGAAGGATGCGCTACATTTCCCCGAATTAATGAAGTGCCAAATCGTTTTTTCCATCCGAATTCCCCCTTCACAACGAATTTCATTTTATCATTCCCATTGAACTAGTGCCACCAAATCTTTATAATAGAAAAGTAGAGAGAAAGGGGAAAGTTGTTGTGAAGTTGAATTTAATTATTTTAGGAGTCGCTGCAGTTCTATTGATTGGATACATGGTCATTACGGCGCTACGTCTTCGGAAAGCTGTTACGAATTTAACACAAGATCAGTTTATTGAGGGGTATCGAAAAGCGCAGCTCATTGATGTACGTGAGACGAAAGATTTTGATGCGGGACATATTTTGGGTGCTCGTAACATCCCGTACTCCCAGTTCCGTCAACGCTTTAAAGAAATCCGATCAGACAAGCCTGTTTACTTGTATGACCAAAATGGTGGAAAAAGTGCACGTGCGGCTTTATTTTTAAAGAAAAAAGATTATAAGCAATTATTCCATCTGCAAGGCGGTTTCCGTCTGTGGACAGGTAAAGTGAAAAGTAAGTAATAGTAAAGTTCTTCCTCCCGGAGGAACTTTTTTTCTACCAAAAATGATTTGAAGAAATGGAGCGACCTATGAAGAAAACAATTTTATTCCCATTGGAAACAGATGTGCGTGATCGACTTCCCTTTTACGAGGACTACGCGACAGTCAACCGCCACATCATCCAACAATTGAACGAACGGCAGGCACAAGACTGGCAAACTATCCAGGCGGAAGAATTAATTGCACATGCAGAACTGGTCATCGAAGAATTAATGAAAAAAGGGCAATTACGCTATGAATCACTCGGTCATGTCTACGGCGTACGCCCGACAGGTAAAGTAGAGCGCTCCGATTCGGGGAACGGCTTCACTTTACGGACATCAGAAACGATTGAAAACCAATTGATTTACTTTCCCGATTTTGATATTGCTTTTACACAACTACTGTACTTTGTAAGTAATGGTTCGACATGGCCAGAATTTCAATTTTTCGCTTCTTCAGCTGAAAAGGTCAAGGTGTTCATCGAACAAGTCAATCACTTACAACGGGAAATGATGAAAACAACCGTCACGTACTTGGTGGATACAGATAATGGTGTAGAAAAGAAAAGCTTTGAGCATGGAGAAAAAGTGGAACGGGATGATGTATTTCTCGGGGATACGATGAAAAACGATATATTCCGTGCCATTGATGAGTTTTTTAAAGACGGCGGGGCATTTTACAAGGAATATGGACTGCCTTATAAACGAGGCATCTTATTATACGGCGCACCTGGTAATGGCAAGACAACGCTTGTCCGTTCCATTACCGGCTCAACTGCAGCACCTGTTATCTATTGGCAAATTACGGAGCATACAGGGAGCTATTCTGTTCAAGAAGTATTCAATACAGTTGCCAGAATGGCTCCTGCCATCCTTGTCATTGAAGACATCGACTCGATGCCCGAGCATACACGCAGTTCGTTTCTCAACACGCTGGATGGCGCTCGCGTACGCGCTGGGCTGTTCATTATTGGGACAACGAACTATCCGGAAAAAATTGACCCCGCTCTCATTAATCGTGCTGGACGTTTTGACAGCACCTATGAGATTCCTTCACCTAACGCTGAAGTTCGACGGCATTATTTGAAGAAACTTGATAAAAAATCATTATTCACGGATGAACAATTAGACGACATGACAAAAAGAACGGCGGGATTATCCATTTCACAGCTCAATGAATTATATATGTCCGCAGCACTCGGCTTTCATTATGATGGGATCATCAGTTATGAACGGCGCATTCAGGATTTACAAAAACAACATAAACGCTCGACAAAAGGGACTTGGGAGCCAGACGGATCCATCGGGTTTTAACTCGAAGCAGGGAGAAGCCATATCGGCTTCTCCCCATTGTCATTGGACCTGTAAAAATTCAATCAGCTGCTCAGCTGCCTCTTTCCCTTGCTGAATACAGTCTGGAATCCCAACGCCCTCATAACCAGCCCCACAGAGGTAAATGCCTGGTAAATCGACGGCAAGATCTGCTCTCACTTTCTTTAACTCCTCCACATGCTTCACAGGATACTGCGGCATCGAGTGCTGGAGCCGCGTAATTTCATGAAATAAAGGTTTGGCTCGGATACCCATTAGCTCTTCTACATCTTTTAAAACCACTTCGATCAATTGCTCATCAGATAAGTGAATCCACTCTTCCGCTCCCCCACGCCCAACGTAACAGCGTAGCAAAATTTTGCCGTCTGGCGTCGTATGCAGCCACTTAGAAGAACTCCATGTACAAGCTGTTAGCATGCGGCCTTCTTTACGCGGTATAACGAATCCTGAGCCGGTTAACGGAAACGTAAAATCTTTCGCATCAAAAGCGAGGGCAATGTTGGCAACAGACACATAGTTAATTTTCTCCAACCAGCGTAAAGACGAACGACCGGCTACTAATTTTGCCGTTGGATGGGTCGGTAAAGCCATAATGAGTCCGTCTGCTTGCAGCTGTTGACCATTGTCCAAGCGCACTTCATAGCCCCGCTCATCTTGGACAATCGCTTGTACGCCTTGCCCAGTTAGCAATTGAATCGACTGTAATTGTTCTTGCAATCGCTCAACCAGTGTCAGCATCCCTTTACGAAACGTTAAAAACATACTTTTTTGCGCAATTTCTGGCAATCCAGCTACACTAGGTGCCGGTTGTTGTTTATTGGCCAGCATTCCTACAATCAAACTACGATGCGTTTTCTCCATAGCTGAAAAATGTGGAAACGTGGCCTGCAAGCTTAGCGAATGAGTATCCCCCGCATAAATACCACCCAGCAACGGCTCAGTAATATGATCCAGTACTTCTTTTCCTAAACGCCGTTGGATGAAATGACCTAATGATTCATCTTCCGTCCCTTTCTTTTTAGGTAACCATAAATCCATGGCCGCTCGGATTTTCCCAGCCGGTGATATGAGCTTTGTCTTCATAAACGGCGTCAATTCTGTTGGAATACCCAGCATAAGTCCAGGTGGCATCTTATGCAATTTCCCTTTATGTACGATATAATTCGTCCTTGCTTGCGGATTCGTCGCCACCAGCTCGTCTTCAAGACCTAGTTCCTTAATCAACGTCATAATCGGCATTTTACGTGCTAAGAAAGACTCTGGCCCCCTTTCAATGATAAAACCTTCACGGTGCAATGTCCGTATTTTACCACCGAATGTATCACTTTTTTCAATTAGCGTCAGCTCAACAGGAATTTTCCGCTCGTCAAACCACTTTTTTGTATAAAAAGCCGCACTCATCCCTGTAATTCCGCCACCAACAATTATAATTTTCCTCATTGGTTTTCCACCTTTCGGAATTAAGCATTTTTTAGCGTAACGCTTCAGGAATATACGAGCAAGAAGGATCGCTTTCCAAGTAATCTCCCGTCATCGCATAAGCTCTCGCACGTGATCCACCACACATATGCTTAAACTCACAAACGCCACACTTACCTTTTAACAAAGACTTATCCCGCAATTGCTTCATAACCGGCGAATTCCGATAAATATCTGCTAGCGATTGCTCACGCACATTGCCACAAACTACTGGTAAAAAACCACTTGGATACACATCGCCTGTATGACTAATAAAGACAAAACCGTCCCCATCATTGACAAATTTCGGCGCACGTCCTAATAAATCCGATCGTTTCGATACCCCACTCTCACCCAAACGCTGTTTTTCCTGATGAAACACTCGTCTATAGTGAGGGGCTTCTGTCGTTTTCACACCGTAAGGCATTTTTTGTTGAATTTGATATAACCATTTCATTACTTCTTCATGTTCTTCTGGACTAACCATATCCTTCTCCATACCGCGTCCTGTTGGCACTAAGAAGAATGTACTCCACAGTACCGTGCCCATTTCTTTCACTTTTTCGGCAATCGCTTCTAGGTCATGGAGATTATATTTTGAAATGGTTGTATTCACTTGAATAGGGATATTTAATTCCTTTAAATACTCAATCCCTTTCATTGTTCGATCATAGGATCCTTTCGTACCACGGAAATGGTCATGAATTTCTGCGCATGAGCCATCTAAACTAAATGCCCATCTCGATAATCCAACATCTTTTGCCCGCTGAATGGCTTCCCTTGTCACTTTCGGCGTTGCACTCGGCGTCATAGAAACCGGGAACCCCTTCTCATCTATTGCATATTTAGCTAGGTCAAATAAATCAGGTCGCATCAATGGATCGCCACCTGTAAATACAAACAGTGGATTATCCATACCAGCGATTTCATCAATTAGTTTTTTTCCTTCATCAAATGATAATTGACGTGGATCGGCCTTATATTGCGCTTCTGCCCTACAATGCAAGCACTTCAAAGCACAGGCTCTTGTCACTTCCCATATAACAATAAATGGATTGACATCGTAATTAACCTCTTGTTTGACAGACATCATCTTAAACGCTCCCTTTAGTCATGATGTATCTTGCTGTAAATCTACACTACAAGCATAGTGCTACATCGGGATGTCTCTTGTGATTTTTATCACAAGATAAGTGCTAGGTTGTGAACTTTCCGTCACAAATACGACAAAAAAGCACAGCTCTGAGGCTGTGCTTTTTCATATCATTCTTATTTCGTGTAACGCAATACAGGCTGACGTGCTGCTTTTGTTTCATCCAAACGATTAATGACCGTAGTATGTGGTGCGTTTTGAACGATTTCAGGGTTTTCTTCAACTTCTTTTGCGATTTGAATCAACGCATCACAAAATGCATCGAGTGTTTCTTTCGACTCTGTTTCTGTTGGCTCAATCATCATACCTTCCTCAACATTTAGTGGGAAGTAGATTGTTGGTGGATGATAGCCAAAGTCCAGCAGTCGTTTTGCCATATCAAGTGTACGCACGCCCAATTTCTTCTGGCGACGACCCGATAGCACGAATTCATGCTTACAGTGACGATTATATGGCAGGTCGAAGTAAGGCTCAAGTCGACGCATCATATAGTTTGCATTCAATACCGCATATTCCGTAACAGCTTTCAGACCATCAGGCCCCATTGAACGAATATACGTGTAAGCACGCAGATAGATGCCGAAGTTACCATAGAACGGCTTCACACGGCCAATCGTTTGTGGAATATTATAATCGAATGTGAACACATCATCTTTTTTCACAAGTACTGGTTTTGGCAAGAAAGGAGCCAAGTCCGCTTTGACACCGACTGGACCAGAACCCGGACCACCGCCACCGTGAGGGCCTGTGAATGTTTTGTGCAAGTTTAAGTGAACTGCATCAAAGCCCATGTCACCAGGGCGGGCTTTGGACATAACTGCATTCAAGTTCGCACCATCATAGTACAATTTCCCGCCAACAGCGTGAACAATCTCAGCCATTTCAAGAATGTCTTCTTCAAATAGTCCAAGCGTATTTGGATTTGTCAGCATCAATGCCGCCGTATCCGGTCCAACTACACGCTTCAAATCTTCAAGATCCACAAGCCCATGTTCATTTGACTTCACCGTCACCGTTTCAAAACCTGCAACTGTTGCCGATGCTGGGTTTGTTCCGTGTGCTGAGTCTGGAACAAGTACTTTTGTGCGGTGGAAATCACCATTTGCTTCATGGAACGCACGAATCATCATCAATGCGGTCCATTCACCGTGTGCTCCAGCAGCTGGTTGAAGCGTAACTTCATCCATTCCTGTAATCTCCACAAGATGCTCTTGCAAATCATACATGATTTCCATCGCGCCTTGCACAGTCGACTCATCTTGCAATGGGTGAATGTTAGCAAATCCAGGGAAACGTGCAACAGATTCATTGATTTTTGGATTGTATTTCATTGTACAAGATCCTAATGGATAAAATCCTGTATCTACACCATGGTTACGATTAGATAACGCTGTATAATGGCGCATAATATCAAGCTCAGACACTTCTGGAAGTTCTGCAGCTTCCTCGCGGATAAATGCTGCTGGCAATAAATCTGACAAATCCAATTCAGGTACATCTAGTTCTGGAAGACTGTAGCCAATTCTTCCTTCTTTCGTTACTTCAAAAATTAACGGCTGATTATCTTTATGCATGAAGGGCCTCCATTTCCTGCACAAGTGCATCGATTTCCTCTTTCGTACGTTGTTCAGTCACAGCAATCAATGCATGATTCGCAAATGCTGGGTATGTTTTACCAAGGTCATAGCCACCAAGAATGCCTTTTGTGAAGAGATGTGCATTGACTTCCTTGACAGATTTTTTACAGTTAACGACGATCTCATTGAAATGAGCACCGCCAAATGCTACCTCAAAACCAGCTTTTTCAAATGCATCCTTAGCATAGCGTGTTTTAACAATATTTTGGTAGGCAATTTCCTGCGCCCCCATTTTACCAAGTGCAGTCATCGCAACAGATGCAGCAAGTGCATTCAACGCTTGGTTTGAACAAATATTAGATGTCGCTTTATCACGACGGATATGCTGCTCACGGGCTTGCAATGTCAATACATACCCCCGACGTCCTTCGTCATCTGTCGTTTCTCCGACAAGACGTCCCGGAACTTTACGCATCAACTTTTTCGAAACAGCGAAATAACCACAATGCGGTCCACCAAATCCTTCAGGAATACCAAATGGTTGTGCATCACCAACTGTAATATCAGCACCAAGTTTCCCCGGAGGCGTCAGTACGCCAAGTGCTAGCGGGTTGGAAGATACAACAAATAATCCACCTTTGTCATGCGTAATGTCGCCGATTCTTTGAATATCTTCAATTTGACCGAAGAAGTTTGGATACTGTACAAGAACTGCCGCTGTATCTTCATCCATCATTTCTTCTAGTTTTGCTAAATCTGTTACACCATCTTTTTGTGGAATCGTCACAACCTCAATTGACTGTCCAGACGCGTAAGAAAGAACAACGTCACGTGATTCTGGGTGTACCGTTTCAGACACAAGAAGTCTTTTACGACGCGTGTGACCTGCCGCAAGATTCCCTGCCTCTGCAAGTGCTGTTCCGCCATCATACATCGAAGAATTTGCAAGCTCCATACCCGTTAATTCACAGATCATTGTCTGGAATTCAAATATTGCTTGTAATTCTCCCTGTGAAATTTCCGGCTGGTATGGCGTGTAAGCCGTGTAAAACTCAGAACGTGAAATGACGTGGTCAACGATGATCGGCTTGAAGTGATCGTAGACGCCCGCACCAAGGAATGATGCATATGTACGCGCATCCGCATTTTTTGCAGCAACTTGTGCCAATTCTTTTGTTAATGCAGTCTCGGATTTTGCTTTTTTAATATTGTATTCGCCTTTAAAACGAACTTTTTCAGGAATATCAGCAAATAGTTCATCTACTGAAGAAATACCGATTGTTTGCATCATTTCAGCACGATCGGTTTCCGTCATTGGAAGGTAACGATGCTTCATGTCTAGTTAGCCCCTTTTCATCATGTTATTGGATTAGCGTTTATAAAATGGTGTTGCAATAATGACTGCTTTCAATCGCTTATTGCGAATTTCAACTTCCACTTCCGTACCTTCAGCCGTATGCTCACTGTTCAGTAAGGCAAAGCCTATATTCTTTTTAAGCGTTGGTGATTGTGTGCCTGTTGTCACTTCGCCAATTTCGGCTTCGCCAAGGAATACTTTGTAACCTGTACGTGGAATACCTTTGTCAATCATTTCAAGACCAATCAATTTACGTGGTACGCCATTGTCTTTTTGTGCAGTAAGTGCTGCTTTGCCGAGGAAATCCTCTTCTTTATTCAATTTCACAACGAAGCCAAGACCCGTTTCAAGTGGTGAAATGTCTTTTGATAACTCTTGTCCATAAAGTGGCAAACCTGCTTCGAAACGAAGGGTATCACGTGCACCCAAACCTGCTGGAATCACGCCTTCTGCTTCACCTGCTTCAAGAATAGCAGGCCAAAGTGCAACGATAGCTTCCGGTGAACCATAAATTTCAAAACCATTTTCGCCTGTATAGCCCGTCCGTGAAACAAGAACAGAATGACCAGCAACGTTAACATTTTCCTTGAACCGGAAAAACTTGATATCCGCCAGTGGCTCATCCGTTAATTTTTGTAGCACTTCTTGTGCTACGGGTCCTTGCAAAGCAAGTAGTCCAAAGTCAGATGATTTGTCTTCTATGGTGACATCCGCTGTTGCATGACTCTTCATCCATTCAACATCTTTATCAATATTCGATGCATTAACGACAAGTAGATAATCGTTGTCTCCACGTTTGTAGATAAGGAGGTCATCGATTGTGCCGCCATCCTCGTAGCACATTGCCGTGTATTGCGCTTGACCATCTACTAATTTCGACACATCATTGGTAACTAATTTTTGTAGGTACGCAAGTGCTCCTGTCCCACTGACAAAAACTTCACCCATATGCGAAACATCAAACAAGCCTGCTTTCGTTCGTACAGCTTCATGTTCATTTTTAATGCTAGAAAATTGAACGGGTAACTCCCAACCGCCAAAATCGATTGTTTTCCCGCCGTACTCAGCATAACTGTCAAAAAGTGCTGTTCGTTTTAATGCATCTGCCATAACTTATTCCTCCTTAATTTTTTTGTAAAAAAAGACAGAGGTCCCCTAAAAAAAAGAGAACCTCTGTCCTTGTACCTGAAAGTTTGACCTTGCGGCTTTCTTCGTCGGTGGCCGATTATCCCGGCGCTCTCCAGAGATGCGTCATGTATGAGTCTTGTTACCTGAGAGATTCATAACAGCTGTTACTTGCTCCTTCGGCGACGCCAGTGCGTGCTCTCCCCATACAATCATTCGCGTTATTCAATTGTTTTAGTATCAATTACACCTCGGCGTAATTGCGGCTAGATTTTGAATCGAGCTTGCTCAATTGACTCCTTTCAAAATCTATGACATCCGCCGGAGGCTTCTCTTCATTCAACTCGCTGAATGAAGAGAATACGAATAAGATTCGGACAATCATGCCCTTTCGCCTTATATCTTAACATTTGATTTCTGTAAGCGCAATAGTTTTTAATCAACCGTCGTTTTGACGAACAAAAATAATTTTATCAACCAAAACGTTCGTGTTTTGGTTGATAAATTAAATATTCCTCTAATTACATCGTGAAAATACGGAAATCATTTGCTGATTTCCGTATTTCTACAGTTCCCCTTTCAGCCTGCGAATTTGGAACGCAATATAATCCATAATATCTCGCAATGACCGGTTTTCTGTTTCGACTTTAAAGTGGGCTGTGTGTAAATAATGCGGTTTGCGTTCATTAAATAACTTTTCAAGATCCGCACGCGTTGAGCGTTGAACAATTGGACGATTTCGATCCGATGCAATCCGTCTCCATATATCGCGAAACGGCGTATTCAGGAAAAAGACAATGCCTGTCCGTCGCATAATTTCACGGTTTTCTTTACGCATCGGGACACCTCCACCGGTCGCAATGATACAAAACTCATCACGAAACGTACGCAAAAATTCGGTTTCAATCTCACGAAAACGTTCTTCGCCATATTTTTCGAAAATTTCCGGTATCGTCATACCCATTTTCCTCACGATTTCAGTATCCATATCGTAGTACGGCATTTTAGTCGCAAAGCTTAACCGTTTACCAATCGCACTTTTCCCACAGCCCATATAGCCAATCAAATACACTTTCTTCATTTCATCACCCACTTAGCAGGACAAATAGTTCTATTCGCCCCGATTCATTGTTTTTTTCGTTTCGTTCACATAAAATGTCTCTAGAGAATCATAAGTTCTTTGTAGACTATCTTACACTCTAATTCGGCTATAATCTACAATATTCGGAACGACCTTTATAACTGGTGGTTGAGTGATGGATTATCTTTCGTCGTTTTGCATCATTCGGAAGTGTTCTGTTACTTTTGTTAGTTATGTGTTAGTTCTCGTGATTTATTTTAGAGGATAATATTATATAAAACGGCCACCTTCTCAAATTGAGTTGGTAGCCGTTCGCTTATAGCTTTTTGTTTTTTAATTTTTCGAGGAGACTGGTTACTTTATCACGCATGATTTCGGTTTCTTCTACTAATACTTCAAATGCATAAACAGAATCCGTTTGGCTAATTAACACGATGTCACCTTCAGCGATTTCAACATTAATTTCAGATGCAGGTATCAGTAATTGGTTTTCTTCATTCGGATGGTCTAAAAATACATACTGTCCATCTTCGATTTTATCAAGAGTGTATTTTACTTTATTCATTCGCAAGCCCACCCATCTCCATCACGATCATGCTTTTTCTCGTATGACGGATGGCCGACCTTAACACCGTTTGGATAGTATACTCTCATTTCTGTGCAATTTTTAAATTTAGACGGTGCGCCTGGTTTAACTTCTAATCCTGGTTCCGGCTTAGGATCTGGTTTAGGTTCTGGATTTGGACTAGGTTCAACTGGTGGTGTCCAAGGAGCTACTGAAACAGAGTGCTTAACGCCGTCAGTAGTAATTGTTATGTCGCCAGATTCAGCTGTCGAATATATTTTCGAGCCAACTGTGCCGAGTCGAGCTACAACCTCGCTATGAGGATGGCCGTACGAGTTACCCTCTGCGTAAGAAAGGATTGTCCCTAATGGTTTCACCGCATTAATAAATGCCGCTGTGCTGCTTGAATTCGAACCATGGTGACCCGCTTTTAAGTACGTGCTTTGAATATTACCGTATTGGGATAGGATTTTACTTTCTACCGATTTTTCTGCATCTCCCGTTAACAAGAAACTAACTGATCCGTATTCAAGACGAGTGACTATGGATGCGTCATTTGTACTCGATGCAATTTCATCCGCGTGTAATACAGTTGTTTTTAATAGTGCATCAAGATCTATCGCGTCTCCTGTTTTAGCAACTTTAAACGGGATATTCTTGTCATCGATTAATTGTAGCATCTCATAATAGGTTTGCGTCGTGTGTACTCGTCCACTATCGATGAACTGGTTAACTTTGAAATTATTCAACACAGAAATCAAGCCACCGATATGGTCTGCATCAGGATGAGTCGCGATGACCACATCTAATGTAGAAACGCCTTTTGATTTAAGGAACGAAACTACTTTGGTACCGGATGCTTTTGTTCCTCCGTCAACCAACATATTCTTTCCGCCTGGTGCTTGAATTAGGATTGAGTCACCTTGTCCTACGTCAATAAAGTGTACTAGCATGTCGGATTTCGGGCGCTCTACCTGATTAACCGAGAAACTAAAACGGACATCAGACTTCAAATCTTGCCCTTTGCCTGATTTAATGCCAGGACCTATAAATAACGTGTACGTTTGCCCTGGTATGTAGTTTGATACAGGTTTAATAAAAACCTTGTCGCCTTCTACCCGGTAATCTGTAGAAACCTTTTCACCTGTACTATCCTTCACATATACATTTTCCATATTTACCGTCGATTCGTCCACCGCACTAGAAAAAGTGATTTCCCATTCTTTTTGAAGTTCGTCAGTATTTTTCGAGTCGAATTCTACCCACTCCGCCGCCAATGCTTGTGTGGAGGTTATCGATACAGTGAGCAAGAAAGCGAAGAACAAAATGGCTGCTTTCTTCATGGTGTTTTTCAAAACTATCATCCCCCTCTATCTATTTACCCATCTATCGTAGTTTAAATATTACAAAATGTCTAGACGCGATTGGTAATTTAATGTTAGATTGATAATGTGGAAAATTATTAGGAGGGATGAAATTGAAGCAAGAGTGGGACAAATTAATATATCTGTGGATTTCAAAAAGAGAAAACGTCCGATTCAATGCTGTGTTAAAAAGGAATGGGGATGATGCAGAAGATTTAATACGCGCATGGATAGCTGATTACGTGGAAAAACACCAAGAAGATGCAGCAATGATCAAAGTGAGCGAAGAAATAAATCGACTGCAAGAAAAAAGCGGCCACTCTAATTGAGCAGCTGCTTTTCTTATTTAACGCTAACAATCGAATTGATATTGATCTTTCTCTCGTCGTAGCCTACCTGCATCGTTAACTTACCAGTCTGACCATCGGCGCTTGTTATGACGCCTTTTGCCGACTCAAACTGCTTTTGGTGGTACGTCGTGATTTCGACCTCGTTTTTAAATTCTAATGCCTCATTTATTTTCTCGCCAATCTCCTCAAAGTCCTCTTCTGTCATTTTTGGAGCATCCGAACTCTTGTATGTCTTTTTTGGTTTTGGTACTGCTCTCATTTAAATCATCCCCTTTGTTTTTTGTTATTCTTTGATTTGAGCACCAACAATATCGGATACAGCTATCCTCTCTATTCCAAACGGATTATCAAGGAATATGCACATTGATTGAATGTTGATTTCCACTATGATTCCGCCACGCATCATGAACTCACCATCTTTCCATGTGATTATGAGGACCTGACATCGTCTTTTATGAGCCGCTTCGATTTCTTCTTGAATCGATTGCAAATCTAAGTCGTCAAGTTGCGGACGTTCTTCATAATACTGCTCGTTTCTCCAGTCGGTTATCTCGGCTACGTGCTCAGGTAACATCATGCCCTGCCATTTAATACTGCCTCTATCTCTAATCATACTTGTCACCTATCCTTTATGCCCGCCGACCAACTCGGACCGTTTAATTGCTGTACCCGCATCGGTTAATGAGATCGCTCGTAATATCGCCGTAGAGCCGTATTTATTTCGGATGTTATCCATCACAGAGCCGATTGCCCTGTCTTTCCAATTGTCCTTTTCGAAAAGGCTTAATTGTACTGATTGCTCTGCTTCTAACTTTGTGATTGATAAAGATATTTGCCGTACTGGTCTAGCATCGTAATTTTCGCTCAACAACTCTTTGCATACCGCATAGATAGCCATCGTTTCGTTGGTCGCCTCTTTAATAGTACGAGATCGTTGGAATCCTCCGCCAAGTGCGTTTTTACTGTAGCTGATACCAAGCGTTATTGTACGGCCTGCCTTACCTGCATCCCTTGCCCTTTTGGCTACGTCTTCGCACATTTCCAAGAGTACAGCTCTAACCTCGGCAATGCTGTTGTAATCACGCATTAAAATCTGGCTCTTGCCATAGCTGACCTGACCTGCAACTGGTGGTGCATCTACCTTGGATAAGTCTATGCCCCAGGCATGGTGATACAACTGGTTGCCTATGATGCCGAATTTCTTTTCAAGGGTCTCGAGAGATGCGTGGGCTAAATCACCAACGCTAAATATCCCCATATTGTTGAGTGACGTTTCGGTTTGTCTCCCTATTCCCCACATTTCAGAGAGTGGAGATACAGGCCATAACTTTTCCGGTATGTCCTCGAAGTTCCACTTCGCAAAACCAGTCTTTTTGCCGCTAATATCTAAACATAGCTTAGCCATTAACATATTAGGGCCCATACCGGCTGTTGACGGCAAACTCAACGTTTCGTATATTTCCTTCTGGATTTCTCTGACGGTCTGCGCCGGGTCGCCCCATAACTTTTCTGTGCCAGTAAGGTCTATAAAGCTTTCATCGACCGAGTAAACGTGTATTGCTTCCGCTGGCACGTACTTGTGGAGGATGCGAGTAATAGACATTGACATTTCGAGAAAGTATTCCATTCGTGGTTCAAAGAGTCGGATTTTTGGGTGACGTGGGATTTCAAACAAACGATTACCAGTCTTAATCTTGAACCGCTTTTTCATGGCCGGTGATGCTGCTAACACGACACTACCTCGTTGTTTCAAATTGCCGACCACTGCAATTGGCGTCGTCCTCGCATCCAGATTATGCAATGCAGCCATACAACTGGCGTAAAAACTCATCATGTCTATGCAAGCGACTGAACGATTAGGAAATTTACTGTAGTCAATCATGAAACGATTCGCAAAGTCCGTGGGCGTGAGTCGATAAAGTCGATATAACCTTTCTCTCTCATCCGATCTAAATGGCCGTGTACAGTAGATGGAGATTTGAGTCCGACTCCAGTTGTGATTTCTCTTATTGTCGGTGGATACTGATTGTCTGCAATGTAACTTTTAATGTAATCATATATTTTCTGTTGTCTTTCTCGCATTAAATAACAGCTCCTTCGGTAAATTTTGTAAAATAAACACTGATCAATTCTTCTGTCCGATTACGCAGGCGTATGTTTAAATAACGTCGTGGATCTTCGTGACCACCCTGAATAAATAAGTACTCGGTGAAAGTTCCGTCATTTAGCTTTTTAACCACTTTCATGTTGTTGCGTTTCAAGTAAATGGACGTCCGCTTCAATTCATTTCTTGCAATTTTTAGTGTTCCCTCAATAATATCCAAATAAGGTTTCTTCAATTTGAATGCACCAATTTCAATTTCCCCTCGGTCCCTCTCCAAAATTTTAATAATCATCGGCAAGTAAATCATATTCTCGAAATGCGATAGTGTCCCTTCAGGAATTATCGACACACTAAATCACCATACTTTCTTTTCTGATGACAGGAACAAGTGCCAGTACGTTATCAATCGTAAATGTACGTCTAGTCTTGCGTAGATGACAATACGCTCTAAACGATGCATCCCCTACTTGGATTACCTGTATCCTCCGCTTGCTGATTTGACCACTCTTAGATAAGTACATCATATCCAGTACATCTCCACGTTCTACCGACTTCAACAATTGATTACGCACACTCGTTCCCTCCTTTTCTCTAATATACAGAACGGACGTTTGTAATGCAAGTGGTAAATTTTAAAAGATGCGATAAACACGAGTTGAAACCGAGACTTTTGAATCAATTACATCAAATTGAAAGAAATCTTTATAATATACTTGCGTATACTAGTATACCATGATATATTAAGTTTAGAAGTTAAGGAAACGACAAAACAAACAAAGGGAGCGGATGAAAATGAAAAACGTCATGACGAAGGCTTGGGAAATTGCAAAAGAAGGTGCTGCTAAATTCGGTGGTAAAGCTGTTGAATACTTTGCAGAAGCACTTCGCATGGCGTGGGCAGAAGTTAAAACGGTAAATGAAAAAGTTGAAATCGTACTTGCGCCAGGCAGCCGCAAACACAAATCTTGGTTAGCTAGAATTGTCGGGCCGCACGCAAAATGGAAGTTCGACCGTGTGTTTTTGGACAGCGAAATGGAAGATGCGAAAGTCTTTAACGTTGAAAATGGCGTGTACGAAGCTTGTGACGGTGGCGACCGCTACTTTATCCAAGTTGCTAACGGGAAATACGAAGTTATCCAGGACTGGAAAGCTGAACAACTAATTGCTTAATGGGAGGAATTTATCAATGTTAACCGAAAAACTTATAATGAAAATAAATGCAGTACTCGACAGTGATTTAACGTCATACAGGATAGCGAAGGACTTAGGTTATGCCAGTGCAAACCCCATCCACAAATTACGGGATGGAGAATCCGACATTATGAAATTGCAACTAGCCACGGTGGTTGAATTTGAAAAACTATACGAGGAGATGATGAAAATGGAGAACATTAAATCAGAAATCAAAGGTATCATCACAAAAGTAGAAGCTTGGGAAATCGGGTTGGTAGACGCTGATCCTAATTACCACGAAATTGATTACATCGACGGCGCATCAGATCACTACATCGTCCATGAGGTCGAAGGTGAAGAATTAGAAGTGTTTTTTGCGGAACATGATCACGTAAAAGAATTACGCAATGAAATCTATGAGGGAACGAAAACGAATGAAGACTTTGAAGAACTCGTAATCAACGAACCGGCTGACCAATACGACTACGATAAAGTTGTCGCTTATCGCTCGGATAATGGACAAATCGAGTGGTTATAACATGAAAGAATACAAAGTGAAAAGTGCTGTGGGAGATCGTTATGGTCTCCTTAAAGTTTTGGAAGATGTACCTGAAATCAGACCACGGAAAGTGCTTGCTGAATGCGACTGTGGCGTTAAAAAAGAGTTTACACTTCACTCCTTGAAAAGCGGTCTCACAACATCATGTGGTTGCGCGCGCATTAAAGATGAAGTAGGAAAGCGTTATGGTAAATTAAAAGTAATTAGTAATGCCGGAGCAAATGAACGAGGTAAGTACATGTTTGAATGCGTGTGTGATTGCGGCGAGAAAACAATGGTCCAAGGTGCTTATTTAAGAAATGGGGACACAACTTCTTGTGGTTGTTTAAAAAAAGAATTGGAAGAAGATAATTTACGGAATAAATATGAAGAAAAACGCGTCAACGGTGTAGCATTGCAACTTTTCGATGATAAACCTAGAAAAAATAGTAGTACAGGTTTCCGCGGTGTCTTTAAATATTATACAAGAGTATCAAAAGAAGAAAGATTTGGAGCATGGATCACCGTGAATAAAAAGAAATATTATAAGAAAGGATTTAACACTCCTGAAGAGGCATATTTAAATGGACGATTAATATTGGAACATAAACATTTACCTAATATAGTTACGTCGAATGAAAAGAGTGATATGGATAAATGAAAAAGAAACGCGGTCGTAAACCCTTGGACGTCATCGGTAATCGTTACGGGCGACTTGTCATTCTTAAAGACGTCGAAGACTCAAAGCCGAGAAAAGTAGTTGCGAGATGTGACTGCGGCACGAAAAGAGATTATTTACTAGCGGCTTTACGGAGCGGTAATACAAAATCTTGCGGATGTCTTAGCAAAGAATTGGCAAGTCAAGCTAAACACAAAAGGAATGGAGGCCGAAAGGCTACAGATTTAACAGGTCAGAAATTTGGGAAGTTAACAGCGATTAAGCGTGTTGAAAACTCTCCCCAGAACGCTGTGGCAAGGTGGCTTTGCCGTTGTGAGTGCGGAGTAGAAAAGATAATGTATGCTAGCAATTTGACTGAGGGCGCAACTACCTCTTGCGGTTGCAGTAAAGGTGGAGGTAGCACGGAGCGTTGGACTAAAAACCAAGATAAAGACATTATACGTTTGAAAAATAGCGGAATGAACAATGAGGAAATATCAAAATTAGTCAACAGATCACTTGCCGCTTTAGCGAAAAGATTTTCAAGTTTGCGTAAGTTAAAAGGGGAAAAAAGATGTCAAGCGAAAGACTGCCAAAAAAATTTTATCCCTCTTATTTCAAGCGCTAAATATTGCACCGACCAATGTAGGTGGCAAGAAAACAAGCGAAAAAAATATGAAGAAAGAGTAGATAAAGGCCTCTGTAAGCAGTGTGGTGGCAAAAAAGGGGATACCGACATTACTTACTGTAAAAAGTGTCAAGATTACTTCAAAAAGAGGTGGGTTGACAGAAACAGCGACCTACCCACGTAATTGTGGACAAACAAAAAAGGCGCCCACTCAATTAAGAGTAGACGCCTTTTTTGTTACTTATTACCATCAATATAAACCGACAAAGCAAGCGCATCATCTAGTGACAGCGTGCCTGCTTTAGCCTGCGCTAACCATTTAGGATCTTGGAGCACTTTGTCCTTTGTCGCCTTCTCGATTTTATCAATCATAGACGTATTAAGCGTAGGTGAACTTGGTTTAAACAATCTGATTTCCTCCTTTTTTGGTGGTGGTGTCGGCTTGG
Source organism: Sporosarcina sp. FSL K6-3457 (assembly GCF_038007285.1). Taxonomy (GTDB): domain Bacteria; phylum Bacillota; class Bacilli; order Bacillales_A; family Planococcaceae; genus Sporosarcina. The sequence continues at coordinate 2,531,390 of NZ_JBBOWX010000001.1, forward strand.
CTACTGATGCAAATGACTTTTCAACCGCGGCCATCGTCACCCGACCAGCTACCCCGTCAGCAACCAATTTGTTCGCCTTTTGGTATGCAGCTACAACTTTGACAACCTCGTTGCCGTACAGCCCATCCACGGTAACTTTGTAGCCAAGCACATTGAGCATCTGTTGCAAGTGTCGGACGTCCGGGTCATCGATGTACAGCGCTGGATTGACGTGGTGCGTGTATTGATTGGTCCATCGACCTTTACTGATTTCAAAGTGTAGATGGATTCCTGTTGAGTTGCCAGTCGTGCCTTTTACACCGATTTTCTGCCCTTGCCCGACATTCTGACCGACCTTAACGGTAATAGAAGACAAGTGAGCGTAGAGCGTTTCCCAGCCATTACTATGAGTGATGACAACGTACTTACCGAATCCAGTCTTACCGTTTTTTGTGTTGTCAATAAAACGGATAGTGCCCGATGCAGCTGCTGCAATTGTGTTATCGCTGTGAGTGCCGTAATCCATCCCCCAGTGAGGCCTCACAACTTCCTTTTCGACTGGATCTAACCGCGAATTGCTGTACAGGCTAGTTACAATGCCGTGACACGGTTTGACAAACATCAGACATCACCGTCCGGATCCACCAAGTTAAATACTGCCGGATTATTTTTCAGCATTTCTCGCATTTCGTCCAGGGCATCCTCTACTAAATCCGTAAACATTTCAAAGCTGATGATTCTCGCAATCCAAGTAAATTTAGTGATAAATAAATCATAGACAAAGCGTAATTTAAGTTTGCCCGTGCCACTTCCTAGCTCTTTCTCCGCTTGCGTCACGGCCAACAGTAACCAAGCCTTAACCTTGCGTAGCTGCGTGCTCGACGGCTGTTTGAAAAACATAAAAATCGCACCACTCAATACAATGAGTAGCACGATTAATGCCACAATGAGTGACCAATTTTCGATTAGTTGATTCATATGATTTCTTCCTCCTGTTCAAATTTTAAGTAATCTGGGTTTAGCTGCTGCTTGTTGACATTCTCATTTTTTTCCTTCCAGTAATAAAAACCTGTGCCTGTGGCAATTTCGGCAAATCCACCCGTTAAAATAAGGGCTATAAGCGACACATCACCGCTGTAACCCTCAATCACCATTTTATATGTTAGCCATAACGCAAAAGCGATAACAAATGAGCCACTTATCCAAGATACGATTAGTATTTTTTTAGAAAATGACATTTGGGGTTTACGCTGCTTTGGTGGTCGGTTTTTTAAATACTCCCAATAACTCATGCGTCATCACCCTCTAATTTAGCAATTCGTTTATGTGCTGACTTAGTTGATTCCTCAACGCGAATCAAACGCTCATTCTGAGATTCTATTTTTCTTGCTTGGTCTTTAAAATCTAGCTTGATATCATCTACACCACGGGCGATATAATCAACCTTAGATGATATGTTAGCTTCCGAAGCACCTTGATTCTTACTTTCTTTTTTTAGTGCAATGATAGCGCCTATTACACCTAATGCAGCACCTAGCGCACCGAACAACAATGACATTTCTACACTCATTCCGCACCTCTCAATTTTTTATTTTTGGGTAAAGAAAAAGAACGCCCGCGATTGGACGTTCTTGATTTTAATAAAATATTCTCCGGCTACCAATAAATGGCTATATGAAACTTATCTTTTTCACTACCGAGGAACATGCAATTAGCCTTGTAATCAGAAGAAATTAATGATTTAACGGTTAGTTTTTCGTATGCTTCTGAGTAAAGATACGTAATATCCTTCGTTTTATCACCAGACGAGTGTAAGAAAGGAAAAAATTCTTTTCTAGTATTATCTATAACTGGATAACGTCCTTTCCCTTTCCCTAGTTGGACAATTTGACTGAAACGATCAACTGCATTAAACCAACCTAATACAAAAGCAACCTTTCCTTTATTCCCAGCTTGAATTTCATTAAATAACCATTGGAAATCCTTTTCTAAAGGCTTCCAAGTTGCACTGTTTGAGCTTCCATCACCATTGCTTTTATAATTCTTTTGTAGCTTCACTTCAATCTTAAATCCTTTTGATTTCACTACTATATCATTGCCTAATTCTTTTGACTTCCCCTGCATATTAAATGTTGCCATCTGACGAAATGGATGACCTAAACGTACAACCATATCGGCTTCAGAATATTCGTTATCGGCAATGATTTTCAGTTCCTCTTTAGTTTGCACGTCTTTGTACATTTCGTTGAACTCGTCAATAATAAACAAACAATTTGAGATCAAATACTTGTCTATCAAAGCGCGCCTCACTCCCCTCTTTCATCCACCATTCGACAAAAGAGAAAGGAACCCTTTTATTACCTCACCATTTCATTCTGCATCCCGCTCAATTCCTGCTTAATCTTGCTAATCAAAGTGGGACGGTTATTCCCAAACGTCAATTCGACTCTTGTATTACCAGGCTCGTAGATTTCCTTAACCTCAGTAATTCGTGCGTCGAGTGTGACACCCCACTCACGGTTTTGGAGGGTGACGATATCGCCAAGGTCGTAATCAACACCATAGACCAGACGGGACTTAGTAAGCGCCTGTCCTTCGAGGTATATTTCCTGTTCGTATTCAGCCAACTTTTGATTGCCTCGATTCGTTAGGTCTTCCACAATCTCGTGTGGAGGGCGAGGCACGGGGTCTACACCCTCTTCCCGTTCAGTCTCTTCTGATACATCCCTGGCGTCAACGAACAGTTCATAACGTTCAAATCCAGATGATTCCCCGACGGTGATTATACGCCGCTCCACGCCTTCACCCTGCCCTGCTACAACGGCAAAATTTCGGTAATTTAGTTCTGATTCCGTATACGACAACTGACCAAGCGTGTTAAATTCGGGACTGAAAATAGCAGGTGGTAGTAAAGATTGATTCACTGATAGATTCCGACCTTCCAAAATTTTAAACACGAACTTTTTTATATCGACATCAATGTCCACATTCCAACCAAGACCGGATAACAGACTAATCTCAGCCTGTTCTTCCGCTAAATTCTTGTATCTGGATTGCCAGCTAATATTGTCCCCACGCATTAGATTAACATCAAGAATAATGTCCTCCATACGTCTGGCAAGGTCCACAGGATTGGTGACATTATCCGTCACGTAATGTTGCATTACAGTCTCTGCGTCTGCCTGCTTATTGTCATAAGCTGTGTGGACGGGTGGATAGGTGATGCGTTGACCAAGCCATGATTTAAGTGGCAATGCACGGATGACCCAGTTTTCAGTAGCTTTGCCGTTTGCGTCGAGTTCGATTTCTTTATGCTTAATTTGGTATGCCTTATTTAAATGATTGTGCGGAAATATGATATGACCACGCAATAGCTTGTCAGCGCCTTTTAGATAACGATTTATCCTTAATTCGATGGAGCCAATACCGTGCCAACTGCGCGTGATTTGCAAGCTGGAATAACGGTCGATTTCATCGAGCAACTGAAATTGTCTTGTCATGATTCGGATGGGTAACATTTGGTCACCTTCTTTCAAATGGAAAGAGCACCCGTAATGGATGCTCCGATTTTAGACATAAAAAATACACCTTACTCTGTAGGTGCGTCTGATGGTGCTGTATATGCAATTGTTTCCTGGTATTCTGTTTCTGTAACATAACCTTTAACAAGTGCATTATCAATCTGTTCGAGCGTATAGTTGTCTGCTGCATACTGCTTCACTGGTTCATGGTAATCTGCAACCACCGTATCAAATTTCCGTGTCCCGTGAGTATACACACATACCGCATATTGTTTCGTCAATAATTTATTAACCATTTTACATTCCTCCTAATATTACTATTTCCATTAATTCTAGCAAAGTTGAATCAGTTTCCGATTGCGCCAATTTCAACTCTTCGACTTCTTCGGACAAAGGTTTTCTAAATTCCAGTGGTGCTTCCGGTTCGTTCGGGTCCGGATAGCTAAATTCTAGTCCCTTTGTTGCGGGATTTACCCAAAACCCGTTACATTCCACAAAGTCTTGAGTATAGCTACCGTAAGGATATTCCAGAACATCGAATGAGCCTCTTTCAAGTTCTCTTAGCGTGGTAAGTTTAGCAATCTGCTCTTCCGCTGATTCATATTCAATCAGCCATTTATCTTCGAAATTCCCTGTAATTTGGAGAACTCGCCCCGTGGTTAAGTCGTAATATACTCTTATAGGTGTTTTCACTTTAAACTTCCTCTCTATTCAAATCTATTCAAAAGCCTGCCAAAGTACGGATTTATTGATTATAAAACTTTGGAAAAATGATAAAGTTAATCTAAAGCCGTCATCCTGAATGAGCATCTCCGCTCCCTGTAAAGATGTAACTCTTGAAAAATCTGAATAAACATCTCCGACGTAAACCCAAAAAATATCATTACCTGAAACTGAAAATTGGTGAACAAATATCATACTAGGTTTAAAGCTTAATCCGGAAACTTCATAAATTTTAGCATTAGTTGCGGAGCTAGTGCCTTTAACATATCTCTTCCCCTCTCCTTCAATCTGTCCGATTTTACCCGCCAACATCGCGAACGTATCGGACGGACTCGCCGGTACGCCTTTAGCAGTAATCGCGGGAGCGATTAGCCCCTTTGCGTCATTGGCTTGCTGAAAAGCCGCATTGGCTCTATCCATAGCGATTTTCACAGCACTAGGTGTTGCTGCTAAATTTGTACTTGTGCTTGTGGTAGATGAGGATAGTTGCACATGCCCTCTTTCTGTTAAAGAAGATGCTTTTTCAATGTGTGCCGCATAATCATCCTGCTTCGCAACACCGCCCGCTACACCTTTTTCAGTTTGCAAAATGAAACTACCTGATTGTTGTTGACTAAACCAGTCATCCCACGTCTGTTGGAAATTCTGCAAGTCATTCTGTAATGCTTGTTCCGCCGCTAATAAAGCTTGTAAATAAGCATCCGCAGCTTGTTGTACTTCTGCTGATTTTTGCAAGAAAAATAAATCCCACTGTTCTTGAAATTGACTTGTAGGTATTGAAATCAACGAGTATACCAGTCCGCATAAATCTTCTTTGAGTCGTTCATCCACCAAATCTGACGGCAACAATTGCACCGTGTTTGCACGTATACGCACCTGCGCCAAGGATATTTCATAAATGAATTGGTCGCGTTGCAAAGCTGGTGCAACAGGATTAGCTGATGATAACCCTTCTTTTACGTGTAACAAGATATTCCGTTCACTATTTTGTAAATTTAATCGCAACACAATCCTGTCAATCCTGTCTAGTGTCGGTTCTGGAATCGAGTGGACCAGCGTCAGTGGCGTTGTGTTTTCGTATAGATGACCGCTCATGATAGCTTTTCCGGCACTGACGATAGTGTTTAGCGTTCCTGCTTCTACAGATACAGACATGCCGGGTGTTTTGTCCGTATGGAGTAGCCCTGTCGATAAAACAGACCCAAAATATTCAGCGAAGTCTTGTGCCTGGTATGTTCGTTTGTCGCCCGTCGCGCTGTTAAAAAACTTGAAATGCTGTGCCATATAACCACTTCCTTTCTTTAAACCGCAGTGAATAATTTGTGATAATAAATATCGAAGTCGCGCTGTCTATTTGAGATAGCGCAATGACAAGTGATGTCATTCTCGCCAACACCTAGTTTAAAAAATGTGCTAGACAAATCAATCCAATGAAATACGTTTGTTTCTGCGCCATCTTCATCCACATAAGTGACCGACTTCACACCGTCCGTAGTATCAATTTTCAGTGTCTGTCCTTCCTCTAAACGCTTATTGATTCTGATAAATTCACCAGTTGTTAAATTTTCGATGATAGGGCTGTTTGCAGGACCATAAAAATCGACCTGAAAAGCAGCGGGAGCATCACCGTCGTTGTAGATTAAACGATCATTTCGTGTCACTCCAAACTCGAATTCACCTTCAAACGGAAATTCGAAAAGTGGTTCGAATGCCGGTTCTTCTGTGATAGATGTTGACCGCCAATATGGATTCGGCGCTTTCAAGTGAAGTAGTGCCTTTTGAAAAGTAGCCCCTCGATTTGTTGGCCCGTCGGGAAATATAGGGACAGATTCAGCGACCGTCTTAATTAACTTGACCTCGGTACCCCGTACATATTTAAGTGTTCCAAGGCCTAAGCGTGGATTAAAAACAGATGCAAGCTTACGCCGATTCGCTTCGGTTTCTGCTGCGTCATTACCAGTTATTTTTAATTCGACAGTCATGTAACGTGGTCGCAGTATGACATCAATCAACGCGTCACCGTCTTGATATGGCACTACCTGCGATTGGATATCAGCCTCAACATCGCCTAGCCCTTCAACTCCGAAAAGTCGGAAGGGAGCGCCGAACAATTCAATTTTTTGCCCTCTTGAATTTTCGAATTGTAATTTAAACATTGCGTCCCCTCCTAAAATACCATTGCTAAACGGCGTAGCATTTGTTCCTGCTTACGTGCCGATTCTGACGGAGTTGATTCGGCTGGTGTAAAGTGGTTCTCAATATTATTCGTGACCGTTTTTCGATTGTCAGTTGATGACGAACCGCCACCACTGCCACCAAAAGTAGGGTTGAAAGGTCGGATATTCACATTCGGAATCGTTATATCAGCCATATCTGGCATCATAAATTCAGCGAACTTATTAGCTGCACTTACTATTTTCGACTCGTCTTTATCGACACCTTTGATAAATCCTAGCGTCATATTGCCTACAAGAAAATCTCGCATCCAGCGCGAAGGCGAATGGATGTCTAATGCTCCTGTCATAGCCCCTTTGATATTCTCGGCAATAGATGCCGCTTTAGCCACAAGAGCTCCCTCCATGCTTGCCAAGCCATCCAACAAGCCTTGTCCGGCGTTTACACCAATGTCTTTAAGTTTGCTTAATTCGTCGTCAGTCGAATCCACAATACCCATAGATGATTCGCGCCAAACGGCGTTCAATTCATCGAGTTCTGACTGTACAGAGTTTCGTAGTTCTTCAATGCGCTTTTCTGCATCACCCTTCATGCCAACTAACTCCGATTCAGCTTGTTCACGGGCTAATGCTTGTTTCTCCTGATAAAGTGCTGAATATGCTTCTAACTCAGCGTCGGTCATAGCATTTAACGCCGCAAGTTCCCCAGCCGCTTTTGGACCAAGAGCTTTTAATTCAGCCAACAAACCCTCGTTAATCGCCTTCTTAGATAAATCCGCTATGCTTTCTTGCCACGACTTAAATCCGTCAACTTGCGATTGCAGATTTGTCATTAAGTCAGCGCCGGACTTTTCAGTTTGGATTTTAAATTCATCGAAAATACCAGCAAATGACGCGATAGATTTACTTCTATCCGCGACAGCCTTGTCGTACTCCGCTGTGATTTCTGCGGTCATTTTTACTTCGTGGTCCCGTAATTCCTGCGTTTTCAACTTCATTTCTTCTGATGCGCGAGCGTGTGCATCTTTAAAGTGATTTATCGACTCGCTTTTTTGGTAGGTATCCTCCGTAAAGGAGTCAGCTACTTCTTTCCATATCAACATTTCTTCGATGGCAGAAATTCTATTAGCTTCAACCGCTGCATCAAGAACTTCCTTGGTGGCCTCGTAAGTTTTCCACTCCATTACATTTTTCGCGCCTCTGATATTATCACTATACCTAGCGTTAACACTCTCGATGTATTTCAAATGACTTTCGGTTGACTGCCGTTCTTTTTCCGCAAAATCTTCTATGATATGATTCCTTTTTTCCAAATGCTCTGCTGTATTAGCTAAACCGGTGTAAGCAAACTTTTGATCTAAAATACTTAAATGAGTATTTTCTGTTTCCTTCATGCCCCTAAGATTTGCATAGTGAGCTTTTTCTTGTTCGTTTATCTCATCATTTCGTTCACTGATAATGCGAGCTAAAGCCCAGCCTGCTTCGCGAGTGCTAGTTTGCACCGATTTAGCAATATCATCCATTACTTTTTTAGGTGCACTTTCCATACTTTCTAACCCTTGCACATATCCTTCGACGGTGAACTCCCCAAGCTCCCTCATAACGCGAGATGGAGAATGAATATCAAGAGCTTTTTTAATCGTACCGCTGACTGAGTTCGCAATGTCATTAGCCGCCGCTTGTAAATCACCGTGCATCGATTTCATGCCGTCGACGAGTCCTTGCACAGCGTCGCGTCCAATTTGGTTCAACGATGCTAATTCGGTCGATGTTTGCCCGGTTAGACCTTTGATTTCGTTGTTCCAATCCACTTGCAAGGCCGATAGTTCAGCAGTAGCAACGTCACGTAATTCACTAATTTGTTTTTCTGTATCTTCCTTCATGCCGATTAATTCAGCTTCTGCTTGTGTTCTGGCGAGCGCCGACTTTTCTTGATACAGTGACGAATACTGACTTAGTTGCTCATCTGACATCGAGTTAAGCGCCATAAGTTCACCCAACGCCTTTGGACCCATATCACGCAATTCAGCTAGTAATCCATCATCAATAGCACGCTTTGCCAACGTCTCGATTTCAAACTGCCATTTTTTGAATCCGCTAACCTGAGAGTCAAGGTTCTTGAGTAATTCGGCACCCGACTTTTCGGTTTTTATATCGAATTCATCAAATGTTCCTGCGAAAGAGTACAATGCTTTTTCGCGGTCACGAAGTGAGTCTTGATATTTCTTCGTCAGATTCTCTTCTTGTTTTCGGAAATCATCGTTAATCCGATGCATATCTTTTGCGTATTTCTCATTAACAGATGTGATCTCTTTATTCACTACTTCAAGCGCTTTAGCATATTCAGTTTGAGCTGTGATTTTTTCCTTGGTCCCATCCTTGAAGGACTCAACAGCATCGTGCCAAATGCCGACTTCATCAACAACGGACATTTGTTCTAACGATTTTTTATCAGCTATAAACTGCTTAACATCTTCAAGGCGCTTCTTGTCAATAGCCTGTAGCGACTTTTTCAATTCAGTTTGTGCTGCTACCCTTTCTTTTGTTCCTTCCTCAAACAGCGCAAGAGATTTCTCCCATACTTGCGCTTCTGATTCTAACGTCATTTCATCTAACGATTTCTTGTCAGAGATGTATAGTTTGACTGCTTCAAGACGGGACTTAGACAGCGCATCTTCTTTTTTCTGCACGTCAGCCGTCGCTTTAGCGTTGATAGTAGCTAGCTTCTTCTGTTCATCTTCATTCAGTTTTAGCAACTTAGCGGATGCACTAGCACGTATAGTTTGGACCTTTTGTTCTCCCGTTCTAACAATCTCACCTTTTTTATTCTTGTGAGTTTTCAGCGCAGCTTGCGATGATGATGCCGTCTTCTTCGAGAGTTCAGCACGCTTTTTGGCGTAATCATTCTGTACTTCCAAGCGCTTCTTTTCAGCATCTGACGTGATTTTAGCGACTTCACCAGCGTTTTTCTTAGTGGCGACTATAATGGTGTTGATTACACCGATAATAGCTTTTTCGTTTGCGGACCGAGTGGAATCGATTCCGATTTCCATCCCCTTGCCAACCCACTCACCGATATCCTCAAATTCGCCAGATGGAGAATTGATATCAAGTGCCTTTTTAGTCGTTTTAATCACACTATTAGCTATGCCCTGCGCTGTCGCTAACAATTTAGCTTCATTCAGCTTTATACCAAGCACAAAGCCTGCCATAGTGTCTTTGCCGATTGCTTCAAATTGTTTAGGAGTATCTTTAAATTGGCTAACCATCGATTTGGTTAAATCCTGCATGGCTTTAATAACATCTTCGGTGCCGTTGTTGACACCGAGGACTAGACCTTTTGGTGCGGCTTCGCCTATTTCCTCAAAAACTTTGGATGGACTGTTAACTTTCAATTCCTTCTTAGCGGCCTCTTCCGCCTGTTTAGCCATATCTCCCGCGGCTTTTTCAACCTCCGGAGTGCCCTTTTCAATGCCTTTGACCGTACCCTCTGGTACAGCTTGACCTAAGGCTCCAAAATCAGCTTTTTGAATCCCTTGCGCTAAAGCTTGTTCGGTATCAACAACAAGATGACCAACAGCTCCCATGACACCGGAGTTTTCAATACCCATCGACTTGACTAATGCTTGTGTCGCAACATCTCCGCCATTGGCAAAGGCTTCACTCAGCTTCTTCAGCTCGGTGTCTGAAGCTTTAACGATAGCGCTCACGTGTCCGGCCGATTCTGGACCAGCTTCCCGTAACGTATTGAGCAACCCTTCGTCAATGCCGCGTTCTGCTAGTTTAGCAATGTTGTCAGACCAATCAGCTATAGTCTTTTGGTTTTTCTCTAGATTCTGTGTCATCTTCCCTACAGACACTTCTGACTTGGTGCTGATTGTGTCAAACATGTCCGTTGCCGAGCTCGCATAGTCGTCCCAAGTGGATTTCATCGACTTAACTGTTTCTTGTTGCTCCTTAGATAACTCGTCGAGCATCAACATTTGTCGCCCTGTATCTTTTTCAGCCGCAGCCGCTACCGCTTCTGATGAATCAATTATTTGTTGATCAACCTTTAAACGCTCTTCGCCTGCTAGTTTGTTCGCTTCAGATAATGCCGCTTCTTGTTCTTCCAAATCTTTTAGTGCATCTTTATGTTCCTTGCTTTTAACAGATCCATCTTCTAACTTCTGATTCCATTCTTCGCGTAAAGCAGTAACTTCTTCTTGTTGCTTACCGATTTCAATTTGTTCTTTCATAATTTCAGTAAGTCGTTCTTGAGCGGTTTGTAACTTTTCTTCTTCTTTCATGAGGTTGATTCGGTTTGATATTTGTTCTGAAGAAGCACTCAATGCCTTCGACTCTTCTCCGTAAGCTAGGTTTAAACCGTCGACATTCCTGTTTAATTCTTGGATATAAGAATTCAATGTTTTCTTTTCTTCAGCTGTTAGTTTTTCTTTAGCCGCCAGAACTTCTGCTTTTGCTGCCAGTTCCGCATAAGCTTCCGCGTTTGTTTCGACATTACTTTGATTTTTTTCGTACGCTTTCGCAGATTCAGCGACAGCGCCATTCAGCGAATCGGTGGCAGTAGCTAGACTTTCTGTTTGACCAGTTAGTTTTTCGCCTGCTGCGGTCGATTTGTTGAACCATCCGACTAAAGCAATGATGCCAGTAACAAGTAAACCAATACCTGCTGTTATCCATCCGATCGGGCCCATCAAGAACTTAATAGCCACACCCCATGCGGTAGTTGCTGCTGTTTTGGCAATGACAGCTACTGTCGCTAAACTGACTTGCCCTGTCATAACACCGATAGCCAGAGTACCTAGGGTAACTGCCCCAGTCTGCGCCACCGTAGCCGCAGCATTTGCACCTGTCGCTGTAGTCGATGCAACAACAGCTACCATTTGTGCTCTTGTCGCCACTGTCAATGCCGTTTGTGACGCTTGCGCTATAGCCAACACCGCGTTAGATGCTTTCACCGCCGTCGTGACACTAGTAATAACTGTGTACGCCGCATATGCCGCCATTAAACCAACGATGGCAGGTGTCAGTGTTTTAACCACTGGGATGGCAGCTTGTATTGCTGACATAAATGCAATAACTATCGGTGACGCACTTTCGATAACTGACCCGATTGCCTTGAAAGACGAATTTACGACCACTTTCAAACTGTCGATATTCTTGTAAATTGTCTTACCTGTAGTTGCCTGTGATAATTTGTCGATAGATGTGATGATATTGGCTACACCTACAACAAATGCATTTCTTAAATTTCCGAGCGACGTGGCAATACCTTCACTACCGGTTGCTGCCATATCAGCAAAACCACCAACGTTATTGTTCAATTCGATTATTTTCGCGTTGAAGTCTTCAAAAACAATGTCGCCACTTTTTAATGCGTCGTACAAGTCATTTTGCGCCGATTTACCAGTGAATCCAAACTCTTTAGCAGTTTCTTTAAGCGCGTATCCCATTGTTTCTTGAAGTGTTCGCCACGACATAATATCAACCGAACCCTTTGATAGCATTTGCACATATTGGGTCAATCCGCGTTCCGCGTCCATCGCACTTGATCCGGACGCCAGAAAAGCGTTGTTTAGCGCAAGTGCCGTGTCTGTCGCCGTGTCTAAATCACCTGTTAATATTGCGATTCCCTGTGTGTTCTTGACAATCCCGTTTAAAGTTGTCGGTAACCCTTGTATCCCGTCAGATAGCTTCCTTATAGAACCACTAGCCTCTTCGCTACTAAAGCCCATACGTTCCATTACGACAGGAAATCCTGCTAGTGTGTCAAATCGACCAATAGCTGCGTCTAGCGAGCTTTTCAACATATTTATTGCCGCTGATGCTACGGCTACAAGACCAAGCGATACGGCAATATCTTTAATGCTCATTGACGCCCTACTAGACTCATTGCCGACGTTTTGCGTTTCTTGCGCAGCACGTCTATTGGCATCCGCAGCACTATCTGCACTACCGCCCATGTTATTCAAGCTGTCAGATGCGCCTCTGATGCTTCCGGATGCCGCAGTACTTCCGCCCGCGATATCACCAATTACTAGATTGGTATTTTGTAAATTGCTGCCGGCTGTCGAGCTGATACTGCTTAAATCAGTTAAATTGCTTGATGTATTTTTAATGCCGCTAGAAGCTGCGGTACTACCTCCGGCTATATCACCAATTGCAGAGGTGGTGCTTTGTAAATTCCTGCTTGCGCTCGAGCTGATGTTGCTCAAGTCACCTAAGTTACTCGCCGTACCTGCTACGTTTTTGGACGCACTTGTACTAGTACTAGCTAAACTATCAACAGCGCCACTTGTGCTCGCTACATCTTTACTAGCTTTTGAGCTACTGCTACTTAGACTGCTCATACCATCAGACGCCGCTTTAGCGCCTTTTCCGGAACGCAATGCCGCCGCTTCTAGGTTATCCAGTGCATTCGATGCAATAGTTATCTGCTTACCATCAACTTCTATGTCAATTTTGATCAAACCATCTGAGGCTATAACAATCTCCTCCTTTCCTCAAAAAATAAAGAGCCGCCCGAATGGACGACTCTTGGTTACTCTTCTTCTAGTTCTTCAAGTGCATAAGTCTTCTGTAGTTCTTTCATTGCCTGCTTATATTCGCTCGATTCGCCTTTCGACGGTTCCCATAACCTAATTTGGATAACCCGTTGCATAACTGTGTCTGACGGCAAACCGGATAACAAAGCCTTAAATTCTGCCCAACTTAATTTTCCTTGTTCTTGGTACAAATTAATGTTATAAGCCTGCCGAAATGATGCGTAAATGTATTCTGCATCTTTTTCAAAATCAATAGATTTCTTAGGCTCTTTTTGAATAGGCATCGGGTTACCTTGGCGATCATATTCAATGGACCGTTTATCTTCAACGTGAATAAAAGTTCCGTAGACAAAATTCCACAAGTCGTTGGTGTTAGATTTATATTCAACTCCAATCAGCAAGGCAAGGGCTATGTCAGCTTTCTCGTAATCCCGTAAATCAATTTCGTCAAATACACTAAAAACACTTAAAACATTGTCAAAAGCGAGGTCAATTTCGTATTCATGGCCATCGAACACGAATGATGTGACCAACGGGGTGTTTAGTCTCATCTAAAACACCTACTTTTTCTGTGCTTTTTTAGCTAAGTATTCGGCTTTTTTGGATTCAGTTTCTTTCACTCGTACTGTTTCTTGTTCTTCAATCCGCCTGGATATAGCAACACCTACAACTTCAAGCGTTTGTTCAAGCGCCATAATGTCTGGATATACCTTGTATAGCTTTTTAAATGTGTCAGCACCAAAAAGGATGTCATATTGTGCAGCAATAGCTTCTTTGTTCACATCAAGCGCTGCGTCCACGCTTCTAACGTCAATTTCTCCAACGTTCAATTCGTTGATTTCAGCAGGAAAATGGATATGTTGCGCCTTATCTTGCGCTTCTTTCAATTTTCGCTGCACGACTTCTTCGATATTGAAGAAATTTCTTAGATTCTCCAATGAAGAATCAAACCAAAGCTCTACTGTTCCAACCTTCACCGGAAACCCAGTAAGCTGTATGTCAATTAAAATTTCATTTGTCATGGTTAGTCCTCCTTTATTAAAAACAAAAGAGGCGCCCGTAGGCACCCCTTAATCTAGTGTTATAATAGCCCCATCTACTGTTGGCTCCACATTAGTAACCGATGGGGACGTTACCCCCCCGGCGTTAGCTCTGTTTCAGTTGGGATGGCATCAAATCGAATGTTGCAGCTGAATTCCTCGTATGCAGATGCATCTCCTGCACCCGCTACGATAGACGTCACAGTTGCACGTCCGACCCATTGCTTCGTACCGTCGGACGATACAACTTTGTGGTGCACCTTGCGGCCATCGCCTACCTTGTATTTCATGTTCGCGATTAATTCTTGCGCCGGATCAGTCGGATCATATTGACCCTCGATGCCATATGCTCCTGCTACAGATGTTACAGAGGTTTCTGGTGTCCCATCACCATCATAGAAGGCTTGATCTTCCGTCTCTTCCTGCGTGTCATCGCTAATCGATGAAATGTATCTAGCTAGCTCCAACCATACTTCTGTTGGCTCCTCCGTACCTGGTACGTACGCTTGAATAAAATGTCCTCGTAGTGCGTTCTTTTTTCTACCCATCTATTTTTCCTCCTTAAAAACTGTGATATTTGCTTGTATATCTAATAAAAATACGAACCAACCTTGCTCATCAATTTGATTGATGAAAGGCTTGTTCGTTATGATTAATTCATCAAACTTGAAACTGTCGTCTTGGCTGTCTAGCTCTTTCAGCGCCTCCAACTCATTCTGAATCATCCATAGCACATCATTGACTTTCGCCTGTGACTTTGATTGCATAGCGATTTCGTAATTGAGTTGTTGGTCACTGGTGCCATCCATAAACTCATGGACTACTTTTCCACCGGGTAACGGATAAAGCGCAAGTGATTCAGCCACTCCTAGATAGCCGAGCTTGCATTCAACAGGAAGCCGTGGTGTCATGGCGTTTATTCTGTCACATAACATTTCCATAAAATCCATTACCAATCAGCTCCTTTCGTGAATGCATTGATCCAATCGGACATGAATACACTTTTCGCCTTCAAATCCCAACGTGGTCCGGTGCCTGGTGTCGTGTAGTTATGCATGTACATGTAAAACATCTTAGCAGCGTATGGAGTGTCATAATTGATGGACGTTGCATCTGAATTGACAGATACCGACCCCCTCAACGCAGTGCTAAGCATAGGAACAAATTGGTTCATATCTGCCATCGCTTGATTCGCTAATGCATATTTACCACGGTTCACCGCTTCTCGGCTTAACTTTCTTCTGGCGCCAGTCAGATTGATTGTCACCCTTACCGACATCAGACCACCTCCAACTCATAAGAGTAAATAGTGGTGCTGTAGGCTTCGTAAATCGGGATGACCTTTGTAACAATGTGTTCTTGTCCGTCATACACCAAAACAGACTCGTTTTTAAATATGGGTAACGGCGTTGTGATACCCTCGTAACAAAACACTACTGAGTTGTATAGCAATGTCTTCCCGGACGTAGTTGACGTGTACTGCGCAGTCCTGTCGATGCGACAATGTTCAATCAAAACAGGTGCAGCATACTCCGGTTCGGACCATTTGTTTTCACCGACATATTCTTTGTACTCAAAGCTATCGACACAGAATTTCTTTGGTGGTTTCGGCATCATCTGACATCAACTCCACGAAAAAGTAATCCTGTATCAGAAAGATACATTAGAGCATCCTCCGCCGCCAACGACTTACTTTCATTTTTACCGCCGGGGTTGAATCGACTTGCGTTTGACACGCTTGTCCTGCCTGCTTGAAACGTCTGTGGCGTGTTGTTAATGCTTTCATAGGTTGTCGAACCAACTTGATGAAAGTACTCAATTTGAGCACCTACAGCCTTTTTAAATTGCTTACGTCTAAACTCCACATCATTATCGATGTTATTAAACTGATAAAAATGGCGAGTAACGGAATCAATCACGTCGCCCGCCTTTTTGATTAACTTGTCGAATACTTCTTCCTCGACTTCAGTGAATCCGAAGTCGCTGTATTCTGCATACGTTAAATAAGCCATGCTTCATCTCTCCTTTATGGAGTCGTTAACGTCAATACATGTGTATCTGTATTACCGCCATCATCAGTGGTTACGGTCGTAGTGTATACCCCATCGGCAACCGTGTCATCCCATTCGATTAAGCCTGTGGTACTCACTGATAGCCCTGCCGTAGTCGGCGCGATTGAATAAGTTACCGCTGCGTTTGTAGCGTTAATGGGTTCAATAGCCGCTGTTAATTGACGACTTCCCACTGTCCCTACTTCTGCGCTCGATGTTTTAGGTGACAAGGTTACTCCCGTCACCTTGATTGGTAGCGTGGTAAATGCAGGGATATCAACCTTAGCCGACTCTTTGCCGCTTTCTACCCTAGCCACCTGATACTCTCCATTCGCTACCGTTGTATCCGGCAACAAACCGGTAATAGCTAGAGGGCTAACCCCTTCCACTACCATTGAGCCACCTTTGTAGATTCTAAAGGTCATACTTTCACCGCCTTATTTTGTTGTATCTGACTTGGCCGCATCTTCAAGTTTTTTCACTTTAGCTTTCAAGGCTTTGATATCTTCGTTTGCTTTTTCTAACTCGGCACCCGACCCATCCGCTCGCAAGGTTTCAAGTTCAGCGGTCAATGCTTCAAGTTCTTCAATGACTTTGTTGTGCTCTGGCAAGGACACTGTACGTCCACCAGTTGCTAGTTTGATTACTTTTCCATCTTCGTCAATCTGGTCGTAGCCTTGGTTTAAAAAGCTTGCCAAACGACTTGTTTCAACGTGCAAAATACGGTTCTTCTTTTTGATTTTCACTGTTTTCATTTGATGACCTCCAAATTATTATTATAAAAAAGAATAGAGAAGGGAAAACCCTCCTCTTAGGCTTCGACGTTGAACAGAATGCCCGGCACCTTCTTCTCGATCGCGAAGATGTCCCAATACTTTCTTTCGAAATACAAATATTTTCCACCAGTAGCAGCAGACGGGTTATCCAAACTCACAAACTCGTATTGTTGTGGAGTAAGAACCGATAGCGGATGAACAAGAATCATGTTGATTTGTTTTGCCGCTAAATCCACAACAGCGCCGTCTGTAAAGTCATATGCCGTTTTCATTCGTGGTGATGGCACCATTCGAATTGTTACGTCGTCAAGTGAATAGATGCTGCGTTTCACGTTTCCGCTATTACCAGCTGCATCTAATTGACGTTGAAGACCCTGCGCTGTTTTCAACACTTTATTTACAGCAGGCGTTACATATAAGATACGTCCATTTTGCGGAACTTCCGCGTCATCCATCTTCTCCATGAATGTATCGAATACTTCCAATACGTTTGCTGCTGTAAGAACTTCAGTGTTCGCAGTACCGCCAAATGTAGTGAACTCTGAATACAGTTTAGATGCAGCGTACTTGTCCATTTCTGGAATCTTCTGCTCGTCATTGAACACGCGGGTGATGTTTGCGATCGAAAGTGCAAGGTTCGTTTCATCGATATCTTGCGGATCAACCAATGTACGGAATTCACGGTCATGCTCAATCGTCTTCGTCTCCCAGTCGTTATCAGCTCGACGTGTGAACGAACCTACTACATCTCGGTCTACATCGACGAATCCGCCTACTGTAATACGAGGGATTTGGATTGTTTTTGCGTTAATCCATTTGATATTTGCATTGTTCGGCGTGTTGTATAGTTCCGCGAAAGATAACGCCGCCGCGAATTTTTGTTGAAGGGCCGCTAAATATTGTTGTGCATAATTGACTACTGCCATTGAATATCACTCCTATTTCTGTTTTTTATTGTTTAAATGCCGCTAACCACTTATCCGTTTCGGACTGTGGTTGCGTTTGATGTTGCCCATTCGAGAATTGCGGTTTCGGTGGCGCGTCTGGATCAACTTGCTCTACCACTTGCGCAAAATGAGGATATTTCTCAACAACAGCTGCAATCGCCGCATCCATATCCATTTCCTCAGTCACCATCGTCTTGGCAAGCGTCACCACGTCTGGCACGCTATCAGCTAACACGCCTGCTTTAACGGCTGATAGTTGAGCTTTAAGCGTCTGATTTTCAGTGAGCATGGATTCCTTTTCGGTTTCTAGTGCTTTCAATGCTTCAGCTTGCTTCTCGGCTTCTGATTTCTGTGACTCTTGCCACTCACGAAACTTTTCAAGACCGTCCTTAGCACTGTCAAAGTCCTCGATGCCGAGCTTTTTCAACAGCTTTTCTTGCGCAGTCTTACTTTCCTTAGCGACCAGATTGTTAACATCCGTTTGTGTAAACGTCTTATCCGGCGTAACTGGTGGCGTTTCAGCAGGTGGTACTGGTGGCACTGGTGGCACTGGTGGTTCTCCGCCTGCCGGTGGTGTTTCAATTGGTGGTGTCGGTGGTTCGGAAAACTCTTGTAGATTTAAACTTAGTAACCCCTCAGCATTAAGTGGCTGATTCACTAATTTAATTCGTTTAGTCATTTTCATGCCCTCCAATTATGGATATAGTCCTTCTGTTTCTTTACCGCCGAACAGATAAAAGGCAAAATAAATAAGCCTGTTTTATGACTGTTGCCAAAGTCAGGTGCAATAAAGGATGCACGAACCTAGATATGGATCACTTCCTTTCGGATTCTTCGGAAAGGAATTTGATAGCCAAATCAAGCGCCTCTCTCAGCCTCGTGTAATTCTCAGGTGGGTAATTAGCTTTTATTACTTCAATCGCTTCTTGATGATTCACTTTCTCACCCCTTTCATTACATAGAAAAAAGCCACCCTATTTGGATGACCTCAGTTACAAAGCTTATAAGAATGCATCAGAGTAAGCTAAAGCTATTGCAGCCCCAATAATTTCTGACACCTGAAATTCATCTAACCCTTTACCGCCGCACTGCTCGTGAAAAGTCTTTAAATCTTTGAATTTCATCATTCTGTTGTAATCAATACCGTTTAGTACATCGCCGATAGTACCAAATTCAATATCAAACCTAATATCAGCAACTAACGAGTCCAAGAGTTTCTTCATGACTTCAGAGACTTCCGCAGGATAATCTTCCTTGAATGGATTATCCATTTTTCTGACACCTCCTAGAACACCTTTTCCTTATCATACCTTCTAAAGGGATTGTTTTCATCAACAAAACTCAACGATTCAGAATCAATACTCCCAATCATCACTAACCTTGACGAATCTATCATTAACATTGCCAGATGATTGCTTTTTAGGCGTAGCAGGTTTCTTTTCTGTCGTCGGTTTACCACTAACATGAACGTTGTTAATGATCAACTGCTCTTTATCCCGTCGTCTTGGCAATCCTGTTTCACCAATGAACTCCCGAAGCTTACCTTGACGGGTAAGAATCTTATTACGAGCCTTTGCTATCGCGTCCTTGTCTTTCAACTCGTTCGCAATGTTATATTCACGCTTCGCTTTACGGATATCCCTTTCGAGTCCACGTTGCTTTTGGACTAACTTCCCACGTGCTGCCGCTTCTTCTGGATCGTATTGTGGTTGGTTATTGGTGTTCACTCCCTCAATGAAGGGGAAAAGAATATGGCGACAGTTAATGCCACGAATGCCTCCTGGCGTTCCATATCCGTAATCATAAATTGATGGATACTTTTCGTTACTCGTTGGATTACTCATAGAAGCAACTTGCCCTTGAATCTTGGAGCAAATCTCCCTAGCATCCGCATAACTACTCACCAGCACTAAATCAACACCATATTCATCCATTCTTGATAGTCTCAAATTATTATAAGTATTGTTGACCGTTGAACGAACGACCGTTTCAACATACCTTTCCATGTCCCATACGTTGCCGCCCTTATCAACAAACGATGTGGCAATACCCTTGTTACCCCACTTAACGATGGTCTCCGCCACTGCTTGATTAATCGTCTTAGTCCCGGCCAGAACCTTACCCGTGGACTCCTCAACGATTTTGCGATACATGTTCGTGACGCTACCCTCGCCGTAATTGGTCGTGATAAGTGTCTGATTAACAAAGTTATCAATCTCCCGAAACGACTGCTTTACGAAACTTTCAAGGATCACGTCAATTTGAGTAGGCGCCAGCAACTTCTGCTTGACGTTCTTTAACTCATCGTCTAGTCCTTCGATAGTCGCAAAACCTACATCATTGACCGCTTGACGAATAGCACTAGCCGATAAACCCGTAGCCTTTGACAGTTCTTTAATCGTGTCGGCATTCAACATTCTTAACTGTTGCATCTTTTCGACTTGCCATTGAAGTACGTAATCCTTGCCTAGTTCCGGGGGCGTCTTTAATCGCTTGGAAATCATCCGAAAGATTTCATCTTCCAAAGCAATGTAAATGTCGGTGACTTGGGACGTATACAAGTTAAGTTGGTATGGGTCAATTCGTCGTGACATTCATATCACTCTCGTTCCCCAAACAAACTAACTTCCTGTTCAATCTCTTCCCGCATCGGCGAACCGCGCCTAGCTTCTGCAAATATTTCCTGCAATATCTTTTCCGCTTCCTCTTCGGAAATCTTATGAATCTTCATGATGGCTCGTTTTTTTGAATTGAGCTCACTTGCTACCATTTGGGCCTGCTTGTTAATCTCGCCTGCCGCATCCTCGGCGATAGAGTCATCGAAGGCAACTGTTACCTCATACTTGCCACTTGGACGGCTAAACACGTCGTACAGCTCCGCTAACTGGACAATAACTTCTACAAGTTCAACCAAGCCCTCTTCGACAATCGTTTCATGGGACTGCTTGGTTCGAAACGTCTTCGAGTTCTCGCTGACCACTTCTGTTGCCGTCTTCATGCTCTTGCCATCAAAGGCAAATGATCCGCTACTGAATCCAGTCTGCATGGATAAGAAGTTTAGCAGCGCATTAATTGCCGCTACGTGTTCATCTACTCTTAACTCAACCGTATTGTCCTGTATCTTGCTATCATCCATATCGCCCGTCGCCATTGCTTGATAAACCTCATCATCAGCGTCAAAGTATCTTTGCAGAACACCATGTTCATCAATTACTGACCGGACGGCAGTAGCGGGAATGATAATGCGCCGCTTACCTAATCGGAACTCCCTTTCGAACGAATCGTATGCGACGTCAATAGATTTCAGGGTATCGAGTGCGTGAGAATAAATCGGGACACCTAGAGGGCTGTGCATGTCGATATGATTAGCTGTATTCGGCATGAAGTAAACGAATAAAGAACGCTTGATATTTTTCATTCGTGCTTCTTCATCCATTTTTGGATATAGCGTACTCAACGGAATTTTTTTACCTAATTCCTCGCCGTTTTCACTCACGTACAATTCATTCTTAACGACATACTCGTCACCTTCTCGCAAATGCCATTCAAGATGCGTATACACCTTCTTGCCTTTGCGTGTCTGGTTAGTAAAGATCGCTTCAAATATCCCTTTGTTGTCCCAAGATACAGGGATGAAGCAATCCGGCGTGACGAATGATAGTTTGATTTCATCGTCTCCAAAATACGGCTTGATGACCATGCCGCCCAATGCAAATTGGAATTCGAGATAGTCCTGAAAATGTTTACTGAACTTGTTCTCGGATAATACGTTCTTAATATTCTCGGCCAAATCATCGTCGTCAATATTAATCTCGCATCGTTCGTTAAATATCAATGTTGCCATCTCTTGTGACAACACTTTCGGCATGTTTAGCGATGACATACGTCGTTTCTTGCGTCCGTTTACAGTTTGGTAATTCACATCGTGCCACTCAGAATAATAGCCCTGGTAAAGTGCTTTCCATTGCTCGATCAGCGTATAGAATTTATCGTTGTTAGGAACTTCTCGAAAATCGCTTACGCTATTGATTGTTTTTGTGATGCCCATACGCTGAAACCACCTCCCGATTTTCGACATTAGCGATTTGAACATTTATTTCACCCGCCCCTCGTCACGTACCTGTTATAAAAGTAATTGTTTGCATACCGCGCTTCATCGAGTGCGTGGTTATAATCGTCGATGGGTTCCCCGTTATCTAAACGGACGTACATACCGATTTCTTTATAGAAATGATAGTGATCATACTTGTCGTCAACTTCAACTACATAGAACTGCTCGTTGGTGATGGAGTTTTGGAATCGCTCGATTCCCGTTTCTACTCCTCCACCTTTTTGCCGCCCGTCTTTAGCGTTATTGTCTGCCCTCGTCGTCGCTATGTTTTTCAGGTGCATCTCTTCACGCAATGACTTACATGCCGGGTCAACAAATACGTAGGTGTACGTCATTTCGAACTTATCTGCACACCACTTCATGAACTCCTTTATTTCTTTTGCGTACACAGACATCGCTTTGACTTGCCCTGTATCCGCTCCGCTGTGATAATAGTTCGCTACTCGCAATAAACGGAACTTACCTTCGAACTGAACTACGATATTACAGCTGCACGAAGTAGCATCCGACTGTCCTCCATCAGCGACAAAGAACATTTCGTAACGCTTTCCAACGACGGAAGGCAAGCTATTCACATTCATGTCGAACATCGAATAAACGACACCCTGTGGCATTACGCGTTCCCCGAACCAGTCACGACGTAATAGATATGGGTTCTTTTTAAGGATTTCATAGATTTCCGCTTTCCGTTCATCAGTAATAATTGGATTATCCTGAATCGTCCAATGCAGCCAGTTCGTATTCTGAACCTCGAATACTTCTTTAATGACTGGATGGAAAGGCGCTGGTGGGTTTAAATCCGCTAAATGGTAACGGTCCAACGCCGCAAACGTACGACGGAAACACTCTTGAATCATCGACATGTGCAAAAGGTTTATCTCACAAAAAACGACACTACCTAGGGACATCCCTGTGATAGCGCCGACGCTGTTTGATTTACCTCCACCTTTGTAGTACACCTTTTTAACTCCGTTTGGCGTATGCACTTCAAGATGGGAACCGTGCTCATCATGCTTTATCTCCGCCAGATTTCCGAAGATATGCATAAGACCAGTGCCATCACCATCGATGAATAGACGATAGGCTTGCTCTTGGTTGTAAGCGACAATTAGATGGTTCGTATCTCTCGACCACGACAAATAATCAGCATACCGAAAGTGGCCTGCTGTTGTTTTACCTGAACGAGGTGTTCCCTCTAGTACATCGAATGTGTGACTATAAGGACGATAGATTGCTTCAAGCTGTTTTGGTGAGAATTGTATATTGAGTTTACTCATCTTTCACACGCTCTTTCATCTGCATGTATTGCTCGCGACCTGAAACAAGCGCATCTAGTAAGCCTGTATCTTTCTTAGTACCTTTCAGCTTATCTGCACGTTGTTGAGCAAATTCGGTATCAGCTTTCGTCTTCTCAATATTGACTTGCATACCTTCCAGTTTCATTCGACGCTCGTCAAACTCATCAGTCAGTTCAATGTATGACTTTACGAGGTTTCGATACTCCGCCATCGCCCTTGCTTGAGCCTTGATATAAGACTCATATCGTTCGTGAGCATAGACAACGGCGTACGTTTCTCCACCCGACTCCATTCCGCTTGTATAGCCAGACTTTTTGTCTAGGTGGTCAAACTCATCTTCAACCCACATAATCTTTTGCATACGGATAATAGCGGAGAACTTAATCTCGATTTGCATCCATATTTGGTCTGCTATGGTCAACGTTTGCATTTGGTCGATAATCTCTTGTTGCTCGGGTTGGATGAAGTTGGCGAATAAGCCGTGCGTTACTGCTGCATTGTTCCGTTTCGTGAATTGGTTCTTCGGGTTAGGGTTGCCACTGCGGTTGCTTCGCTTCTTTGCTTTGCCATTAGATGTTGATTTCTTTTTATCACCCTTACTAATCGATTCAGCTTCGGTTGCAACCTTCTTGTCGGATGCATCTTTTTTGGGTTGCGTGGTTGCATCCTTTCCAGGTGCACCCCTTGACCACGAATTACCATCTTTAGCATCTCTGCTCTTACGACTCTTCAAAGTACCGACTTTTACATCATGCTTATCCGCCAATGCAGCAAGCGTTATTTTCGTTGTTTCCCATTCCCTCTGAATCTCTTCCCAATTAGGCACATCACATCACCACTCGTCCTCCTTTAGTAAACAATAAAAAAAGCGAGGGATTATACCCTCACTCCACTCACTTGCTATTTATTTAAAACTCAAAGTCTTAGTTTGAACTTCGCCATTCACTGTTGCAGGATACACTTCTGCGACTTTCCTTATAAACCACTCCGCGGTATTTTCAACCGAAGTTTCGTTAATTTCTCCAGAATCGAAGTAAACTTGAAGCTGTTTTCCAAGTTTATCTATGAGTCTTGCGACTTCGTCTGTTACCGTTTCTCCCATATACTTAAAGTCGAAATCCGGGTGATTTTTATCGTAAGTATATGGCCCAACCACAGGGAAATCTACCTCTGATCCAATACCACAAATACCCATTTGCGGATTTCCCACCTCATCAAATTGAACTAAACCAGCATTCAACTGAAGCCAATCATGGTTCATTTTGTCTTCGAAGAACATCGCTCGCAAAGCATTCATTTTTTCCTCTATCGTTCTTATTGGCAACTCCCTCAAAACTCTTGCTAAGTCTTCGCGGTATTCATCGTCACCATTGCCACTAGTAGACATTAAGGCGTTTCCTGCATCAAATATCTTTTTGGCGTCATCCTCTAATGTTATGCCTGCATCATCTGTAGACCTAGAATCAGCAGAAACCATTACAAAAGGGACACCAACGTGAGGCACAACGCAAATCAATAAAACCACAGTCATTACTACCACCTCCAATAAGACATATTTCGTCAAAGATGGAGAAAATCCTTTATATTCTCAAAACTACACACCATCACAAGTCCTGCCATCAGCTTTTATGACCGTATGATGCATAGTTTTCAAAGCATAAAAAAGCACCAAGCAAGCGTTCCACGGCTCACCAGATGCTTTTCTTCTCATCGAGAACGCGCGCACCAATCACATGTTATGTTAATCCTTAACTGTAGATTAACGACCAGTGCCTACACGTCCTTATTACACGTACTCAAAGGATTTACGCCCAGATGCATCACTCGCACCCAAAGACCACCCAACTCCCCGAACCTGCCTTTAAGTGTACAGAATCGGACGTACCTTCGTCATTTCTCCGACCTATCCGACATATGCGACATTTACAACATCCTGCGTATGACCGTGTCCTTAATTCTTCCGATATGCCTGTCCGATAAACCCATGTGATCCCCTATCCAGCGCATGCTCTTTCCTTCAAGCAACCAATGCAACACCTCAATTTCCCTGTCAATAGTAATCAGGTGAATCTTCTCTTGCACCATCTGTATTTTCCGTTCATAATCACCAATCTTTTTCCAACGCTTTTCCCGACGATTAAACTCCTGATAAATCGGATCACTATGCCCGCCAGATGCTTTCGGCATAGCTGCCTCTAATCCATATTGCGCCGTCATGCCCCCACCGATGTCGTTAAGCCCTTCGCGCATAATCTTCACACTATTAATCATCCAATGATAATCCTTAAGCAACTGCTCAATCTGCTTCTCTGTCATAAGCCCGCTCCCCCTATCGTTGTTTAACTCGCCCTTTAACTCTTCGATGCGTTCCTCGATTAACACCCATCAGTTCCGCCCATTCCCTATCTGACAGCCGTTCTTTCGGCTTAGTGCTTGTCCTAGTATTCTTTTGGTCTATCTCGGATGTACGAGCCTGCGAGAACCCCTTTTCAATCAATTGCTCCCGTAGCGTTTTCATAGCCACATCACACTCACAATATAGGCAACAAGACTCGCAACAAATGCACCAGCTAATAAGCCACGTAACTTTTCATCGTTTTTCTCTCCGATAACTCCAAAAACCGAAACAAGCATGATAACCATCAAAATAATTTGAAATGCAATAACCATTGTTTTTTCCTCCTTTAATTTTTGAAATAAAAAAAGAGGACAACAAATGACTCGGCTTAATTGCCGTAATCAAATGCTGCCCTCAGTTTTTCTGATAAGCGTATTAAAATTTAAATGATTCTTCTAGCGATCCGTTGCAAGGTTTGCCCCCTTGCCAGTTGATGATTTGCTTCCCGTAGCCCGTTGGAGGACTTGGTACCTCGGTCAATTTCCCGTCTTTAACGATAAACGTTGCATCCTTCTTTAAGTCTATCACTTCTGTATCTTTTGCTCTCACCAGGACCCCTCCTATGTGTTATACTTACCTCAGCCAAGGACTGGAGGAATCCGGTCTTTATTTATTTACTCACCCAATGAAACGCATTCAACATTATCCACCCTAAAATACTTCGGCTTGTAGTCATAATTATCCATCCAGTAATGAAGCACGTCATTTAGTAACTCTTCCAGCTCACTCAAATGCTCTTTGTGGACATCACGCAAATATTCGCCCGCAACCTCTCCCACTTCGCCATAAACATTTTCTGCGATGTCTTCTAGAACTCGTCCAGCGTCTACACCCACCCCAATACTCAAATTCTTAACTTGCCCAACAAAAAACTTACGATAATGTGTACCGTTGAAATACTCTTTTCCTGCCCGAATCGCTTCTTCTTCCGTATCGAAGTAATTGCAATTCAGCCAAACTTCTTCATTGCTGTTGTACATCCACTGATTTTCTTTCATGATGATTCCCCTTTTCTTTTTGTTTGCCCATACACCCGCAAGTGAGGATTTTTCTCTTTCGCTTTTTCAATATCAAACCAATGCTCCGTTGACTCCAAATCGTCAACATCAATCGTGTCAATAACGTCCGCATAAACTTCTTCCGAACAGATGTAACGTTTGCCATTTTCGAAATTCAGTATCCATCCGCTTTTCATCACTTCACCCCTTTTTATAATTCAGAAACTCCAACAATTCCGCCTGACTCCTCCCCGTCTTAACCAACGTGCTCGCAGATGCTTTAGCCAGAAAAGACACCGCGTCGAACTTGTCCTGTTCCATCGCCACCAAATGCACTTGTCCATCCAATTCGATTAGGATGTTAACCGTCGCATCCTCGATGTTAACTTTATTCATACTCTCAACTCCCGTATACGCCATGTTGCCGCTGCTCAATCTCTCCCAGCTCCGCCTGCTCAATAACAAGCAACGTCGCCTCCAACTGCGACCTACCCAATTCAGTCGCAATCGTATCGAGTCCTGCGCCGTCTCTCCACATCTCACGAAACGTCTTAACCTCCGATGTTGTAAACGTCCAATCAATATCCAAGTCATCTAGTAGCATGTGCGTCTGTTCTTGTCGGGCTATCATTCAGTTTGCTCCTTCATTGCTCTAATCGCCTGTAAAGCCAGGTCTTTGATAAACTGTTCATCTTTTCTCCACAACCTCGTCTCGGGTCCACTAAGTCTGAACACCATTTCCGGATATATAATTGCCGCCAGAATTTTAGCGACAATAGTAGTTGCTAACTTTTTATGTTGGCGTTTGTTCATTTCGCCCCCTCCAATGCTCCACAGGCCAAATCATATACAGTAGACCGATACCCTTCTAGATTTTGCTCTTCCTCGAATTTTATGTTTTCTAACGCTTGGCGCAATCGCTTGATTTCTTCATCACGGTCTTGTAGTGCTTCGGTCAAATTATCATTCCGTAGTTGCAGACGACCTGAAAATTCTTTATATCTTTCTATTTCTTTTTCCAACTCCTGCACCCGTTCAGCTTGTTCGATCAGGAAATCTATATGAGCCTTGATTTGTTCTGTATCAAACACCGTATTTTCCTTTAGATATGCCAACCACCATGAATCGTCATATTGTTTCACCGTTTCTAGATCCAACCGTTCCGCATCCATCACACCAACACCCCCATCCCTTTCAGTTCGTCAGTAAGCTGCATGAACCTCTCCGCATCCCCATCATCCAACGCATGGTCAATCTGCAACAACAGCATGTCGTCGTCCGTGATGTTAGTCTGGATGCTTGGATGGTGCTCCAAGTACCGTCTACGCTCATTGGTTCCGTTGAACATATCTCGAAATTCGTCACGAACTTTGATATCGAGGTCATTCTGCATTTTAAAATGCGCCAGTAACGCAGTCTTCATCGCATATCTAAACATTTCATCGTTCATCCGTTTCCCTCCTCAAATCATTTCGCTTATATCAACGAACTCAGTAAAACTTCGCTTGTTTGGCCTAACTTCGCTTAATAGTCGTACTGTGAATCAAACATAGATGTTAATTATTAATTCGGGCTCAAAAGAGACGAATGATTTTTCCCTATAAATATCAACGCCATTCAAGCTTTTGTAAAACTGATAATTTTTATAGAGATTAGGATATTCTCGCTTGTCATGCCCCCCACAGTATTTAATCAGAATTAACTCTTCATCATCACCATCAGGTGGACTATCATCCCATTCAGCGTATTTTTCAAGATGCTTTTCAGCTTCCGATTTTTCTTCAAAGACAATAACGTCCCAATTATGATAGTCGATTAAAATTATTGGTTCTTGTTTCCGCGCATGACCTTGTGAAACCAGTTCTGCCGCAGTCTTAATAGCACTTTTTATATTGCTATACGTTGCAAAATCTGGGTTACTACCCATTTGCCTCATCCTTTCTTTGGTACGCTTTATGTGTCATATCTTGATCGATATACGATTTAATAATTCGGGCATATTATGACATCCGGTACGGTGCCTTTATATTCGTCAATCATGTCCTGATAAGAGATTTCAATTTGATTATTTAGCTCTTCGTCAAAAATGCTTCTTTTCACTAGCAGGGCATCCCCTTGTATTTCAGAAATTTTTATTCCGTCTTCTGTAGCAGACATTAAATCGTCCGTCACAATATCGTCCTGGTACTTCGTAAAATAATGGATTACGGCATCCTTTGCGTTTCTAGCAATTACTACCTCTGTTCCTTCATCATGTTCAAAACTGAATAATTTCACGATAATTTCCTCCTTTTTTATCAGTTCTCATAATGGTCGGAATGTGCATTAACGAATTACCTTCAGATGTGGCAGTAGCTTAATTAGCCCTTCAAGGTTACTCCATTCTTCTACATGCTCAACATCTTCCTTAAATGATTTTTTGTATTTCTCTTCCGACATGATGACCGTGGGACGATTGTAATAATTAACTGCATAACCTTTAGCCATGTTCATTCTCTGGTCGTAACGCGTAGTGAATCCACTACAAAATGAAATCTCGTTTTCATCGGAAAAATTTTCTCTCACTTGCTTATTTTTATGGAAACAACGCTCTACACATATATTTTCTGAATCCCCACACTCATGCTCAAAGTGTTTACAGTTTCTACAAATGCTAGTTTGTATCCTCATATTTTCCTCCTGAAGCTTTCTTTACAAGACATAGATTCTTTTTTCCTGCACTGCTTCTTTTAAAATAAATCCAAACGTTTCGTCCTGCCTTTTGTGCTCATCGCAGTAATCTGTAATCCCCCAAAACCTATTAGGGTATGTTGTATTTTCTGATGGGGAATGTATAGAGTAGCGTTTAATTTGTCCACTGCATTCGGTAGATTGACATTTGCATATTTTCATTTACGCTTCTCCTTCCTAGTTCATAGTTTGCGTCAATCGTAAAGTCTTTCCAGCTTTTTCCACACTCGAACTAAGAATATACTTTTAGCAGTTTCCAAACCGACATTTACTCCTGCTCTGAAAGTTTCGCTACTGCCTTCTCGCTTATAATTCGATTCGATTTCTCCTGTTAGTAATTCCTCAAATTCGATTATCAACTCAAGCATTCTTTCGTTTTTTTTCGTTGCTGAAAGTAAGGCTTTTATTGCTCCCGATTCCTTGCTCATAGAAACCTCCTTACTACGCCTAATGTGTCAACGTCGTTTGTTCAAACTGTTCATTACGCATTGAGTGTTTATGCGAATTGCTCCCATGTTTTTTCTTCTGCATCCCTACGATTTTTAATGAGTTTTTCGTATTCTTCTTTATCTGCGACTGTCCCTTTGACCAACTCGCAATCCATGAAATGTTCGAAATTATTGCCGAATAGATGATAAATGCTGTCGGCTTCTTCATCTTCTTTGTCGTAGATTCCTGGACATTCTGAATAATACGTATATAAACCATTGTCTTCTTCAAAGTATTGAGGGGTGAGTTTTATCGTTTTTCCAACCAACTCTTTACTTCCGTGTTTTTTACACCATTGTTCCCCGAATTTGATGCTATCTCCACGTTCAATATTCATATTGATTTTCTCTCCCTATGTCGCATTTTGTGTCTTATGTTCACTTACTCAACCGCCCCAACGAATACCCGGACGTCACCAGCAACAACGCCGCTGTCACTACCCCAACCCACTCCGCGATAGCTAACAACATCATTTCCTTTCACGCTCCCTCAGTTTCGGGATTTCGTTCCCGCCAAGTTTCTTGCAATTGCTCCCAATCCGACTATTGCAATGCTTGTACAACCGACACCTGGTCATACAAGCTATTTGCTCATCTTCGCGAATCATCCACACCTTACGACTGTCGACAATGACGGTGTTCATACTTGCACCTGCTTAGTGTTCTTTCCTCGCATCATGACCGTGAATTTCTCCCGTTCTTCCCGTTGGTCAAACGAGTACTTAGAGCGCCCGATGCCATCCGTACGTTTGTACATAGGCACCGACCAAGAATCCGAACCTTCAGCAACGATTTCAAACCCGTTTAATAGATGTTCAGCTACACGCCGTTCAACTTCCTCTTTATCAATTCCAGATACCGTAATCGGAAAATACTCGCCCATCTCCTCATCCCCTTTTAGTTAATCCCTCACCCATTCCTTATCTTTCAACCTCACAACGATCAATTCCATACCTGTTTTTAGTTCGAATAATTTCCTCCGGAGGGGAAAATCCCTCGTTACCGGGCCACCTTTGACATCGTATATTTCCACGTAACCATCAAAGTAAGTGACCTTAAAGTCCGCTGTATACTTAGCCCCAGGCTTGTCCCGTTTACCCTTACCGTGGCATAATGTGCAATTGATAGGATTACCCGTCTTAGGACTAACAAGCTTGCCGCCACCAGCACAACGCTTACAAGCCACGCTGTACGGTTTGATAATCTGGTACTCCGGCTGGACCTCAATAAGTTCGACAGTTTGATCTCTTTTTAGATAATCGTAATACGCCGCTTCTGTGAGAGAGTCGAATTCAATCCCATCAGCCACAATCTTTTTCGAGTGATATTGCCGTGCTGCCTTTGGTTGTTTCGGCGCCCGTACACTTTTCGAGCGCCGTGTTATTCTTTGCGGATTTCTCAACCCATCACCCCTCCACCAATTTCAAGCCGCTTTTCTGCAACTTACGTTTTTTTAGATAAGCTGCATTCGGCTTTGTTACTTCCGTGATAAAATACTCATATGGCACTTCGACCGTTAAAGGATCTACCCATTTCGGTATGCCGACCGCCGTTACATAAATAAGACACTCCCCGTAATCAGGATTTGTGACTTCCAAGCTGCGGTAAGGTCGCGGAAAATCACCGTCAGCAAAACGCATTTGTAGTCTACCTTTATGCTTTTTCCCGTCAATGCTGATGGTCATCTCGCCACCGCCAATTTGTATCTGAAATACCGCTTGCCTTTCTCAACTTTCGTCTCGCACCAATCTTGATTCCAATGCGCCTGCAAGGTCGCCATAATTGACGGTTTCGGGTTAGCGTAGTGAGTTTGGATTGTTTCTAAAATCTCATCTACTGTCATCCAACCATCATTTAGGTGGTGACGCCGCAAACAAAATTTAATATTATCAATAGTGATCGAATACTCGGTTGGACCATCACCACTCTTTACGCCGCCCGTCGTTAACTTGTGGTGCGGTAATACGTAATCCTTTAACGGTTTCCAGCGCTTTTTAGTCCGATGTCTTTTACCCCACGAATGGACATACGCCCTCTGACCATCAACATAAATGATTCCGATTCCGTCTTGCTTCAAATAACTAGCCGCTATTCGATTACCGTATGATTTCGGCTTCGGGATTGCTACAAAAATATAATCCGCTAGACCGATAGCCCTATGAGCCTGTTCAATCAATTTCCAAGTAAGACTTTTCTTCATTTCAACGATGATGCCATACGTTTTTCCGATGCCGACGACATCATAATCAGCAACTTCTGCATAAACTTCACAATGCATTTTTTCCGACAGCAAGGATTTCACTGGCTGGAACATGTCAGATTCTTTTAATCTAGTCATTGCGTCACCAGCTCCATCCCAACAACTCATCCAGCGTAATTTGAATCCTTTCAAACTCCGCATCCTCTGCCGCTTTCTTGCGCTTACACACAGGACCATACCCATCATCAATCGACTTTTGTGTTTTGAGTTTTCTGCCGCAACGTCCGCATTCCATCAGTATCCCTCCGCTTGTCTGACGTGGTTGACTTCATTTTTAGCAAAATAAGCGTCTTCAACTTGGTTCCATGTGAACCCAAGGAACTGCTCTCCGATTCCAACAAAGCAGCTAAAAGCTATATATAATATTTCTTGTAAATCTTCTTGTGTAACTCTTTTTGGAGCATCTCTATCCCTCAAAGCGCTGATGCTCGACACTTCATAAAACACCCTGTTGAATGATTGTTCGATAGTTTCCTCTGTATGATCTTCAAAAACGTGAAGATTTTGCGGAAACATATTCAATTCAATCGCAATACTTAAGAAAAAGTGAATGCAATCAACGTATTCTTCGAGGAGTGGGTTCGTGCCTTTTCCACCTTTACATTTCGGACATTCGAACGGGTCATCTCTCAGTATGCTTTTGAATGCTATCCCTCTACCTCTGCAACGCCCACACGCCAGGAAGGTGTTCGGTTGTTGGTTTGCACTCCACCTTTTGAAGCCCCTATGTTCATTCGCGCATTCTCCAAGCTCCGTAAGCAACGCTGTGATCTTCCAATCCCACGGCTCCTCTTTCAAACCGGGGAATCGGTCGTATATTTTCTGATCCAGCACCTTCTGCATTTCAAACAATTTAGTTAAATTCATTTTCCTCGCTCCTTCTAACCCAAAGTCCCGACTTTTCTACCAGCCATTTTAAATTTGCCGAACTAACTGTTACCGTCTTACCCAAGTCGTTGTAAAACACATATTCTTCAAGCTGCTCTATCCGCTCTATGTCTTTCTGTTTTCCGCTGTTTTTTCGACCTCTTTTCTCCACTTCGACCCCTCACTTTCAAAATTTCATAGATTTAATCATCCAACCTGATTGTTACCAAGCATTTATCCTTGTTCTTAGTGCGTTTCTGGTACGTGGGTGTCGCGTAAAACAACACCGTTTTCGGCTTCACACCTAATATTTCTGCGCAATCTTCTACCGTGCCAATGGCAAGCATTTGTTCACCGCGATATACTGCGAATTCAGATTTCATTTGCGTTCACCCTTTCAAAGTTTCATAGATTTCAACTAATCTTCTTGAAGAAATCAACATATTGCCGAATGTATTCAAACTTCTCGTCATACACGTGGTACTTGCTCGTCGTCCCCATATTGAGCATTGGCAACCGTACGTGATGGCTAGGTATGACCAATCTCCTTTCGTGCCTGCCCTTTTCATCCAGCAATACGCAAATGTATATATCGCAAGTTGGATCTACTTTCCCTAAGCGAAAAGTGTGCGTTCGGTGTTTACCCTTTAACAAATAAGGATTCGCTACCTTAACATCCACTTTCACAGTCCCCTCAACCAATAAATCGTAAGGGTGTTTAGTGCTCATTCTTTCAGCCTTGAACCCTAATCCTTTCATCACTCTCTCGATGTGACCTTCAAACAAATGACCAAGTGTTGTTTCCGAGTTTTTCAAACCCAAACCAAGTTCATTAGCCCAACCGCTGTATTTCTTCGTTTTAGAAATCTTGCAATGCAAATCGTTTCTTCCGATGGATTTCAATTCCTCTGCGCTAGGCATTCTATCCACCCCTAGAATCCCAATTGATTTCATTAACTCTGACTTGATTAACTCCTCTGTCCACATCGTTCTTTTCTTCACTGCAATCACCCTCCTACGCATATTTATAGCGACGTAACGGTTCACAATGGCTTTGTGCGACTAGAAGGGAAGATCATCAGACGGGTCTACCGTTCCCCCACCTGTCGAAAACGGGTCATTCGATGTCGTTTCCGATCGATTCTGAGCGTCCCGCTGATAGTTTGGTGTATTCGTATCCCACGGTGCTTGTCTACCGTTAGATTGATTGCTAGATGTGTTTTCCGCATTACTGTTTCTCGGCTCCAAGAATTGAACCGAATCTGCCAAAATTTCCGTGGTATAAACCCGAACGCCATCTTTTTCGTATGACCCTGTCTGGATTCTCCCGTCAATGCCAACTAGTGAGCCCTTCTTCAAAAAGTTAGCTACGTTCTCCGCCGTCTTCTTGAACGTCAAGATGTTCGGGAAATCCGCTTCCGTTTCGCCACTCGCATTTTTAAACGTTCTGTTGACCGCAATCGAGAAGCGACACATGGCCACTCCTGATTGCGAATACTTAACTTCTGGATCGCGTGTCATGCGACCAACCAATACGACACGGTTAATCATGTTGTATACCTCGTTTCCTTTTGGCGTCTTTCGAACGCCGTTATACAAGCTGACTCCAGTTCTTTGTATTCGCCATTCCACAGGTCAATTGCATCAATCACCACGTAATACGGTACGACTAGAAATTCCTTGCCACATTCGCTACATGCCGGTTCGTCGAACACGTAAACTCCATGTTTCTTACTTGTGTCCATTTCCTTAAAATCAAAGTCCGCATTCTCGAAAACTATGAAACCCTTGCACCCTTCGACATTGCATTTATGCGCCTCGATGCTCATTCCACCATCGTCCTCTCCTCTTCCAAATGCTTTAACCTCGCCGCCGTCCAATCGCTCTTTTCACGTCTTGGTTTTTCCGGCAACTTCTCGTGCATTACAGCAACCAAACACTTACCGTCACAACAACGCATAGATCCGTAAGCCCAAACTTTCTTGCCATGTGGTATTGCAATGCCGCACATATCGCAGTGGATGCGCTTGTTCATTCCGCCACCTCCAACAACTCCGGATTATCATGAACGTTTCCGATGATAACCATATCTTCAACGTCCGACTTTCTGTTTTCATCAACACACGGAAACAACTCAAATCCATTCCATTCAAAAATAACTCCAGTGATTGCAACTTTCGCTGTATCATCGTCAAATGACGGGTGTGAAACTACTTCACGAACTACGGTTTTAAGCCTCACTACAAAGCGTCTGACCTCGCCATCAATTTTCAGCTCTGTAATATCCCCATCGAAAATCTCTAGGTTGAATTTGGCTCTCAATCCCACGTACTGCCCAATCGTTTTTTCATCTACGACTGTTTGAGGTATGACATTGGCTATTAGATTTTGTGGTAGGATATAGTGCATTCCCACTGCCGTTTTGACATAACTGCCATACATCCAATCACCCGTTTCACGACATCTACCACGAAACTTATTTTCTCTCACGATGCCACCGCCCTTTTAACCGCTGGCAACCTAACAAGAGATTGATAGTCCATGTCGATAAACGATTCGCCATTAGGTCCCTCTGTGACGCCATGCACCGTGATTAATTCGTGATGGATGATTAATATTTCTTGTATGTTCATAGCGCTTGTTCTCCTCCTAATTCTCGTAGTAGTTCTTGTCGCATTCTGTCGATTTCTGAATCAGATTCAACCGGAACAACCGACTTAGGTTGCTTATCCTTCGCAAACCATTCAGGCGCAATTTCCTCGCGTCCAGATTTTCTCGATTTATTCTGCGCCGGGAAGTGTCGGTCAAGGATAAATCCGACGCAGTACGACAACGAGTGAATCCGATCTCTTGAGTGCCGAGGGTTATAATTCCTGAACGATTCTTCCAAACTACTAATTGCTTCCAACAGCGGAACACCTGCCGCTTGAATCTCTTTAGCTGCATTCAAGTCGGCTGGTTTAAAATCAAATCCAAAAGCACGCAATTCTACAAAACGATTCAACAGCTTGCGGAGATAAATTTCTGACGAATCGTCATTCCCGTTTTTTGATTTTGTTTCAACAAGATTTTCGAAATCAGCAGCATCTTTCTTTACCTCTGTTTTTATGTTTATTGTCTTTAATATTTCTTTTGTATTTATAGGGGTGTCAATTTGACCTACTCTAGAGGTGTCGCCGTGACCACTACTAGGGGGTGTCGGCATGACCACTAGGGGGGTGTCACTATGACTACTAGTAGGGGGTGTCGTTTCGACCACTACTAAATCCTCTTTAGGGGTGTCATCTTGACCACTACTAGATTCATAATTTTGTCCGCTAGAGGTGTCATCTTGACCACTACTAATTTCCATCCCTGTGTACTGTTTGATAGTCCATTTCGTGTAATTTTTGTTGAATTCGACGATTTTAGGACTAGAACCAATGGGTGCTTTTACTTCGATAATCACGTTACTTTCTTCCAAAGACTGAAGTGTTTCGATGACTCTTTTTCGTTGTAAACCGGTCTGACGAATGATTTGATTTAAGCTAAACTCACACTGTTTTCTATTCCATCCATAAGTGTTGCGCCATAATGCCAGAAGCAACTTAAGCTGATTTTGCGTGAATCTGAAGGACTGGATGGCATCCAACAGTTCATTGGCTATCTTGGTGTATCCATGTTCCAACTGGACATCAGCCACTTATTTCACACCCTTTTAAAACTTTTTAGTATATGACCTTTTTAACAATTTCCCATACTTCCAACGCACTTTCGTCTGGATCTTCGAATATTTCCGAACCACTGAAACGAATAACACGATAACCCAGCCGCATTAAACGCCTTTCTCTTTGCTTGTCTTTCCTAACTTGCTCCTTGGTTTTCTCGTGAAAATCATGACCATCACATTCGATGACGAATTCATGATTTATTTCTCGCTCCATATCAGCAATTGACAAAGTGATGTCTGTACGGTATTTTGCATTCCTGAAAACCACTTCTTCTTGAACTTCTATATTGAATAAGAATCTGTCACAAAATAAATCAAAGTGTTTAAATAAGTCTTCTAGCGCTAAAAACATTAATTGTTCAATGGGAGATTCACACTTCAAAATACGGATGTCTTCTATTTCGTTTCCTTCATCCAATAAACGCCCTGTCACTCCGT
Source organism: Sporosarcina sp. FSL K6-3457 (assembly GCF_038007285.1). Lineage (GTDB taxonomy): Bacteria > Bacillota > Bacilli > Bacillales_A > Planococcaceae > Sporosarcina. The sequence goes on from NZ_JBBOWX010000001.1 coordinate 2,568,446, forward strand.
CCAGATAATCTAAGACACTTTTCTCTAATTTCGACTTCATAACAATGCCCCCTGTCAAGGTACATACACGAGCTTCCCTGTGGTCGCTTGCACCGCCCTTTTAAACTCTTCTTCATTGCTGTTGGTATCGCTCAGATGCAGCAAATGAATCTCTTGGACTCGCGATAAATCGTTAGCCTTTAAGAATTCAAGTAAGTTTTCTAGCGAGAAGTGACTCCCGATAATTCGGTTTGCTAGAAACTCCGGAATGCGTCCAGATTCAACATTTTCATCAAGGATTTTTCGTGAATAGTTACACTCAATCATCAAGTGAGTAAGACCTGTAAATCTGTATTTCACGTAGTAGGTATCTGTTGCGAAAAGTAACTTAATGCCATTATCGCTCTGTATAAGAAAACCGTGATTCTCGACATCGTGTTGGACATCGAACGGTAAAATAGTAAACGTCCCAACTCTGAACTGTTTCTTGTTTTCATACCGCCTAATTCGGTTATGCTGTATGCCTATTTCACGTTCGGTAGTCTCCGACATATAAACGTCCACCGAAGCGTCTAACGCTCCCTGTACCCCTTTACAGTGGTCTTTGTGGCTATGACTAATCAATGCAGCTGCTACTTTCGAAGTTTCATAGTTTAAAGCCCGCTGAATCTTTTTGAACTGGACGCCCAGCTCGATTAAGAGCCGGGTTTGTCCATCGTCAATCATGTAGCAGTTTCCTGTTGATCCAGTTGCAAGTGTTCGGATAATCATCAGAAGCCAGGTCCATTCGTCACCGCTTGTTTCGGTTGTTCGGGCTCTGTATAAATTTCTTGTTTAACCGGCTCTGCATCGATGATTTCATCAGTCTCTCGATTTACTTCTTTTTGAGGTTCTGATTGAAAATCAATCATTTCTGTGTTTGCGTTTTCCCTAATTTCGGCATCGGGATTAATTTCACGGCGTGGCGTTTCATCAAATTCGTTTTCTGTCGTATTGTTGATTGATTCGACCAACAGGTCACTGTCGTCACTTGTGTTAATAAAGGCTTTAGCCGCACGATTGATTACGGTACGTTTAGCCATTTCTTGCGGAAACTTCTTGTGCACTGCCTGTTGCGTCTTAGACTGACCCCACGAAGCTTCTATTTCTTTCTTGGTCATAACTGTCATGATTTCTTCGTCATCAGTGGTTTGGACAATAGCATATGCACCGATAATGTCTTTGTCACGATTTTCAAAAGCTGTTTTATGGCTTACTAGTTTCTCGCGCCCCCTGTCGTTCTCGTATTCAAAAACATCGTCCTTGTAAATTACGTTGGCCCAGATGTCCTTGACGTTCGTAAGTCGTTTCAGAACTGCTTGCGTCCCGAAATACGAGCGATTAAGTTTACAAGTATCACCGTATTTGATGAAGTAGCACTGTGTCTTAGCTGGACTTAAACCTTGTGTCACCATGTCCAATAGCGCGTTAGCTACGGATGCTTTAGAACAGATTTCAAGTAGATTTCCTCCGGCATTATTGCTTAGTGCGAAAAATGCGCTTTTTAACGCGTTACTGTGGTTATAGTTTTGAGGTAGTACCAAGCCCTCTTCTTGCAAACTGATTAATGCTGCGTTCACGTCGTTCGTAATGTCCTTCTGGATTAGCGCTACTGATTGTGTTGGTTCTTTAGCCATTATTAATTACCCCTCTCAACTCTTTAGTGGTAATGTGAGATTCGGTTGAAGAATAACGAACTTCACCAATCACTCTACCGCCATTAGCACGTGTTTTTTTATAACTTTTCAAGGCATCTTCCGCAGTCTTTGCATCGCGCGCTTCAACCACATACTCAACTCGACTTTCTATTACTTCACTTACAATGAATTTTGGCATTTAAATTGCCTCCTTCATATCGTCCGCTTGCTTTTCAATCCGTAACTGCTTGTCCTTTTCGGAAGCAACAAGGCTGATTAACTGTGAATCGGTTTCAATCACGCCGGTAACTGATTCAGCGTTGTCGATAAAGGTCAATACTCTAAATCCGTAATGCTCAGAAAGCGTCTGGATGATGTCTAGCCCGACTCTTATTTTCGCTCCGTCGTTTAAATCAGAGCTGTAGGGAACGCCTTTGTAGGTAGTCTCGCAAACATCATTTAACTCACCGTTTACTTGCTTGTGGAATAGCTTGAATCGGGCAAGTTTGAATTTGCTATTAATCTTCTCGTCTAACAAATCAACTTTCGTTCTTGTGAATTCTTCAATGAGGAATAACTCTTTTTCCACTTGTTCAAATTCTTTCGCTAACTTCGTTTGCTGCGTTTCAAGTTCCGCGATTCGATTTCTAGCTTTTATCGCCGCGTCTTGTTGTGCGATTCTAGCGTTGCATTCTCGTAGTTTGATACGTAATTCGGAAACTTCTTTCTCGATGTTGCCAACAGCACTTGTTGCATTTTCTTTAAGTAATTGAATTTCTTCATTCAGCTTCGTTTGTTCTTTCAGCTTCGCCTGATATTTCGAATCTTGACGGGCGTCTTTGACTTCCTCCCTCAATGCTTCTAGTTCAGCTTCAAGTTTCGCGACAGCATTTTGTTTCACTTCAATTTCAGACTGAGTAGTGCTTGTTGTATTGGATAGTTTTTCGTTTAGCTCCAGCAGTTCATCTTTTTTCTTTGCGCCCGCTTTTCCTAACTCTTGGATTTCTTCTAGTCTTTGTGACTTCTTAAGATTGAAAGCAGTCAACGCCTTTTCTTTCGCCGCCGCCACTTGTTCAACTGGTAAGTCTTGTTCACAAGTCGGGCAGACGCATTCGACTTCATGGGTAAACTCTGATGATTCGAGAACTGTGTACTCCTCACGAAGAGGGACTAGTTTCTTTTCAGTGGATTCAAATTCTTCGTTATTGCGTTTGACCTGGTATTCCGCATCCTCTTTTTTGCGCTTAAGAATCGAAATGTTTGATTGTTCTTCTTGGATTTTCGCGTTTACCTTATTCGCTTTTTCAATTGAGTCAGCTTCAAGATCTCGCTTAATGGATTCGAGGTCCAAAGCGACTTGCTGTAGTTCCTGTTGCTTACCGACAATCGCAGTACCATTCTTGATATTGTTGATTTGCGTTTCGTGTCCACTAATTTCTTTTTCGAGTATTGCAACTTCATTATTGATAGAAGTTACGTCGGTATTTTCTTCCGGAAGAGAGTTATGATTTTCTTTAATCGCTACAGGAATAGTTTTTAGTTCTTCATTGATTTTTGATTTCTTTGCCGCGATGATTAGTTTGTGGTCCTCTATTTTCCGACCTTTTAGAATGCCGGTTAACTCTTTCAGCTTTTCATTTGATGAAATGACATCCTCGTCAGATAAATCACCTACAATGTCCAGAAGCGTCTTGCGGCGATCCGTCCACTTTAATTGTTCGTTGAAGTAAGTAGGTGACGTAAGGAGTCTAAAGATTTCCTCGTCAATCATATTTTCAATCTCTTTTTTGTACTGCCCCTCGGGAGTTGGCACATCATTAATGGAATATCTGTTTTTATTGCCTTTAAACGTCTTTTCTGGCGAATTTCTAGCTTTTGTCCAATCTTCGTAATGCACTCGTTTTAAAGCGAGCTCCACTCCGTCAACTAGGAATATCGCTTCGACCTCATTTTCCAAACCACTTATTTCTTCACCGTTTTCAGTTAACGTCTTCACAGTAAACTTCGAAACATTTTTACTGTTTTTATTGAACAATAGCCAAAGGAAAGCGTCGTACAATGTCGTTTTTCCTGCTCCATTTTCACCGTAGATTTTCACATCATCACCGTTGACCTCAAGCGTAAAGTCCTTCACGCCTTTGAAGTTTTTAAGAGTTAGTTTCATCAATTTAATTTCTTTCATCATTCTTCCTCCTCGTATAAATAGTCTTGGTAAAGTTCTTCCACGCCATCAGTACAAAAAGTACAAGGTGGATTTACGAAGCATGTACAATCGTATTCACCATTTTTTCTAAGGTGTTCCATGAATTCTTCGCGGTCCATCTTCACTTCCAAAACGCTCACTCCTTGTAATTAATGGGGTTCTACGCTAAAATAGCGGTAATAAGATTTTCAGAACCCCGAATCCACTGTTGTCGCAGTGGGTTTTATTTTTGTTCAAATTCTTTTTCGAGTTCTGCTGTTGTGATCTCGTCGTGACAATCAGCACATCGTTGTGGATAACCGTTACCGTCGCCCATGTACACGCCGCACCCTTCGCAAAACTCACCGTCTAGCGTCATTTCAGCGTATTCACCCATCTAGCTCACCCCTTCCAAGTAACCCGTTAAGGCGTTCGTGAACCATGCTGAGTGCAACATCGAGCCCTTTGCTGACACCGTTTTTGTAACCGGCATCGTAGTCGTCATCATCATTTGACCGCTCGATGTTGGCCCTTTCGTCAAGAAGCTTTTGTGATAACTCAAGCAGCTCTTCGCTAACGGATTTTTCTTGATTCATAGTGTCACCACCCAAAGAATCGCAGTTAGTGCCAGCGCGCCGCCAAGAATGCCGTAAAACATCCACCCATCCGCCGGGTGTAGTTTGTCATCTGGCTCATCAAGGAAGAGGAAGTAATTCAACCGTTTGATTAGATTCATAATGATTCTCCTTTCTTTCTATTTGATGGTTGAATCCCATCAAACAATCCGCCAACGCTGCCAAGGATGGAGGTAATCCCGTTCGCGAACTGTTTGATAGGAGCCAAAGCTCCGTATCTTAATCTACAATTTCCGTTTCAGTCGTACCCACAGCATCGAAGAGTTGCAATGTTCGAGTTTTTTTCTCACCGGCATGTCTTTCACCTCGCTTTGTGGTATAATAAAATCACTTGTATGTGGTGTATAAGTTGTCATTCGCCGGTTGATGTTAGCGCATCAGTCGGTTTTTTTATGTCCAAAATTAATTAAACTAACGTGTATGCCGTTCATTCCCGCTTTTCTAAATGCATCCTCTAACCGTTTGGATGATTGCAATCGAGTTAGACTTACAAGTGATAAGTGCATGTCTACCGTGCGTTTAAGCGCTTCGTCGACGTTATCCGTCCATAGATTCGTTTCAATACTTTCGAGTTGGTGCAAGATCATTCTTTTGATTTCTAGCACGTCCGAAATATCATCACGCTTGTAGTTTTCTAGTTTCATAGTTGCCTCCTACATAAATTTGATAAAGCCGCCGACAAATTGAGTTAACATTTGTGTTAATGCAACCACATCCACGCCGTTGACTATCGCCACTCCTACCTCAATTGGCGTTGTGTTCGCAGACTGTAAACGAGATTGGACAACTTGCAACCATCTGAGTAAGTCGTCTGACTTTAACGGCATTTCATCTCTTTCTAACTTCGATATCGTGCTTCTCGAAATATTCACTAATGGAGCTATTTCCTCTTGCGTCAACTTGACCGCTTTCCGTGTCGCTTTCAATGCCATTCCAAAATTCATAACATTTATTCACCCACTCTCGAATGTTCAAATTCTGAACATGTTCTTGAATTGAACAGTATTTACCAAATGAATCTAGTAATATAGTTAATGAAGGAAGAGTTAACTTGTTGGAACGACCCCTCCGACAACCTCGCATTGACCTCTTAACACCTCGCTTCGCAACTCCGTATGTAAGGGGCCGCCCGCCCCTCTTCGTTTTAACTACCGAGGTCCTTTAACAACATCTCAGCAATCTTCACTTGACCCTTACCGGTGATTAGCGTCGTATGAGTTTGGACATCACCTTCTGTCCTTTTAACGATAGTTGGTCTAACTTCGAACAACCCCTGCATTAAATATTGTTGTTTCGGATTATTCTTTTCTCGACCCTCTTTAATGAGATAGCCCTTTTCCCTCAACCAATCGAAAAGTTTGTTTCTCCCAATGTTGATTCCGTGATTGTCGTAAATCGTTTTTACAAATGAACCGATACTGACCGCCGCTTCGCTTGTTTCAACAATCTTTCCGAAATCGGTATAACGTTTATTAGCTTGAATTTCGTTTTGTAATTGCATGATTTTTTGTTGTTGGAAATCCATCGCTCTTTTAATGACCATCTCAGGACTGTTCCACATTCTTTCTAAGTGGAGGAAATACTGACGCGCTTGTTTCCCCTTTTCAGAGCGTTGGATCATGGCGATTTCTTTTGCCATGTCGAGTTTCATGTTGTGGTCGTCAATTTCTCGTTTAGCTCCGTTATTTACAACCGTGAAACTTTTAACGCTTGCGAAGTCCGCGTCTTCAATAAAGCCGTACTGCAGCATTCTTTCGAACCAACTGTTATAACGCTCGGTCACTTCCAAAAAGCTATAAAGATCTCGACCGCTTACAAGAATTTCGCCGTTACCATTTTGTGATGTCGTTATTAATTGATCCATCGAACTTCCTCCTTTTGGTAGGTTTCTATCTTTTTATGGGGAATAGTGTCAGATAACTTGTTATACTGTAATTGCGAACCCGGACATCTCCTGATAGGAGGTGAACCTATTGGACAAAAACGAAGTAGTACTACAATTGACTTTAAAACTACTTGATAAATTTGATTACAAAATAGAGGATTACGGTGGGACTCCTTTAAAAGAACACGCAGAAATTAGTTCTAAAATTGCATCCCAAATATTTAATGCTATCCACGATGAAATACTCAAAGATGAATAATTGTTCCAGCAATTATTCAAAGTTCACTTTTCGCGCGTTTGGTAGATAGTTAAGTAGGTTCAAAATCGTTTCGCAGTTAAGTCTGATTTGTTCGGGTTCGCAACCCTCGTTTTTATTCAGATTCACCAACATCTCGATTTGTTCTTCAACTATTTGTTGTTTGCGTTCTTCCGTCATCCCTCTCACCTCCTATATAGTAGATTCGTAAATCTCACTCAATCTCCAACCCGCAAATCTTGCAATACTTTGCGTTGATTGGATGGTCCGTGTTTTTGCACCTTGGGCATTTGTGGTTCATGGTGTACCTCCTATTAATAGTTAGTAGATTAGTAATTCTGATCTAGTCATCGTTTCACCAATGAAGATAGTTGCGATTTGTGAATCTAGCTAACTTTGAAATAACCAGTGTTTTCTTCAACCCATTGTGTGTGACGGTCTACCCATTCAAACAACTTGTCCGTCGGGAACAATAATCGCCCGACCGCTCTATTGACCGGGAAATCTGGTCTTGCGGTTAACTCTGCTGCTTTGTCATGACTGATGCGTAACAGAGACATCATTTCTTTTCGCGTTAGCAGAGGTGGTAAATCGCGTTTTTGTAGCGACTCACTCATGAACGATTGAACTTCTTCCCGAAGTACAGGCCTTAACGCTTCTGCAAGTTTGTCGTAGTCAAATTCCATGGTTATCATGTCAAACTCTCCTTTCTCACTCTCCACACCCACCAATCAAAGTTCGAAGTCTTGGCGTAACCTATTGGCGTGGCTCCCTTCTATAGAAGAAGATCGTGGCCGACTCCGCTCTTTCGAACTTTCGTTGCTGGGTGTGAGGTATATATTTTTATACGACCGCTTGTCCATTTTTACACTTTACGTGGATTCTATTCTCAAAAAAATATGAAGTCTCTACGTCGAGCGTTTTTGCTATCAGTTCTAACTCCTTAATACTGATGGGACGTTTTCCACGTTCTTTCATATTGTATCCCGATACTGTGATATCAAGCTTACTAGCGATGAAAGTTTGAGAGATTCCTTTCGAAATCCTCAATTCACTCACCTTTTCGTGAATTTCCATCATGTCACCGCCTTCCAAAATCCACTTTATGTGGAACTCCTAATTACATATTAACTCCACGTTAAGTGGATGTCAACACTTTTATTAACTTTTCGTGGAATCTATTTAACGCTACGTGAAATATTGATATTATTAAAGAACAAATAAATAACGAGAGGATTAAAATCATGAGTTTAGGTAAGCGATTAGGACACGAGAGAACAAAAAGAAATTGGTCCCAAAAATTTGTTGCTGAAAAAATTGGAATCACAAATACCGTCCTATCCAATTACGAAAGAGATTATCGAGATCCGGACACTGAAACACTAACTAAATTAGCTGATCTCTATGAAGTTAAAGTAGACTACTTACTAGGTAGGTCCAGTAATACTAGTTCTGAACATGTTAATGAAGATAAAGCTTTTTATATGGGTCGGATAGCAGCCGAATTCCCTGACATTGATTTGATGTTCAGAGATTTGGAGTCGCTGGACGCAGAAGAGATGAAAGAAGTATATGATTATATTAAGTTTAAGGTGAGTCAGAAAAAACAGTAAGGAGTGGATTGCGTTGGCCAAACTGTGTGCAATATGTGAAAAAGAAGCCTCTATAATGGACAGGCGTAAAATTGCAAACGATGATTTTTTATGTATGGATTGTTTTAAAAAAGCAACAAGTCTTACAACTAAGCAAATGCTTAAACTAAAAACCGTCACCGCGGATGAAATCAGAGAGTCTATCATCAAATCTGGTCATAAAATAAAAAAACACACACCGCCAACTTTGGAAGAGTTAGAAGAACAATTAAATCCGACTATCAAATGTCCTAAATGCGCTTCTAAAAATTTACAATTCATGCAAAATAATAAAAAGGCGTTCTCGGTAGGTAAAGCAGCTGGTGGCGCAATATTGACTGGTGGCGTAGGTGCATTGGCTGGTTTCGCCGGAAAAAAAGGCGATGACCAATGGAGATGTAATAATTGTGGAGATATTTTTACAACTAAGAATAAAAAGTAATCAACTTTAATCGGTGTGCATTTTCGTACGCCTTTTCTTTTACCCGCCAAACCAAACATACATTCTAAGGAGGTCATTACTTGTATACATACTTAGAGGACTTTATACGCGACTTGTACATATCGATAGGCATTACCACCCCCGCCGATATGGATATGTGGGTAATAGCGAAAAGGTTAGAAGTAGAGATTGTCTACAAAAGAAGTGCGTATAGATTCGACAATGAAGTCATCCTAGTGAGAGGTACGAAACGCGAGGAGTGGATGGAATTCGGACATGAAGTTTGTCACTTTTTGCGACATAGCGGCAATCAGTTGAACATGCACCCGCTATTCAGGAAATTGCAAGAATGGCAGGCTGAAAGTTTTATGTATCATTTCTGCGTTCCTACATTTATGCTGCACGAATTGGATTTGCCGCGCAATCGTAGAAAAGCGATATGGGAGATTCAGAAAGCATTCAGTGTATCTTACGAATTCGCAGAAATTAGATTGGAAAAATTCACGCAGCAACATGCATATGCGATGTTGTCTTAATTAAAGGGAGGAGATTTCGTGCATTGCAAAGAGTTAATCAAGGGCAAAAAGTGGGTATGTGTCACTGACGGCCCGCGCGATCCAGTCACAGGTAAACGAAGGCAAATATCAAGGCGAGGTAAAACGAAATCTGAAGCTACAAAAAAAGTACAAGATGCAATAGATAGCTTGAAAGATTTTGGCGTGGACGAAAAAGTAGCAGAGCGAATGACTATTGCCGAACTAGGTTCCTTATGGCTTGAAGAATACAGGTTAACCGGTGTGAAACGGTCCACGATTGATTATAAAGAATCGGCGTTAAAGAGGATAAACAGCTACATTGGCAGTGTCAGAATTGGCGATTTGACGCTGTATCAATATCAAACAATGCTCAATGACGTTTTCGAAAAAGGTTATGCCACATCAAGTATTGGTGGTTACCATACGACGGTGACGATGATGTACAGATATGCAATAAAGCACAAAATGATTAAAAAAAGTCCGATAACTGAAGCGTTCTTGCCGAAGAAAAAACTAACCGTTGATGACATTGAAAATTATAATGCGAGGGATAAGTTTTTTGAACGCGAAGAATTGGAAGAGTTTTTAGAAACGACAGCTACCAGAGGATTATTATTCGACATGGAGTTTTTTCACGTTGCTGCATTTAGTGGAATGCGTCCCGGGGAAATATGCGCTTTGAAATGGCCTGATATTAATTTTGAAGAAAATAAAATACGGATCACGAAAACAATTTACTCCCCCACTAACAATATGTATGACTTTGACATCGATACGCCGAAGACGACCGAATCTATTAGGACAATCGAGATGGATCAAGGTATAATGGATATGCTCGCAGAATTGAAAGAGTACCAGGATAAGGTTAGACAGACAAATTTAAAAGATGATGATTACCAAGATTTGAAACTTGTTTTCAGTCGTCCGAATGGTCGCCCTTACTTTGTTGGATTTTTCGACCAACGCATGACGAGGTTGCTTAAAAAAACCTCGATCAAAAAACATGCCACTCCCCATATATTACGTCACACGCATGTCAGCATGCTCACAGAAGCGGGCGCAGACTTAAACTATATTATGAATCGAGTTGGGCATAAGAACGCTAAAATGACCCGTGAAGTGTATACACATGTCAGTAAGCGCATGAAGAAAACCGTGAGTGAGGATATGCATAAAAAATTCGGGGATATCGTAAAATCTTCTGCTTTAGCAAGGAAAGAGAAATAAAAGTTAGCAGAATGTTAGTTTTTCATATTTTCAGTTCTTGCACATAGCCATAAACCGTTGGTATCACAGCATTCTACCTCTCAAATCTATATGATGTAGACTATCATGCCATGAAACGAGGGTGAAAAGAAAGAGACTGACGAAAAATAATAAAATAATCGCTGCCGCAAGCATAGCACCGCGTTCATTCTGGATAAATCCCAACGGCGAACCCCCTTACGTTAACGGAACCATCCACCATCGTCACAAAGGCAGTCAAAGTCGTACTATCAAAGGTAAATGTTACAGCTTGTATACCTGTAAATAGCGGAATATGTCCACTCCCAGCCACTCGCTTTCTTATGACAGTGCCACTTTGTTCAATCGTAACAGATCCATGATTATTTTGAAGATGAATAACTTTTCCCGCATTCAGCAATTGAATTTCTTTGACATTTGCAAGAAGTTGCTGCAATTCGACAGAGAATAATTCCCATTGCGTGGACGAGTAATCTGCGTATTGTTGATCAATTGGACCTTTCCAAAAGAAAAACAGCAGAAAAAGGTGGATGAAAGCTGTCATAATAAGAAGTTGAAAGATATTTTCTAGCAGTGTATAGCCCTGTTCATCCATCTTCTTCATCAACCGACACATTTCCTAATATCCTTATCGACTACACGATACGATACACAGACAGCTTGTCCTTCAATCGACCAGTCATAATCGATCCCGTCTATCTCACGGCCACCTTCCAGCAAGCCATACGCCTTAAAATAGATAGCCCCCTGAAGAGCCGTTTCCGCTGCGTACATTTGCGACTTTTTCATCTGTAACTTCAAGGTCATTGTTGTCGCTAAAGGAAGTAGTGTTCCAAAGACGGTCATGACAATCATCAGCGTTAGTATTGCCTCAGACCATGAATAACCTCCCTCATTCATAAATAATCATCCTCCCACGCTGAAATTGAAAGCGTATTTCAATTAGACCAGAACTTGTTTCCAGTACAAACGTGCCTGATTTCACAATATCTCCGTTAGCATGAAATTCAACTGCTCTCATACGACTTGAATCGACTAATCTCATACCTGCTGGAAAATCTGTCCTTGCAAATTCAAATTTCCCCGGCACCGATGTAATGTACGTCGCACCCGAATTCATGAAATCTAATTTCGTCCCCACATGATTCGCCATGGAATACGCCTGTAAATTATGAATCGATGCAATAAACGCTTGCAATCCATCTTCTTCTGAGACAGTTCGTATCCACCTATCGCCAATCGGCAAAATAACAGCGGTTATAATCGATACAATAGATAAGACGAGAATCATTTCTAGAAACGTGAAACCACTTTCCTTATTGTCCTTCACCACCCGCTCATGGATTTGTAGATCCCCCCGCCACTTCTACTTTACCTTCCGTGTTAATGGATAGCTGCCGCCCATCTGGACATTGCGGATTTTCAGGTAGGTATTCCTTATCTGTTAAATCTGCTAGACTTGTAGGCATCTGTTTTTCATCCATTTTAAACGCCTCTACCTGCCCTTCAACCATTTTCACATAGGCCGCACACCCTTTTTCATCAATTGACCTGGAATGCTTTGTTACATTCGGAATAGCGATTAGGATAAGCATTGAAATGATGAGGAGAACAATCATCATTTCAATCAAAGTGAATCCATATTCTTCCTTATACTTTTTCATCTATTTTCTCCTTTCATAATTTATTCATCATGCCGTAAACTGGTAGGAGCAAGGCAAGATAAGCAGCTAAAATACAAATGGCAATGATACTAAAAAGAGCTGGCTGAAGCACAGCTAAAGCTCTCGTTAACATATCATCTATTGCCTCAGCTAGATGCTCACTATAAATGAGTAGCTCTTTCGCCAAATAACCACTGTCCGATCCATGCTCGGCAAATGCAGCTAATTGAGTGCTCAGACCTGCTGTCATGTAGGTGGCTGTGTGGAATGGCTCTCCGAAAACAACTAATTCTTTTACATTACTAGCAATTTCACTGAGTACAATATCCAGATGTTGGTCAATCAAGACATCAAGGGCATTTTGCATAGAAAGCCCTGATTGTAACAAACTTCCTATTTCACTTGCAAAATCGCGCGTTTTTAGCATCGAAAAAAAAGTAGCTACGACAGGAATTGACATCATGATACGAATTTTAGTTTTAGGTTCAAATTTTTTGTAAATGACGACGCATAGTAACGTTAATAACATAATCAGCAACACCAAACTTATTACAACGTCAGGAATCTTTGTCACAATCGATGGTAAGCTGGATACAAATCCATTCGCTCCACTGTGTCTAGTCAATGCAAGAGCTTCCATGTTAGGCAAGAAAAAACGCCGAAAAGCAAGAAGCAAGACACTGATAAAGACAAATAGAACAATCGGATATGCCAAAAGGTTTTTTAATTTCTTTTGTTTTTCTTCTTTTCTCCTCAAACGGGCTGCCATCCCTTTCAAAGCTAACGCAAGTCGCCCATCCAATTCCGCAATGGCAACAGGGAGAAGCGTACTTGAAGAAAAATCAAATCTCCCTAAGATATGTGTCACACCGAGCCCTTGCTTAAAGTCATCATTAATGATCGCTAAAACAGTAGCGTACTCTTTCATATGATGTGGCAATAACAATGTGATACCGTCATGAAATGTATATCCCTCCATCAACAAAACAGCAAGTCGCTCTAGAAATTCTGGGCGATTGTGAAGTCTATTTCTTTGTTGAAATAGTATTTTAGGCATCTTGTATCACGCTTCGTCTACTGTATTTTTGAATGAGCGACTCCACCCTCAACTCTTCTGGAACAACCACTCGATCGCCTTTCATAATCGAGTCAGTCATACGGTTAAGCGTATCTCCTTGAATAATTTCAAAGACCGCCCCCATCTGCCCAGAAGCTGTTTGAACTAAACGTTGGGCTGCTATACAAATAATCGTTTGTCGCAGTTCTTCAGCAGAAATACCAAAATCCATCATTCTATAAAAACAACCCGCTGGATCTTTGGAGTGAACGCTAGTCAGAACTAAATGTCCCGTTAAAGCAGCTTGAACAGCAATTTTCGCAGTTTCGCTATCCCTGATTTCCCCAATCATAATAACATCTGGTGAATGACGCAGTATAGCTTTCAAACCAGCGGAATATGTCATCCCCGACCGTTCATTTACTTGAATTTGCAATAAATGCGAGTGGTTATTTTCGACAGGATCTTCTAGAGTAATCACATGCCGTTCTAACTGATTCAAATGAGCCGTTAAAGAATAAATGGTCGTCGTCTTGCCGCAGCCAGTTGGCCCGGTCAATAAAATAAGACCTTGCTGCTCAGAAACTGCTTGGCGCAATTTATCTGACCATTCCTGCTCAATGCATAGCTCGTCGAGCGAAACGATTCGGTCATGCCTTTGCAGGCGAATGACGACACTTTCTTTCATCATTATGGATGGGATCGTTGACACGCGGAAAGAAAAATTATTACCATCTATTTGTTTATGAAAAGAACCGCTTTGGGGTTTACGTTTGTCGCTAATGTCTAGTGAGGAAAGAAATTTGTAAAATGAAATCATACGGACCGCCAACTGTGGGGGTAATGTTCCGGATCGATCAAGCCTTGCATGCTTTTTGAATAATACATCGTATCCTCCCCGCATCGGAACCAGATGGATATCGCTTGCTTCGTATTGGATAGCCGTCTCAAGCAGCTGAAAGCTCTTCTGTTCGACGACGTTATCATTTCTAATCATTCAACACCCCTCTTTTTTTCAAGTTGAAGATGGAAGACCACTTTCCACCTTACGACACAGTATACGACTTGCAACTCCAAATTGGAATACTTTTCCTTGAAGTCGAATTTTGCTTCGCTTAAAAGAAAGCATATTTAAAATTTCACCCCATTTTCATATAGTAAATCTTGTATTTAGCAAAAGGCTCTCCTTCATATTAAAAAGGATTTTGCTACATAAAAACAAAAACATTTCTCCTTATCCACTTCTTTGTCACAATGAAATAACGATTGGAGTTTACATCTGTAGTCATTATCCTTTATAATGAATGTGAGCTTATTGTAATGTTTTATTAAGGAGGGACGCACACATGGATAATATGTTTAAGTTAATGGGCTGGTGGACAGGTATTTTCGCGGTTATGTTTTTCGTTGGAGATATGTTAACACCTGCGCTTCTTTTTGTCGCGAGTACAGTGTTCTTCTTACTACTTGGGTTTTTGAACCTTACAGAACGTATGTATATGTATATTTTTGGAGCTTACCTAACTGTTTTCATGGTTGGATTCAGCTATTACACAACATTCATTCACGTACAAGGTATGCACTAAAAGTACATACAAAAAAACAGCCTTTAGTTGGGCTGTTTTTTTGTTTTTATTTCTAATCGATTACACCCGGCGTAATTGCGTCCGGAGGTTTTATCTTCTTTCAGCAAGCATTTGAACACCCACTGAACAGGAAAACAAAGCTGCATTTATCTCATCAACCATAGTGGTGATAATCTTCTGCCGAATGAAGGTAAATCGTCTTAAAATCCATTCAAAAAAGGATTTGAATCTTTTTCATCCCCAGGTGTCGTCCAAGATTCATGCCCAGGATAAATGATAAAATCATCATCGAGCGTGAGTAGCTTATTATGGATGGAATCAAGTAAGATTCCCGTATTACCACCCGGCAAGTCAGTCCTGCCCACACTTCGTTTGAACAAGGTATCCCCAACAATCGCAAAACGAGCACTCTCAAAAATATAAGAAACGCTTCCCGGTGAGTGCCCTGGCATATGCCGTACTTCGAACGTAAATGGGCCAACCTCCATCACACCTTCTTGTGCTATCAAATGATCCGGCTTCCTGTTCCGGACATCCGGCAATCCAGGGTATTTTGCAGAGCCATTCAACTTAGGGTCTGACAGCCATTCACGCTCTTCCTCATGAATATAAACAGGTATACCAAAACGATCCCTTACACTGTCAACAGCCCCGATATGATCAAAATGGGCGTGCGTCAGCAGAATGGCAACCGGTGTCAATTCTTGGCTAACCACTTTACGAATAATACGTGAGCTTTCTTCGCCTGGATCGATAATGAGGCAATTCCCCATTTCATCTTGAATGATATAACAATTTGTCTGAATGGGTCCTAACGGATATGTACTAACCTTCAACATCATTCTCACCTCCCCCACACATATTACGCAACCTGAAATACGATTTCAAACAATCGTCACTTATTTACCTCGACAAAATTGATTATAAACAGTACAATAGAGGAGGAATATTGTTAAATCGGACTTGCATGGATGTGCTGACTTCTGCATCACTCTCAGGACGTGAGTGACTTTAACAGAAGTTCCTATCGAAAGGAGTGTCTTCCCAATGAACTTATTGATGGTTATTTTCGGACTTATCGCAATTTTAGCGGTCGTTGGTACAGTCCAAGCGTTCAAAGAACGGAATGTTTTAAGTATTGTATTCAATCTTGGAGCTGCAGTCGTTTTTGGAGGCTTTACAATTGCGACAGTCGTTTTCCAAGGGTACCCACCAGGTCTATAAGAAAAGTAAAAGCGCCTAAATTAGGTGCTTTTTCTTTTATTTAATAGCAGAACAAAAGCGCAAGCGCCTGTTCAGCCCCGACAAGCGCTGGAGGGCTTGAAAGTAAAGGCGCCCTTTGCCTTTACTAGCAAGACCGAAGCGACTCGAGGGGCTAGGCGCTGGAGCCTAGCGAGAAATAACCCTATTCCGACTCATCCACAGTACGAGAATTTTATAATTTTGTATGAAAAGAACTTGGATAGAAGGCAATACGAAAGTAAGCCCTCTATCCTGTTTTTTTAAAAAAGGGCGTTACTGTTATGTATGCTCTTTTCACTAATAAATTCAGGCACCTTGTTTTTCAGATGCCGCTACTGTGTATCCTTTCTCTCTTAGATATTTAATCATTTTCGCCTCATTGTATTGTTGCTTCTCGCGAACGTATTCGGCGCCTAGTTCCTTATACGGTTCACCTGTTTTTAAGATATTATAAGCAATGGTCAGAATTAAATGTGCAGAAGCAACCCGCGCTTTCATTTTCCCTTGTCTTTTGGCGATTCTTTTCTCATGAGAAGAAATTCTATTGTTCTGTCTACTAGTCGCTGAAGCACATTGGACAGCTGTTGTCCTCAATCCTTTATTTCCATGAGTAGTCCTACCCGTTTTATTTTTACCAGCACTTTCATAATTTCCAGGACTAACACCAGCCCAAGACGCGAGATGTTTCGCCGATTTAAATTCAGACATATCAACACCCATTTCAGCGATAAATACAGCGGAAGAGTCTTTCTTAACACCCGGAATCGTCATAAGTAATTCTACTTCTTTCTGATAAGGACGAAGTAATTGATCAATCTGTTTTTCGATGTCAGCGATGGCTTTTTCCAAATATATCATGTGCTCCCAATGATAGCGCAACATATTCCGATGATGTAGACGGATACGCCCATTGATTGCTTCTGCGATTTCCGCGATACTCGCTTTCGTTCTTCCATCCACTAGTTTTTTAAGATGATTGACTTCTATTTTTTCGCCTTCCATAATTGCTTCCAGAATACGGCGTCCTGAAACACCAAAGATATCGGATAGTACAGAAGTCAATTTAACATTGGCGTCTTGGAGTATTTTGTGTATTCTATTACGTTCCGAGGTGCGATGTCCGATTAGTTTTGTTCGATAACGCGTAAGGTCTCGCAAATCCCGAATCTCTTCCGGCGGAACAAAGTTACCTTCAATCAGTCCACTTCGTAATAATTTAGCAAGCCATTCTGCATCCTTAACATCTGTTTTGCGTCCCGGAACATTTTTGACATGTCTCGCATTAGCGAGAACGAGATGAAAGGAAAACTCCAATATGTTCCATACTGGTTTCCAATAGACACAGGTACTTTCCATAACGATATCCGTTACTTGAAAATGAGTTAACCAATCACTTAGTGATAAAAGTCCTGTTGTAGTCGTTGAAAATGTTTTAATTTCCTTCTTCGGTCTTTTATCTACCGGTCCATATAAAACACAAGCTACCACTGTTTCTTGGTGTACATCTAGGCCAGCACACCGTTCAATCATTGCTTCCATCAGAAATCACCCCAATCATAAATTTAACAATACATATGACAGGAGTAATGTTTCAAAATTTTTGTATACGTGCTTTATGCACAATAGACGGTTCTTCAATCCTGTCATAACCAGTTTCCTAAACAGGGTATCATTCAAAAATGATCCACCAAAATTATATCAGCCTGGATGTATTGTTATATAATCATTATTTCCCTTTGAAATAATGGACTAAACTTTATTAGGGGTTAGAACTATTTTCATGCTAGACGATGGCGGCGAGAATCGGCGCCTGGTTGTTTCCTAAGCTAAAATAAAACAACATCCTTTGCGTATATATCCACAAAAGATGTTGTTCTTTTTCATTCCAGAAAATCTAGCCATATTCTTTCTTCTGCTGTTTCGATATCAATAAGCGTTGTTGCGGAAGAACCAGTTATGCAAGTTAACCCAGATGGTGAGCAGCGCAGGAAGCCCGCTGCAATATCTTCAGTAATCACCTGCTGCTGCCCTTCTTTTTCTTGAATCAAACGAAACGGAGAGGATAACTCGTCCAATTGACCGCCTATTGCCGGTGCTCGAAGAAACACCGTGTGGTTTGAAGCCCATTCAACTTCAAGAACTACCCATTCTGAATAATTACTGACCGCAGGTAGTGTCCATTCCGACAGAAGTCTACCATTCGATTCCGATAACTCGTAATGTGCATCCCCCGCCTCATTGATTTTCACGGTCAATAACGACTGTTCATATGTATCGTAATAGATAACTCCATCGACCCCTAAATCACCCCACTCTTCTGTTGTTGGGTTATAAAGGAGAAGCTCCCCACCATCTAAGGGATGATCTTCCATATACCCAATTACAATCTGCTCTGTACCAAACCATTTAGGAAATGGATCTTCGATAGGAAGAAGACCTAAATAAGATTCTGCTCCCTTATATAGAAAAAGATCGAATGTCCAATCTTGATAAAATGCAGTTAGAAGAATAAGCGACGGATCTAAATCATTCCACTCAATGGCCAATTCTGTTGAAGCAACTTCAATTTCATCCTGTATAATACCGTCCGTCGATAAGATTTTAATCGTTGCAGAAGTTGAATTATCACTTGTATGTAGTAATAGATATTTTTTTGAGGGGTGGATGAGGACATCAATGACAATAGATTTTTCTTCATGCAATGTATCCGTTTCACCTGTATTCAAGTCAAAAGTGTTTACTTTGTAAAAACCTTCATCCTTTTCAACGTAGACAATTTTCTTATCTGTCAACCAATCTGCAACAAAATGGAATTTTGCAGGATCAGCAGTTAGTATTTTGCCGATTTCTTCATC
Organism: Sporosarcina sp. FSL K6-3457; assembly: GCF_038007285.1. GTDB lineage: Bacteria > Bacillota > Bacilli > Bacillales_A > Planococcaceae > Sporosarcina. The sequence goes on from NZ_JBBOWX010000001.1 coordinate 2,587,317, forward strand.
GATTACATCGACCTGTTCAATTGGTTCATTATCTAATGGATTTCCTTTCATATTGTCGTCCGTCTTTGCTGTACAACCTGTCATTAGTAAGGCGGCGATGCAGAAGGCGACCAATCTTATTCTCACGATGCCACCTCCATTCTCTATTCATCTATAAATTATGCTGAAGCAAGGAACAAAAGCGCAAGCGCCTGTTCAGCCCCGACAAGCGCTGGAGGTCTTACTAGTAAAGGCGCCCTTTACCCTTTACTAGCAAGACCGAAGCGACTCGAGGGGCTAGGCGCTGGAGCCTAGACGAGAAATCCCCTATTCCGACTTATCCACAGTACGAGAATTTTATAATTTCCTAAGCTATAAAAAAAGGCTGCACGGAAAGTTCCGTGCAGAACCTTATCATTCCTTCTGTTGACCTGTAATTTTCGGTATATTTTCTAATTCTTGCTCTTCCTTAAACCTGAGCAAATCTCCATTGATAATCATATCGGAATAGTTTAGCTCCGTCGCAGCACGTTCGATAAACGGCTCACATGCCTCCCGATCCATTTCTTCACCTGTCTCACTGTCGTAACAAACATCTTGCGTGAAAACAGCTTTATCGGTTACAAAACGTCCGTCTCGGAAAATGGCAAACGGTTCATGATCCGGAGAGAAAATATCCGAACCCAATTGCATATCTTCCTTTGTATCAATACCCATTAAGTGAAGAATGGTCGGCCTCAAGTCGATTTGCCCCGCCACTTCGTCAATCGTTTTTCCTTCGCCGTAGCCAGGAATATGAATGTACAAAGGAACCCGTTGTAATTTCGCATTATCATAAGGTGTAATTTCCTTATCTAAATACATCCCCATCGCCTTGTTATGGTTTTCTGAAATACCATAATGATCTCCATACATAACAATAATCGAATTATCATAGAGCCCATTCGCTTTCAAGTCATCAAAAAGAACTTTAATCGCTTCGTCCATATACCTTACTGCCTGGAAATATTTGTTTAATGTATTCGAGTTCGAAGTATATGCTGGGATGAGCATATCTTCCTCATCCAAATCAAACGGATGGTGATTCGTCAATGTAATCAACCTTGAATAAAATGGCTGTGGCATATCTTTCATCAACTCAACGGATTGATTGAAAAACGGAATATCTTTCATTCCCCAGTTAACAGCTTCCCCTTCACCGATTTCATAACTTTCAAGATCATAATACTTATCGATTCCAAGGGCACCGTACATAATATCACGGTTCCAGAAACTTCGGTTATTGGCATGCATCACATTTGTGAAGTAGCCCTCTTTTCCAAGTTGCTCTGCCATTGACTGGTACGTATTTCCACTATGTGTGAAAAATACTGCACTGCCGTTTCTTGGATACAACGAATTTTCAAGAATGAATTCTGAATCCGATGTTTTTCCAAGCCCTGTCTGATGATAAAAATCAGAGAAATAGAATGTATCTGGATTCTTCGTCAACTCGTTCAGGAATGGTGTAATAACATGCCCATCCATCTCTTCATTAATGACGAAAGACTGCAAGGATTCAAGCGAAATCGCAATAATATTGCGTCCTTTCGCAAGTCCGTACATTTCCGGATCAGGAGCAGCATAATTAGCATTAATATAGTTCCCTGCCTCTACCAATTCACTGCCATCTGCAAGCGCACGTTGTGCATGCGATTTTGATTGAATGAACAAATCATAAATATGATAGTTGTAGGTTCCAATATTTTTCACAAGAAGCTCTCTGTCAAAGCTGCGCGTTAACAATTGTGGTCTTTCCATTTCAGCTAGCCCTAAATTGACCATCATTACTGTAGCTGTTACGACAAAATAAAGCTTTCTAGCAATTTTTCCGCGCTGTTCGCTACGTTGGCCTTCCGGTATATACCGTATCGCCAAATAGACAATGAGAACATCTGTAAAAAAGAAGATATCCGTCAAATGGAGATTGGCAGTTACCGAGGATGACAAATCTCCAAAGTTACTTGTTTGAAATAGTACCGGTAATGTGATGAAATCATTAAAAAATCTATAAAACACTGCATTACTAAACATAATGATTGAAGTGATTGCACTCACCGATAGTAAATAGATGTTGCGTCTTTTCGTACTCTTCATGAATAGCGCAAGGCCATAAACAAATAACAGGAAACTAAGTGGATTCAAAAAAAGAATGAATTCCTGCATTAGATTATCAATTTTCATATTGAAGCTTGTTAAATAGCCGAAATACGTTGTAAGCCAAGTTGCGATAATTGCGATGATGAGTACGGAATGTTTGGGCCATACGAAGTTCTTCATTCCATCTCTCCCTTTCAGCAGTATAGTTACTACTTTGAATTTGATGTGCTCATTAAACTGCACTATATAATAGACGGTGTGACCGATGAAAAGTTTCATTAATCATGAAGAAAAGGTAAAAAGGATGATAACGATAGGTCTATTCTCATAATTCAGATGCTTCTTTACGCAAAATTAGCATCGCTTGCAAATAATCCTCCTGCATCAGTAAGCCACTGTCATAAAGGTCTTTTACTTCAGACTGTACCATGTCAATGTCGACATGTCGGTCACCCGTATAAACATAAATTCCAAAGCGCTTCAATAATTGAAGAACTCCAAAATAATCTTTCATATTCAAACCCCATTTTCCTGACAATGAAGGACCTTTTCTACTGTGAAAATCTTATGGACTGGAATATCATGCCCTTCCACAGGGACTGCCTGACCTGTTTGGCAGTCAAACGCCAAAGACAGCGTCTCCCCCTTATAATCGGATAAGTAACGGTCATAATAGCCTCCGCCAAAGCCAATTCTGTACCCCTCGTTTGAAAATACCACTCCCGGTACAATTTGTAAGTCAATAGCATCTTTTTCAACCGCAACTGTTTTTTCCACAATCGGCTCTAAAAGGTTCATATAAACCGTTTCTACGTGCCGATACGATGTAATAAGCCGGAAATCCATCTCACGTGTTGCTTGTATGCACTTGGGCACCACAATACGCTTACCAGCTTGCCAGGCAGCTTCAATAAGCGGACGTGTATCTACTTCTGGGAAACGAGACAACGTTAGTCCAATCGTCTCAGCACTGCGGAATTCATCCGATAGGAGTACTCGATTCACGATGGCCATAGACATCCTACTATATTCTTCACGATCCATACTATTCAATAGATCTAGCACTTGATTCCTCACTACTTGTTTAGACATTTACATCCTCCTCAGTTTTCAAATGAAAAAACCAAAACCGGTGAAGGTTTTGGCCTGAGCGATTATTTCGTTTCACGGTGCAAAGTTTGTTTCTTTTCACGTGAGCAGTATTTTTTCATTTCAAGACGTTCCGGATTGTTACGCTTGTTTTTCTTTGAAATATAGTTGCGCTCACCGCATTCTGTGCAAGCAAGTGTAATATTTACGCGCATTATTGTCCCTCCCACTCATCAGGAATATAAAATTTATTATGAGCATGATTTATACGACTTATCAAGTGTATCATATAACTCGTATTTGTCTAGTGGAAAGATTGAAATTTCCTAAACGAGTCGTCTATGGTAAACTGATATCAAATTGACTCTTCAAAGGAGTGGTGAAATGGACATTCCGATAATCCTACTCATTATTGGACTTATAAGTATAATAGCTTCATTTTTCTTCGGTAATTTCTCCAACAAATACGCAGATGAATTGGAGAAGGTTTCCATTAGTCTTCATGAAGAAACTAGTGGGTTGAAAAAAAGAATAAGGGCCGTCGAAGAAGAACTAATGATCGGTGCTCCTCCGATGCCTTTAGGGAAAAAACGTAAAATAATTGCAAAAACAAAAGCCAAACCCGTTCACAATATCATTATCAATCAAATTCTGTCGCTTCATTCCCAAGGCTATTCCATCAATGAGATTGCCAAACGGTCTTCCCTATCAAACGAAGAGGTTATCACGGTATTGCAGTCGAAAGGCGTGGTGACATGATGCGGGAGGTGCTGCGCGCAATGGGAATTGGTTGTATCCTAGCTGGTGGGATCCTTTATTTCACCAATAATCGTGAGGAAGTTGTTAGCCCAGAAGTACAGCAATTACAAGACGAGGTCATTGAGCTGCAAAGCGAACTTGCTAAAACCAAAGAAGAGTTGGCAATCGCCCAAACCTCATCTTCCACGGAAAGAGACGTGCAAAAGGTAGAGGTAGAGGAGAAAATAGAGGAAGATAGCAACGAACCCAATCTAATCATTGAACGCGGTGCCAATTCCACTTTCGTCACTACATCATTAGAAAGCTTAGGCATTATTCAAGATGCCGCTGCGTTTGACGCCTACCTCATCGACAATGGCCTATCAGGCAAAATTCAGATTGGGGAATATTATCTCGATTCTTCAATGGATTACCAAACCATCGCCAAAAAAATTACAACAGTCAAATAAAAAAATAGGGAGACCACTTTTTCGTGGCTTCCCTATTTTTTTATTTACCAATTTCTTCAGGTGCCTGTTGAATGGACTGTGTCACAGTAGCCGTATTGTCTTTCGCTCGCTGCGCTTTTAGCTCAAAGTATTTGTCCACAGCTAGTTTGGTGACATCATTTTGTGCACCTGGTGGGGATGTCAATGTTGTAGTGATATGCGGAATGATATATGCATAAGCAATTTCCGGATTTTCGTAGGGAGCAAAACCAACATGCGATAGATTGATGGTGCTGCCATTACTATATGATTCCGCAGTACCCGTTTTCCCGGCGCCGTCATAATCTTTGCCAGCAAACATATTTCTCGCCGTCCCCTGCTCATACACATACTTCATCCCACGCTTCACCTGCTCAATCTCTGCATCTGTACTATTAATACGATTTAAAATCGTAATCTCTGTTTCCTGAATTAAAGGCCCGAAAATTTCACCATCTGCAGAAGGCTCACGAATTTCTTTTAATACTTTTGGTGCGATGCGGTATCCACCATTGGCAATCGTCGACACATACTGCGCAAGCTGGAGAGGTGTATACGTATCATACTGTCCGATAGAAAAGTCTAGTAATAATCCTGTCAATGTATCCTTTCCAGGAATCCCAGGCACCTCACCCGGCAAATCAATACCCGTCTTTGTTCCTAGACCAAATGAAGAAAACGATTGACGGAATCGATCGAATGCGGTTTTATCGATTCTCATTGATTCTCCAAATCTGTAATTCCCTTTCCCCATTGCAATGGCAATCCTAAACATATAAACGTTTGAAGATTTACCAATAGCTTCAATATCATTTACAGCGACTCTAGAATGTTGGTTGAAAAGTGACCTTTTATAAATTCCCCCGATTTTAAGCGGTTCATCTATTTTCACTTCTCCAATACGTGCTGCACCTTCCTGATAACCAGTGAGTAAAGTTGCCATCTTCACAGTCGATCCGGCTTCATAAGATGAGGTGAACGTACCATACGCATAATCTAGTATTTCGAATTTACCAGTTTCCTTATTTTTGACAACTTGTTTACCAACGAGCGATAGGATTTCTCCGTTATTTGGATTCATCATGACAAAGAATGCCCTATCTAATTCCTGCGCATTCGGACCTGCTTTCAATTTCAATAATTCTGCTGAGACCATATCTTCAATCGCTAGTTGTAGCTCGCTATCAATCGTCAGAACAAGATCCTTACCTGGTTCTCCTTCTTTAATTGTTTTCGTTTCTACAACACGACCACTACGGTCTTTGATGTTTTTCATAATGGTCTTTTGACCTTTCAATAGCTCTTCATAATATTGCTCAAAATAACTTTTTCCGACACGATCATTTCTTGCATAATCTCTGGCCAAGAAATAGTCCTTACGTGAATTAGGAATTCCTTCGATTGGAGTCGATGTTGTACCGAGAATGGCATTCGTCGATTTTTTTACGCGCTCCCAATCTGTCGTCGTATTGACGCCCTGTAGTTCTGGTTCTCCTAAACGTTCTGAGACTGCTGCGAACTCTTCTTTCGTTACATTACCACTTTTGACGATTTGTGGCGAATAAGCGTAACCAGACATCATTTCCCTGTAAATGGCAAGCACTTCGAGTTCATCGTCTGTAAAGGAGTTAATCTCTTCTTCTGTCACTCGCTCTCGCGTCAACTTGTTAATCGCACGCTGGACTTCTGTACGAGATAGTGTTGGCGATCCTTCTTCAATAGCTTTTTGCTCTTCCGTTGATACTTTCGCTTTTGCTTCCTCTGGATGTGTCAAAATCCAGAAGTCTCTTTTATCACCTATTGTCACTCTTTTGGTATCTTGCTCAATCAGGTCGGCTAGTACTTTAGCAATATTATGCATTTCATTTGCACTTGTTGAAGTCGTTTTCGTATACGTGATGGCATTTTGGGGTTCGTTATCCACCATAACCGTTCCTAAACGATCGAATATTCTACCTCTAGGTATGCTTGTATTGACAGTAATTTCTTCTGTCCGTTCAAGCGCGAGACTATAATCTTCACCTTTGACGATTTGTAAATAACCTAGCCGTAAAATAAGCATTGAAAAAAGGACGAAAATTGAAAAGAATAGGAAGTTCATGCGAAATGCAATATGTTTTCGTTGGCGTATTTTAGCTTGATCGGCTTTATGCACCTGCTTCTTCAAAAATATCTCCCCCTTCTTCAATCATGAATTATAACACCAAAAAAAGAAAAAGCACAGACCTTGACGTACGGGGTCTGTGCTTTGTTCCTTCAAAATGCTATTCGTTTCAATTATTTACCGAAACGTTTTGCAACTTCGTCCCAGTTTACTACGTTCCAGAATGCCGCAATGTAGTCAGGGCGACGGTTTTGGTAGTGTAGGTAATACGCGTGCTCCCAAACGTCAAGTCCAAGAAGTGGTGTATTGCCTTCCATGATTGGTGAATCTTGGTTTGGCGTTGACGTTACTTCCAACTCGCCATTGTTCAATGATAACCAAGCCCAGCCTGATCCAAAACGTGTAGCGCCCGCTTTTGCGAACTCTTCTTTAAATGCATCAAAGCTACCGAATTTTTTATCAATCGCTTCAGCAAGTGCGCCAGTTGGTTGTCCACCGCCATCAGCTGAAAGTTGCTCCCAGAATAATGAGTGGTTAGCGTGGCCTCCACCGTTATTACGGACAGCCGTACGTGCCGCTTCTGGAACAGCATCAAGGTTTGCAATCAATTCTTCAATTGACTTGCTAAGAAGCTCTTCGTTTCCAGCAAGTGCGTTATTCAAATTCGTTACATAAGCGTTATGGTGTTTAGTGTGGTGAATGTTCATCGTTTCTTTGTCAAAATGTGGTTCCAATGCATCGTATGCATAAGGAAGTTCAGGTAGTTGGTAAGCCATTGTCTATTCCTCCTAGTGAGTTTCAAAATTATCCTACATCTTCAACATTATCAAAATTGTAAAAAGCGTTCAAATATAATGTACTATTTGTGAACATTTATCGAACAAAGTAGACAAAGATGGCAATCATCACGACCATGACACAACCTTTTGTTACGACTGATGTTAGAAATCCAACGAGCGAACCTACACCAGTTTTGAATGCCTGCTTGACATCAGACCGAGAGACGATCAATTCTGCAATGACAGCTCCGAGAAACGGCCCTATCAAAATACCTGCGACAGGAATGACGAATGGACCGAGGAGCAAGCCAATTGTACTACCCCACATCCCAGCCTTCGAGCCGCCGAATTTCTTCACCCCTACTAGATTGGACAAAGTGTCCGCACCGAACAACAAAATAACGAATAACACTTGGATGATCCAGAAGAAGATATTCATCCCATCAAACGTATGAATCCATCCATAGAGGAGAAATCCACCTACTAGGAAAACCGCCGACGGAATGATTGGATACACAAGTCCAGCAAATGCGATGATGAACAGTACGATTGCAACAATCCAGCCTACCATTTCCATCGACTCATCCCCTTATCCTCTATTGCCTAAAATGGCTTCCGCGATATTCACAGCATGATCACCAATACGCTCTAAATTCGAGACGATATCGACAAACACCATGCCTGATTGCGCACTACAACGACCTTCATTCAGTCGTAAAATATGCGACTTTCTAAATCTGCGTTCCATTTTATCGATTAAGTCCTCTTGTTCAGCAACAGTTCTCGCCAATTCCATATCATTCAGATTGAGCGAGTCAACTGCTTTTTGAACCGTTTCAATAGTTAAAGTGAACATTTCTGTCAGCTCATCCATTGCATCCTCCGTTAATTTCACACGGTTAACATCTCGGAAGTCAATCAGTTCAATAATATTTTCAAAATGGTCCCCGATGCGTTCAATATCACGTACCGAGTCCATCAGCATAACATGGCGTGCTGATTCAAGCGGTGAAATACTAACAGAAGAAATTTCAATCAAATAATCGGTAATTTTGCGATCTAGATTATTGATAGCATCTTCAATCTGATAGGCCGTTTCCGCATGTTTTTTATTGCCTGTCTTCAAGTATTCGAAAGACTGCTGTAATCCCTGAACTCCAAATTCACCCATGCGAACAATTTCTTCTTTCGCTTGTCCAATTGCAACAGCTGGTGATTGATCGATGAAATGCCTGTCCAAATGCTTCGGTTTATATTCAATAGTTACATCTTCACCTGGAATTACTTTTGTTACCAACCAGGCCCACGCTCCGATAAGCGGGAACTGGATAATAGTATTGGCAATGTTGAAGGAACCGTGTGCAAATGCAATTTGCATCTTATTCTCAAGGGCCAGCACTCCTGATATCCATTCAACATAAGCCGTGAACGGAACGAGGAGCATCAAGAAGATAACTGTCCCCACAATATTGAAGAGCACATGCGTTGCTGCAGCTCGTTTTGCTGCAACTGACGCACCGATCGACGCGAGAACAGCTGTAATTGTCGTTCCGATATTATCTCCAAATAGAATCGGGAGAGCCCCATTCAAATCGACAAGGTTTTCAGCGTAAAGGCCCTGTAAAATCCCAACCGTCGCACTAGAACTTTGAACAATTAATGTGAAAACCGTTCCGACAACTACACCAAGCATCGGTTGGTCACTCATCGACACCATCATATCCGTGAAGGCTTCAAATTCCCGAAGTGGTTTCATCCCGTCACTCATCAATTCGAGTCCAAGGAATAGTCCACCGAAGCCAAATATAACTTCCCCAATATTTTTAACTTGATTTTTCCTAATGAAGAAAATAAGGAATGCTCCAACTGCCATGATTGGCAATGCATATGCTCCGACATCAAGCCCGATGATGAATGCCGTCACAGTTGTCCCAATATTGGCTCCCATTATAACACCAATTGCTTGGCGCAGCGTCATAAAGCCTGCACTGACAAGTCCAACTGTAATAACAGTCGTTCCAGAACTCGATTGAATAAGCACTGTCACGATAATACCAACGAGCACACCCATAAACGGGTTGGTCGTGAAGCGATCCAGAATTGTGCGAAGTCGATCACCTGCTGTTTTTTGTAAGCCATCACCCATATACTTTATTGCGAATAAGAATATCCCTAATCCGCCCAGAAACTGAAACAGCATTTCCTGCCAGTTTACCTCCATTACGCAGTCAACCTCCATCACTCTTTATGTAGAATAGCATCCTATTATGTTGACAACCTCGACGAATTGTAAATAGAAACGAGCAAAACTTTACATTCCCTTAACAATTACTTCACAAAATGTCATCATTCTGTCGAAATTACTAGCAACCACTCTTTGTCATGAAAATGGTAGACTAGTACTAGACGGAGGAGGTCGTTTTGTGAAGCTATACCAAATTTTTAAAGCATCCATCCATGAACCCAAAAAGTTAGCCGCTTTCCGTTTATTGAAAATCGGTAAAGTTTTTCGCTTCGTGTTCCTATTTGTAACATTATTTACAGTCATCTCTTTTATACGTTATGTTGTGGGTGATGCTGTGTTATTCGAAGCTTCGCCAGAACTGCTTGAACAAGGTCAATTGATTGGCGGGCTCATCTATCCGATTGCTTTCATCCTGCAACTAGTGATTAGCACTTTTTATATTTTCCTTCGCATTAGCATTTTCGCCTATATTGGCGTCGTTCTGCTGCGATTGATGAAAAGGCGTGGAGAGTACCGATTTATGTGGAATACAGCGGCTATCGCTATAACAGTCCCTATCCTTGTAACCATTGCACTTGATTTTTTCCCAGCTATGAGTGACTACAGTATGCTAATTACATCGCTCATTCATGTCGGCTACATTGCTGCCGCAGCTAAGTATTACCCAAAACTAGTGAAATGAATAATTCCCCCTTCTGAGCATATAGTTGAGGAAGGGGGAATTTCCATGAGAATACTACTACTTGCTGCGCTATTATTCATTGCCTTTCATGTCATCCGAATGGATCTCGTAGAAGGGACCATCTCGCTTGCTTCTTTTATGAATGATAGTGAGCCAGTGTCCTGTGAAAAACAGCTAGAACTAACTTCCATCCCTGTTATGACAGTTGATGGGGATACGATTGAAACGTTATTCGCACTCTATCCTGACCCGACTATGAGTTTTTTAGACAGATTGAATTCTTTTTATTCACTAAACCCACATCTTCAAAATCAACAGCTTGTTGCAGGCGAGAAAATCGACCTGCCATTGTCGCGTATCCCAACTGGCAATTGTATGGAATCCATCGGATAAGGGCTGTCCCTTGTCTTTTTGCTATGTTGATTGCTAAAATAGATATAGTTATAAGGTCTAGACAATTAAGGAGAGAAATAAATGAAACCAATGATAAACAGAGCAAACACACGTCAGGTCCGCGTCGGTAATTTGACCATCGGGGGCAGTGACGAGCTTTTCATCCAAAGTATGACAACAACAAAGACGCATGATGTCGAAGCGACTGTTGCAGAAATTCTGCGTTTAGAGGAAGCCGGATGCCAAATCGTCCGCGTTGCATGCCCAGACGAACGTGCTGCCTATTCAATTGGAGCTATCAAGGAAAAAATCAATATCCCACTCGTTGTCGATATTCATTTTGATTATAAGCTAGCATTGATTGCGATTGAACAAGGGGCAGATAAAATCCGTATTAACCCTGGGAATATCGGTAGACAGGCGAAAGTTGAAGCGGTTGTCAATGCAGCAAAAGCAAAAGGGATTCCGATTCGTATCGGTGTCAACGCAGGTTCGCTTGAGAAAAAGATTCTCGAAAAATACGGCTATCCAACGGCGGATGGTATGGTCGAAAGCGCGCTTCACCATATTAAAATATTAGAAGACCTTGATTTTCATGACATCATCGTGTCTCTAAAAGCATCTGATGTCAATTTGGCAGTCGAGGCCTATCAGAAAGCCGCAGCTGCCTTCGATTATCCATTACACTTAGGTATTACAGAATCCGGCACATTGTTTGCTGGATCGATTAAGAGTGCAGCAGGTCTCGGGACACTTCTGTCAGCTGGTATTGGTAACACAATGCGTGTTTCCCTGAGTGCAGACCCTGTTCAGGAAATTAAAGTAGCACGGGAATTATTAAAAATATTCGGTCTGTCCTCTAACGCGGCAACACTTATTTCTTGCCCAACATGTGGACGTATTGAAATTGACCTCATCGCAATCGCGAATGAAGTCGAAGAGTACATTTCACATATTAAAGCTCCACTTAAAGTTGCGGTGCTCGGTTGTGCAGTTAACGGTCCAGGCGAAGCGCGGGAAGCCGATATCGGTATCGCGGGAGCACGTGGCGAAGGTTTACTCTTTATGAAGGGTGAAATCGTTCGTAAAGTGCCTGAAGCAACGATGGTTGATGAACTGAAGATTGAAATTGATAAACTGGCGGAGGAATATTTTGAAAAGAAACGCCAGGAAGAATTACTGCTACAAGCAGGGAAAACGGAATGAGAAATATCCGTTTCGGCATCGACATCGATGGTACGGTGACATGCCCCACTTCCCTGTTGCCGCATATCAATGAACAATTTGGCTGTAGTCTTGTGCTGGATGATATTACGGAATATGACTTGACTGAAGCATTCCCAGTCGATAAAGATATCTTTTGGCAGTGGTATAAAGGCGCAGAAGCACATATTTACAGTACTTCTCCTGCACAAGCCTATGCAAAAAAAGTATTGGATGACTGGCATACACAGTTCGAACTGTATTACATTTCTGCCCGTGGTCCAGAAGTCCATGAGGCTACAGTGAATTGGTTCAACCGTGAAGAAATTCCGTACGACCATATCGAACTTGTTGGCAGTCATCATAAAATTGCCACGGCAAAAAAGTTTGGCGTCCATGCCTTTTTTGAAGATAAGCATGACAATGCCGTAGAAATTCATGAAACACTGAATATCCCTGTCATTCTATTCGATACACCGTATAATCGAGAGCCTATTCCCGAAGGTGTCATTCGCGTCAATAACTGGCAGGAAGCCAATGATCAGATTAAGAAATTGTTTCCGATTGAACAAGCTGTATTGAAATAAAAAAAACGGTGTAGCACTCTAGTTTTTAGAGTACTGCACCGTTTTTGCTGATTGGGCTCTTAATTTTAAGGAGTGAATAAACTATTAATCTATCAAGTCTAGGAGTACTGATTATATAATTTGCCCCCAAAAAGACTGAAACATCATTTCTAACACCGTATACAGTAGATTACTATTAACGATAGCTACTATATATTATGTTTTAGAGCGATTTTTTCAGTGAATTATCTTTTTGGATTTTAATCATCATTTATGATAATAAAATAGAGGATAATTAACAAATATGTAGAATACATAGTATTTTAGAATTCCTATTACACTTAATCCAATTATAGAGGATGCTGAAGAGGATGCTGAAGAGGATGCTGATGAACAAACTCTAACCGCTGCCCCTATCCATGGATACTTGGACTTTTGGGTAACAGTCTCTGGAATGGATGCTACCGCACATTGGGAGGTCACAATAATAAGTGGTCAAAAGATAACGGGTGTAAATCTCTCACTAGGTTGGAGTATAGGGGGTACTCAAACATTTCACGGCTTTAATTATCTTACTTACGGCGTTCCCACTTCAGTCTATGATACTGCTGACAATTCCTATATAATACCGGGTCAACACTCAGTCGTGATTGTCGGTTCAGTAGATACAACAAAGGGCACCGCTTATACTGTAGATCCAAAGACTTATTATTTCACTACTAGGTAACAAGCGTGTTGATTAACCACAAAAAGCCAATATAATACAAAAAGAAACACCCCTCTTGTAAAATGAAAGTACGAGCAATCAAATACAAGTGGGGGTGTCTCTTATGAACAAGAATACCATATTCCCGAATTTGATTCAAAAATTTGTTGCGCCGGAAGAGCTTGATTTATTGATAGAAGCCGTTGGATGTCATGGCATTGATTCAGTATCTTATTACCGCAGCGACATGCGAATGGAAAGGTTTCCAGTATTGTGCAGATGTTGGACCGAGTGTTGGTCTACCTGCTGTTAACTATTCGACATTATCTAAACAAGCGAGCCATCTCAATTTTGAATTGATGAAAAAGCTATTTGACCTTATCGTGTCAAAATGCAATCGGGAGACCCGCCGAGTCATCAAGATTCCAAATAAACTTTTAATCGTCGATTCTATCATAATTACAGTAGGAAAATCCCGTCTTCCATGAGCACTCTATCATGGCGAACGTTCAGGCATCAAGTTGCATGTCAGTTTCTCGCCAGAGACTGGGATGCCTGTACGTGTCGTTGAAAGTACAGAACTTAAACACGATGGACCTATGGGTGAAAAGTTGTTGGACTTACGTTTTGTACTTGTTGAAGATGTGCCTATTTTAAAATCAAGCGAATTGATGATGGTGTCGGCTGAAATAATTGCGGACATGTACAAGGCTCGCTGGAAAATCGAATCTTTTTTCCGCTGGATCAAGCAGCATCTTAATGTCCCCGTGATATTTGGTACAACGCCAAACGCCGTATACAATCAGCTTTTCACGGTACACATTGCTTATGTGCTACTCAAATGGCTTTATAAAAAAACAAAAAGTAAAAAGGTTTTTTATGCACTATCTTTCGCAGAATTTCATCTCAAACTAGTGCACGATGAGCTCCCGATTGATTGGAAATCAGAAATGACCGTTGTTTTAAATGAGTATTGTACTTTTTATAGGATAAGTCTGCATGATTCTGGATAATCAACACGCTTGACTAGGTAACTTATAATTGAATCGATTTCATAATTACCTATTTCAATTAAAAAGGTGAACAATTATTTGATTGTTCACTAATATGATTTCCTATTATCATTGGCGTCGACTACAGCAGGAACAGCGCGTGCTGAAGCCATGCCCGCGGAAAGCGTTCTCCTGAAGTGGGTATCAACCTTGTTCGGATTTTAAAGCTAATTGCTCTACTATGAAATTGATTCATTTAAGAAGAAAAGTTCTCTATGTAACTAACAAAGAGTAAGGATTCTCTCATTTAGAAGTTATGAAAGAAGGAGCTATTTTGGATTTATTTGAAGAAATATATACAAAAGATTATATTCAAAACCCTATCGTAAAATTTAATGAAAGGATTGAACGACCTAAAGTAGTATTCGAAGAATTAATAGTTGAACAATCTTTGAATCTGGAATTAACGTCTCTTGCACAATATTTTTTGGCACCCTTTTTATTAGTTGATTCAAATGGGGTCTTAGATCTCTCTGCCAAGGATAAATCTATTTATGATAGAATTGTCAGAGAAATTGCTCCACACTTTAATAAACCCATCAAAATAACATCCGAAAACCAGGTAATGTTAAGATTGCAAAATATAAAGGAAAGGTCTAAAATACATTTTTTGAGTCTATTAAAAAATCAAAGACTTAATGCTATTGTAAATGATATATACGGGAAAGATAGTTTAGGTTGGGGAGGAGAATTCCCAATAAAAGAATATAAAGTAAACCTTGAATTGGTCACTAAATCATTTGAACATGACATTTTAACAATGTGGAGCTTCTTTAACGATGCTTTTATCCTTAATAATGGGAACTTTGTATTAGTACCAAGTCAATGGGTATTTGATGAATCTTTTAAAGACAGGATAGCCGTTCGGGCTTTTGCGAGTGTATGCAATTCAATGACAATAACAGTGAATACTGAGAGTAATATGGTTTCATCTATTTTAGTTGATTGATTGAATTTATGTATTCCCTAGAAATAATTCAAGGTTTTAATACAAGAAATAAACATAAAAAATATACTCTGTGCAAAGGTAAACGGCAAATAAAGGCTGAAGTAGAAACCTTCAATTTTGATAAGCCTGTAGATAGTGCCGATTTAATAGCAGAAGTGATAATCGGAAAACAGATTAAAGAAATAGATAAACCTGCCCCAAAATATTATTTGAGACAATCGCAAAACGGTGTAGCACTCTAGACTATCAGAGGGCCACACCGTTTTTAATTCGCCACACATAATGGACATTTGCCGTAAATCTCAAACTTATGTCCTTCTACTTCATAATCTGGTAAATTGACCGTAATCATTTCCATCGGGCAATGCGGGATACTGCGAGTCTTACCACAAGCCGTGCAGATGAAATGATGATGATGGACACCAGGATCGCATTGCATACGGAAATGGCGTTCTCCCGTCAAATCTGTTTCCTCCAAAATTCCGAGTTCTGCAAATGTCGTGAGATTCCTGTAAATCGTATCGAAACTAATGCCTGGATTATCTTGTTCCATAAACCCTCGTACTTCGGCCGCTGTTAAATAACGATCATTTTGCGAGAAAAACTGAAGAATCGTTTCTCGATTTTTCGTTCGTTTAAATTGCTTGTCTTGCAGTATACGCCACGCCTCATCGAGTGTCATACAATTCCCTCCTTCACAGCACGGGCATTGTAGCCAGCCCGTAATTTATTCCAAACGAGAACAAGTAACAAAATTATGATAGACGTAACGACAATCGTGCCTCCAGGAGCAATATCCAAATAATAAGCCACCACGAGTCCTACAATCACAGCTGTTTCACCGAAAACGATTGAATAGATCATTGCTCCCTTGAAGCTTTTCGCCAGCTGCATAGCCGCTGCAACTGGGATTGTCATGAGCGAAGACACAAGCAAAATACCTACAATGCGCATCGAAGCCCCAATCACCAGTGCCGTAATAATCATAAAGACCATCTGAATGTAACGTGAATTCACACCAGATACTTTAGCATAGTCCTGGTCAAATGACAGAGCAAACAGTTCCTTATACAAAAAGCGGATATAAGCAATGACGATGATCGCGATAATGATAACAATGACAAGATCCTGTCTACTCACCGCTGATACCGAGCCAAACAAATAACCAATCAAATCAGAACCAAAGCCCTTCGATAACGAAATGAAAATCGCACCGAGTCCGATACCCGCCGATAAAATCACTGGGATAGCGAGTTCTTCATAATGACGGTAGGCCCCCCTCAATTTTTCGATGAGCAGTGAACCACCAACCGCTGAAGCAATCCCAAGATACACAGGATTCAATGCGGCAAAAAACAGTACTTGCTGACTCAAATACAGACTGCCCGCAATGCCGGCAAGCGCGACATGGCTAAGCGCATCCGCAATGAGTGCGAGACGCCTAACGACGATAAACAAGCCCAGCAAAGGGGCAACAATGCCAATGATTAAGCCAGAAAGAAATGCATTTTGCAGAAATTCATACGATAAAATTGCGCTAATCATTGCTCCACCTCCGCCGCTTGCTGGTGAATGCGCCGCACAGGGTGGCCATACCATCTCGAAACATCTTGATCTTCCATATTTTTATAAGCAGCTTGGACACCATGAAAATGAATTGTCCGATTTAGACAGGCTACATGCGTTGCCAAATCAGTGACCAGGTCAATTTCATGTGTCACGAGCACAATGGCAAGGCCGTGCTCACGATTCAGCGTGTTGAGCATAGAATAGAACGATGCAACATTTTGCTGATCAATCCCCACAGTTGGCTCATCCATAATAAGCAGGTCTGGCTTGCCTGCAAGCGCCCGTGCGATGAACACGCGCTGCTGCTGACCACCGGATAATTGACCGATATTCTGGCTTGCAAACGGCTCCATCCCCACAATCCGAAGTGCTTCTAATGCCTGTTGCTCATGCTGTTTCGTGAAACTTTTAAATAACCCTACTTTTCGCGTCAAGCCACTGCGTACAACTTCCAGCACAGTCGCTGGAAATCCTGAGTTAAAAGAATTCGATTTCTGCGACACATAGCCAATCCGTTCTCGGTGGTTAAATGATTCCATGTCCTCACCAAATAACTTCACAGACCCACTCGCCGGCTTCAGAAGACCAAGTATAATATTGATCAGTGTCGATTTTCCGGAACCATTGGGGCCAATCAGTGCCCAAAATTCCCCTTCCCCTACTTGGAGAGAAATATGATCGAGGGCGATAGACTGTTCATAACTGAAACTCACATCGTCCAATTGAATAATTGTTTTTTTCATTTTATTTTACGATCCTTTCACCATAACCGGAATCATTCCGATTCACTTGTTGAATTATATACTATAGGGTGAAAGGATACAACCTTTTAAGAAAGATGGTGTTTGAAATGGATTATACGCAACTGTTGAATGAAGTAAAAACGAGAAGTGATGAGGATGTAAAAATTCTTGCGAGGCAATATGGTGTCGATCTTTCGATCACGGAAATAAGAGCGCTTCGCCCATTACTAGACGATGTTTCCTTCCATTGGCTGTTCACTGGCGTTCCAGAATCGTTTCTCAACAAAATTCGAAGAGCCATTGGTGATAAGAAAACGGAAATTCTATTTCAAAAATATTTGGATACGACAAAATGATAAACCGATTAGCCAAAGAAAAAGAGTAGACAACGAAATTCAATAGCATTTCCTAATCGATAATCCCCCCGTCTGCATAGTACTTACTTGCAAGCGGGGGGTCACATTATTCTGCTCTTAATTGATCTATTTTCTCAGGCTGGAATGTCTTCGCCTTCAGCATTTCAATCTCAATTTGGTAAGGCGACACTTTCTTTTTGGGGTCCGTCCCGATAAAAGGTGTTTCCAAAATCTTTGGAACAGCTTGGAATGTTGGATGATGAACGATGTAAGACAGTGGTTCAAAACCGATATGACCGAATCCAATGTTCTCATGGCGGTCTTTCATAGCCCCCCGCTCATTTTTACTATCATTGACGTGTATGACAGAAATTCTATCTAGTCCAACAATATTATCGAACTCATTCAGCACACCTTCAAAATCGCCTACGATATCGTAGCCTGCGTCATGGACGTGACAGGTATCAAAACAAACGGATAGCCGTTCATTACGCTTCACACCATCAATAATCGCCGCAATTTCATCAAAGTTACGGCCACATTCAGTCCCTTTACCCGCCATTGTTTCCAGTGCAATACGCACCGGATAATCTTGGGAAAGTACTTCGTTCAGCCCTTCAATAATTTTAGCAATGCCCAAATCGACACCGGCTCCAACATGAGCACCTGGATGCAGCACAATCTGATCGATGCCGAGCGCAGCTGTCCGTTCAATTTCCTTCTGTAGAAAAGTCACACCTAACTCAAAAGTTTCTGGCTTTAATGTGTTAGCAATATTAATAATATAAGGCGCATGCACCACGATATTAGTTAGCCCATTGTCCGCCATATGCAATTGCCCCGCCGCGATATTGAGTTCTTCAATCGGCTTCCTCCGCGTGTTCTGAGGTGCCCCCGTATAAATCATAAAAGTAGATGCTCCGTAGCTTGCCGCTTCCTCACTCGAACCGAGTAGCATTTTACTGCCACTCATCGAGACGTGAGAGCCAAGCAATAAAGGTTGATCGTTTGTCATTTTTTACGTGTCAATCTCCTTTCACGCTTTTTAAAGCGCTCAACTTCCTGTGCCATTTTCTTTTTATAACCCGGCTTTACTTTCGCGGGTTTTCGAACAAATGATGTCGCTTTTCGGTCGATATCATCTTCCTCTTTTACGCGGTTACGCCTAGCATGACGTTCTTTCACTTCAATCCACTCACCATTTTTCACATCTTCATGAATAAATGGAATACCAAGCTTCTCAATTTTGACGATTTTATCATCTTCAGATGGCTCGTACAATGTAATCGCAGTTCCTTCCAGACCTGCACGCGCCGTACGTCCCACGCGATGGACGAAAAACTCTAGCTCATCTGGCAATTCGAAGTTGATGACATGACTGACGCCCGGTATATCGATACCACGCGCTGCAAGGTCTGTTGCAACGATATATTGATAGTCCAGATCACGGATTTGTTTCATCATACGTGTCCGTTCACGCGGTGTTAAGTCACCGTGGATTTTTCCTGCTTTAATACCATTTTCAGCAAGAAAAGAAGCTAGTCCATCTGCATTTTGACGTGTGTTAGTGAAGATAATCGCCAAATATGGGTTGATGGATTCAATGACGTGTAATAATTTTTTTCTTTTATTCATACTGCGTACTGGAACAAGAGAATAACGCATTCCCTCAGTCAACGGCTTACGTTCACCGATTTTGACATGGATTGGCGATTCCATATATTTGTTCAAAAACGGCTTTAATTTCTCAGGAATCGTTGCAGAAAACACATACATTTCAAGTCCAGCCGGCATTTTAGATGCGAACTTATCAATATCTTCAATAAAGCCCATGTCAAATGCAAGATCCGCCTCATCAATGACCAAAATCTTTGCCGTATGGATAGCAAGCGCCCCATTTTCAGCCATATCACTAATACGTCCTGGTGTTCCGACGACAATATGTGGATTCGATTTCAACTTGCCAATCGAACGTTGCTTGTCTGTACCACCAATGAGCAGCGAGCTACGTACATCCGTTCCCTCAGTCATCTTCGCCAGTTCATCAAACAATTGCGTTGCCAGTTCCCGCGTTGGAGCTGAAATCACCGCTTGTAATTCATCGACAGTTGCATCTGTCCGTTCTAGTACTGGAATAAGAAAACTATGAGATTTCCCCGTGCCCGTATGTGCTTGCCCGATTGCATTTGTCCCTTTCAGGATGAGCGGAATCATTTCTTTTTGAATCGGTGTCGGGTTTTCAAAGCCGAGCCTCCCGATAGCTTCCCGAATAAACGGTTTAAATTGATAATCAGTAAATTTAGACATTGGTGTTCCTCCTAATCGTAGTCTTATTATAACATGATTCTGTTCCGCCGTATGCGATTTTTGCATAGTATACAATGTGAAAGTTCATTCTGATTAATTGAAAGGAGAAAATTATGAGGTACGAATCCTTTTATCCGTTCGTGCAACAACCAGTCACACCGCCTCCCATGGGACAAACGGGCTTCGGCATGCCTCCGCAAATGAGTCAAATGCAGATGCCAAATCAGCCCTTCCCAAACGGTGGTCCAATGGGAGATCCTATGGCCAATCAAATGAATAATCCATTAGGCGGCCCGACAGCCAACCAAGGTCAACAACAAGGCCCTTCCAAGATGGAATCCTATATGCAAACCGCCAACCAGTTTTTGAACACCGCACAACAATTCGCGCCAATGGTTCAGCAGTTTGCACCAATGGTTCAAAATTTACCTGCCATGTGGAGACTATACAAAGGCTTCCAAGGCCTCCCAGCAGCTGGGGCAGTAGCTAGTGCAGGTGCCGCCGCTAGTGCTTCATCGGCAGCGACAAGCGCTTCACTCGGCGCATCCGTTCCACGCATCTTCCAGCCTTAAAACCTATTTTTTTGAATCAACTAGCAGACTCCGCTATAATAGAGGGTAGATCCTATTTAGAGGAGTGAACAAACATGAAAGTGTTAAAGATATCCCCAAGAGGCTATTGTTACGGGGTTGTCGATGCAATGATTATTGCAAGAAATGCAGCACTCGACATCACATTGCCGAGACCTATTTATATATTGGGAATGATTGTCCATAACAAGCATGTGACAGATGCATTTGAAGAAGATGGCATTATCACACTTGACGGTGAAAACCGTTTGGAAATTCTGGAAAAAGTAGAGACGGGTACTGTTATTTTCACAGCACACGGCGTATCACCAGAAGTTCGTGAGCTAGCGAAAAGAAAAGGACTTGTATCGATTGACGCAACATGTCCTGATGTCACCGTCACCCACGATTTAATCAGGGAAAAAACGGCGGAAGGTTTCGATATTATTTACATCGGGAAAAAACATCATCCAGAGCCTGAAGGGGCAATTGGTGTCGCACCCCATGCAGTTCATCTCATTGAAAAACCGGAAGATGTTGACAATCTTGACATTACCAATCAAAAACTGCTGGTGACAAACCAAACGACGATGAGCCAATGGGATGTCGTTCATATTATGGATGCCCTGCAAGTAAAATATCCACATATCGAAGTGCATAAAGAAATTTGCATGGCTACTCAAGTACGACAGGAAGCCGTTGCAGAACAGGCGGGCCAATCTGATCTACTCATTGTTGTAGGAGATCCGAAAAGTAATAACTCAAATCGCCTGACACAAGTGTCTGTTGAAATCGCTGATACCCCATCCTATCGCATTTCAGATGTTTCGGAGCTGGATGTTAGCTGGTTAACAGGCGTTGAAACCGTTTCGGTAACTGCTGGTGCTTCCACACCAACATTGATTGTTCGAGAAGTAATTGCCTTCCTCGAAAAGTTCGATGCGGAAGATCCAACAACTCATCATCCTGAGCGTAAATTCCAATTGGAAAAAATTCTACCAAAAATTAAAAATCCAACACCTGTTGATCGCATCGAGCCCTACGCGACAATGTAAAATGACCGACCTCTATTTTGGAGGTCGGTCATTTTATTTTGATTAGATGAAATGAAATGGTTCTGTGATGACAGCCGATTGAATGAACTTCACATCGTAACATGCTTCTAGACAAGCATCTCGCATATAATCCGCAACACCTTCAATCATCACTTTCTCAATATTATGCCCCGGATCAATGACAGCAAGCCCCATCGCCTCAGCATCATGCGCCACATGGTAATATAAATCCCCCGTGACCAACACATCTGCACCGGCTCTTTTGGCGGCACCGATATATTTATTGCCATCGCCACCTAGCACTGCGACTTTACGAATTTCCTTATCAGGATTGCCTACAAAGCGCAGGGCCGGCACACCAAAGACCTGTTTCACATGTTCAGCAAATTGGACAAGCGTCATTTTTTCCTCCAGCTTACCAATTCGACCGAGTCCGTATTCATTAGTCCGTTGATCAAGTACAAAGAAGTCGTAGGCAGGTTCTTCATATGGATGTGCCATTAGCATACCCTTCAGCACTTTATTGCGAATAGTACCCGGCAGGACCACTTCAATTTTTTCCTCATGGACTTCTTCCCCTCTTCCAATTTCACCAACATACGGTTCAGCACCTTCAACTGGCGTAAAGCGACCTGTCCCCGTAGAACTAAAGCTACATCCTGTGTAATCACCAATTGCACCTGCACCTGCTTGCACCAACGCTTGCCTGATGGCATCGGCATGCGTAACAGGGCTGAAGACGACTAATTTATATAGCGGCTCCGAGAAGGTTGGTTCAACGACAGCTGTATCACGCAACCCTAGTTTTGTAGCGAGCATGTCATTGACGCCACCCGGTGCAACGTCTAAATTAGTATGTGCTGCGTAAACCGCTATATCGTTTTTCACACACTTCTCAATCATTCTACCTTGTGGTGTATCTGTCAATAAACTCTTCAATGGCCTGAAAAGCGGCGGATGATGGGCAATAATGAGATTGGCTCCACTGTGAATGGCCTCATCAATTACTTCCTCATTCACATCCAATGTAATTAATACTTTTTCCACCGGTCGATTTAATTGCCCAATATGTAGGCCTACCGGATCGCCATCCATCGCAAAACGTTTTGGCGACCATTGTTCGAAAAGATTAATGATTTCATGCCCATTCACTTTTTTCATGTTGCCAACACCTTTCCTACAAAGTCGATATGCCTGACTAGCTCATGCTTCCGCACCTCAATCGCATCTGTTTGTTCTGCCTGATCAAGAGATTGAAGCACACGTTGCCATTCCGCCAATTCCCTCTCCCATTTCTCCAAGAATACAGCTGATTTAGCTTGAAGTAAAAAAGGTCCAACAAGCAGATCCAATTCGTCGTACGTCGCTGTTCCTTTTTCCAACACGATAATCTCGTAGATTTTACCATCTTCTTCCAAAATCGCCTCATCAATAATGATCCAATCATTCGCAACCGCCCACTCACGAATTGCTTTTGCATAAATATTAGGTTGGGCAATAATTCGCTTCACACCTTGGAGTCGGTCTTTACCATTTTCCAAAATAGTCGCAATCAGCGGTCCGCCCATCCCAGCAATCGTCACCGTGTCGACAGCATCCCCTTCTTCAATTGCAAACAAGCCATCCGCCAATCGCACTGTCACCACAGATGACAGCCCCTCACGTCGAACGTTTCGCACGGCAGACTCATAGGGACCTTTGACGACTTCTCCCGCAATCGCCTTCTGCACAGTTCCGTTATGCACGAGGAAGCAAGGCAAATAGGCATGGTCACTTCCTATATCCGCCACAACAGCCCCAGCTTCGACAAAAGAAGCAACTGTTGCCAATCTAGTTGATAAACGTACAGTATTCACAAAATCCTCACCTTTCATTGTTAGTATTGTATAAGATATTGAATCATTTTACACGTTAGACAATAGAAAAAGCCATCAGTCGACAGAATTCTTCTGCTGACTGACAGCTTTTTTACATGTTACAAATTATTTAAGTGATAAAATATAGTCTGCCATTGCATCTAGTTCAGCATCTTCTTTAATTATACCACCTGGCATAGCACCTGAACCATTTAAGATGATGTTCTTGATTTCATCTTTGGAAAGAGTAGTGCCAACTAAAGCTGGACCACCACCGCCCGTTAGATCTCCACCATGACAACCAATACATTTACCAATTGCAACTTCAGGATCGAACTCAGTTGCTACATCTTCAGTTTTACCTTCGTCACCCTCATTTGCGATTTCTTTTTGTTGATCAAGTCCATAGAGGGACATAAAGAAAATAAGACCAATTCCAAGCGCGAAAATTAGGATATAAGGTACTATTGGATTTTTACCCATTGAATTACCCTCCTTCATTTAAATCATATTCTGTATTGAATACAGTGCACAACTATTATTGTACTGTATTCAATTGAAAACTGAAAGAGTTATTGATTATCTTTTAATTCGCTGTAACAAATTCGACAAACTTTTCACCTTAGCAGCCAATAAGCCGAGCAATGACCATGCGTTGGACTTCCGAGGTCCCTTCTCCGATTTCAAGTAATTTGGCATCACGCATATATCGTTCAACTTCATATTCTTTCATATAACCATAACCGCCATGAATCTGGATAGCCTCCGTCGCGACCTCCATCGCGATTTCAGAAGCATACAGCTTACACATCGATGCTTCTTTCGAAAATGGTCGCCCCTGATCTTTTAGCCAAGCTGCTTTGTAAACCATATTGCGTGCTAGTTCAATCTTCAATGCCATATCCGCCAATTTAAATTGTGTAATTTGAAATTCGGCTAATGTTTTTCCGAATTGCTTGCGCTCCTTAGAGTAACTGAGCGCTCGGTCGAAAGCTGCCTGTGCGATTCCCACAGCCATTGCACCAATACCGATACGTCCACCATCCAATGTAACGAGAAACTGGCGAAAACCATTGCCTCGCGTTCCCAGCAAGTTTGTTTTCGGTACACGGACATTATCTAATACGAGCTCCGTTGTATTGGAAGCGTTCAGCCCCATTTTTTCATAATTGTCGATAATCGTAAAACCAGGTGCATCTGTCGGCACGATAATTGCACTGATTTCTTTTTCACCATTCGTAGTACCTGTAATCGCTGTAATTGCCAGATGCTTGGCATAACTCGCATTTGTGATAAACACCTTCGAACCATTAATAACAAAATCATCGCCATCTTCTTTTGCTGTCGTTTGCGTTCCCCCCGCATCCGAGCCAGCATTCGCTTCCGTTAAGCCAAATGCACCGAATGATTCCCCCGTACAAATCGGTGTCAAATAACGCTGTTTTTGTTCCTCCGTGCCAAATAAATTCAGCGGTGCTCCCCCAAGCGAAATATGTGCTGAATACGTAATTCCCGTCGATGCACAAGCACGACTTAACTCCTCTGTCACAATCGCAAAGCTGACGGTATCAGCCCCAGCGCCTCCGTAGTGCTCCGAAAAAGGCAAGCCCATCATCCCCATATCAGATAACTGTTGAAAGATCTCCACTGGAAACGCTTTTGTTCGATCACGCTCAATCGCCCCAGGTGCAACAACTTCATCCGAAAATTCCCGAATCATCTTTTTAATCATTTGCTGTTCTTCTGTCAAATCGAAATTCAACATCATCATCCCCTTCGTTGTAAACGCTTACACTTTAATTATAGCGAACTTCCTACTACTTGCACAACCTCAATATGAAAGTAGTAGAAATCCTATTATCAATAATAAACCCGCAGTTCCAGAAATCGTAAAATACAATAGCTTTAACAGCCGCCCTGCAAACAACCACAGTGAACAATTTAACATCAATAACCCAAGTAATAACATCGTATGCCCATCAAAAAAGACAAACCACAGTTTTAAAGACATGATGAGCAGCATAAAAGATACGATTATGTATACAAAAGGGGCTAATGCCTGGTTAGCATTCTTACGCAATGTCGACAGTAAAAAAACAACAATCAATCCTGCTACTGATGCCATTGTCAATCCGGGATATTGTGTAATGACAAACATCCCCCCACTAACAACTATAGCTAGTAAAGCTAGCAAAAGAATGGTCCGATTCAACGTCTTTTTTTCTTTGACCAAAATCGACTCAGAAATCTTAACTTCCTGCTGATTTCCTTCTTCACCTTGCGCGTAGAGCGTGATAAGAAAATCACAATAATGCGCGGGTAATAGTTTGTTGTGTTTCCAATACTTTATTTCAGAAATAATAATTCGTTTTCGCTGTTGGTTCATAAGACTTAACTCCTTGCGACTAAAAAATCACCGGCACAAAATATGCCGGTGTAGTTATTTTACTCTAGGAAATCCTTCAATCGCTTACTTCTTGATGGGTGACGCAACTTACGTAGTGCTTTCGCCTCAATCTGGCGAATCCGCTCTCTTGTCACACCGAATACTTTCCCAACTTCTTCGAGTGTTCTTGTACGTCCATCATCCAAACCGAAGCGTAGACGAAGAACATTCTCTTCGCGATCTGTCAGTGTATCCAGTACGTCCTCTAACTGTTCTTTCAGCAATTCGTAAGCTGCATGATCCGATGGTGATTGCGCCTCAGAATCTTCGATAAAGTCGCCCAGATGTGAATCATCTTCTTCGCCAATTGGCGTTTCTAGCGACACAGGTTCTTGTGCGATTTTCAAGATTTCACGTACTTTTTCTGCCGTCAAATCCATTTCTTCGCCAATCTCTTCTGGTGATGGCTCACGCCCCAAATCCTGTAATAATTGACGTTGAACACGAATAAGCTTATTGATGGTTTCAACCATATGAACAGGAATACGGATAGTACGCGCCTGATCCGCGATAGCCCGCGTAATCGCTTGACGAATCCACCAAGTTGCATACGTACTAAATTTAAAGCCTTTCGTATGGTCAAATTTCTCAACTGCTTTAATCAGCCCCATATTCCCTTCCTGTATCAGGTCTAGGAATAACATACCTCGTCCAACATAACGTTTAGCAATGCTGACAACTAGACGGAGATTGGCTTCTGCTAAGCGTTTTTTCGCCTCTTCATCGCCCTCTAGAATCCGAATCGCCAATTCAACTTCCTCGGCACCCGTTAACAAATCTACACGGCCAATCTCTTTCAAGTACATGCGTACAGGGTCATTGATTTTAACACCTGGCGGTACACTCAAATCATTCAAATCGAACTGCGTTTCCTCCGCAGCCGGCTTCCCGCCTTCTTCCCCAGATTCGTCTTCAGCCTTACGGTCCATTTCAATCCCTTGTGCCTCGACCAAATCTAGGAATTCCTCGAACTGTTCTGGCTCCATTTCGAATGCCGCAAGCTTTTCTGTCACTTCATCAAGCGTTAGTTCACCTAATTTCTTTCCGGCCTCCAGCAGGTTCGCTTTCGCTTCCTCAATCGTTAGTTCATGTTCCATATCTCCAGCCAATTCTTTTTTACTCATCTTACCCGTTCCTCCTTAGTACACCGGAATACGACTATAATGTCGTCAATGTTTTCCGGAGCTGTATAATTTCCCTGGCCAGCTCCAGCGCCCGGGTATGATCCTTCATTTTTTCTGCTTCTTTTGACTCATGCATTTTTGCTTGGATTGTTAAACTGATTTTATATTTTTCTAAATGATGAATACAGTCATTAATTTCTGCTTGTGCTTGTTCAGGATCTTTTTCTACCATGGCTGCTTCCAAAACAATTTTCCGCAACTCACGATCCTCGATTGACTCAGCAAATCTGTGAAAATCAGGTGTCCCATATTGTTCATAAAACCCTGCAAGTCGAACAAAAATGGCCACATAGTCATCCCGTATGAACAGATTAGGCTTGTCCATTTGTAACCGATCAAACAACTCCCCGTCATTTAATAAATGATAGAGCAACAAACGCTCGGCACGTTCGGTACCTGTTTTCTTGCGTGTCGGAACTGGATGATGCGTATGCATTGTTCCCTCAGGCACTGGATTGGCTTTCGCTTTCTTTGCTTGATGGCCAGCCATTTTTATGAACTGTTGTTGAATCGCCTCGACAGACACACCCGTTTCAGTTGAAAGTTGTCGAATATACAGATCACGTTCCACCGGTGATGTTCGCAAGGCCAATTCTTCTAGCACTTCATGAATATATTGCAACACATCATTTTCATAAGATAGGTTCTTCGAGCGTTTGGCATATGCCATGATGAACGACATGAATGAATGTGGGTTATCGATGACCTTTTCACGAAAAGCTTCACCGCCAAATTGCGTGATATAATCGTCAGGATCCATCTTCCCTGGCAACAGCGCGATTTGAACATCCATTCCTTTTTTCATCGCCATATCTGCAAAACGTTTTGCGGCTTCCCATCCGGCATCGTCACCGTCACAACAAATTATAATTTCTTTCGCAATTCTTTTTAATTTTACAAGGTGTTTATCTGACAATGATGTGCCCATTACGGCAACACTATTCGTTACGCCAGCACGATCTGCCGATATCGTATCCATAAATCCTTCAAACAGTATTACTTTACCCGATTTCCGGACGTTAAGACGTGCATTATGAAAATTGTACAAAATGTGACTTTTTTCGAATATCGGGGTTTCAGGGCTATTCAAATATTTCGCTTCCTGTTTTGAGCCGGATAGGATCCGACCTGAGAACCCCACGACATTGCCATTGTCATCCCGTAACGGAAACATGATACGACCTCGGAACCGATCAAAATAGCCTGTCCCATCGTCTTTCATAATACACAATCCGGCATGTTCCATATCCTTCATGTCGTAATTTTTCCGTTTTAAGAGACTCGTTAACGCTTCCCAATCATTGAGAGACCACCCAATACCATATTTTTCGATACTGTCCCTCGTAAATCCTCTTTTTTCAAGATATTGTAGTGCTTCTTCACCTTCTACGGTATTTAGTAGTAAATGACTGTAAAAGTTTGCCGCAAGAGCATGCGCTTCAATCATAGACTTAAATTCATGCCGTGGTTGCATTTCTGAACTATCGCTGACGACTGCATCAATTTCAATTCCCGTCCGGCCGGCAAGCTTGACAACGGCTTCCGTGAATGGGCTATTCTCGATGTCCATTATAAACGTGATCGCATTACCACTTGCACCGCATCCAAAACAATGAAACAGTTGCTTGTCCTCTGAAACTGAAAAAGAAGGTGTACTTTCACCATGGAATGGACAAAGTCCGAACCAGTTCTTCCCCCTTTTCGTCAGCTGTACATATTCACCAATCAAATCTACAATATCGGTCTTAGAGCGGACGGCTTCAATTGTCTCTTCAGGTATTCTCGTCATCATATCACCATTTTCCACTCTATCTACTACTGATTTCGCGAAATTCTTCAAAAACCCTTTGTATTCGACAAAATATTTTCGATTATACTCCGAAACTATCATTTTACACTAATTCAAAGGCTTTTGCTCTTAATTAATATGATTGCCTACAAATGATTTTATAGAATCCGTAAAAGAAGAACCATCCCTTTACAATGGGGCGGTCCTTCTCATCACTTAACGATTGTAATTTGTAATTTCACCCAGTATGACGTTAGCTGTTTCTTCGACAGCTCGATTCGTTACATCGATGACTTTGCAGCCGATTTTTGAAACAATCTGATTAAAATGGTTAATTTCATTGTCAATTCGCTCGACCCTTGCATAACTTGCATCATCTTTTAAGCCCAATGCAATGAGTCTCTCTTTACGAATAGAGTTAAGCTTTTCTGATGAAATGACAAGTCCAAAGCATTTCTCAGGATTAATCATAAACAACTCTTCTGGAGGATCCACTTCAGGTACAAGCGGGACATTCGCCACTTTATAACGTTTATGTGCAAGGTATTGTGATAATGGTGTTTTCGATGTTCTTGAAACACCTACCAAAACAATATCCGCTTTCAAAATCCCACGTGGATCCCGACCATCATCGTATTTAACAGCAAACTCAATTGCTTCGATTTTCTTGAAATAATCATCATCTAGCTGTCGAACAAGTCCTGGCTCTTCGAGAGGTTTTTCCCCTAGTTCTAATCCAATCTTATCGACAACTGGACCGAGTAAATCAATACATTGAACATCATAGGTTAAGCAATACTCTTGTATTTTCAGACGCATACCACTTCTTACAAGTGTATAAATAACGATAGCTTCTTGACTTTTTGCTAAAAAAGCAATCTCCTGCAATTGCGATTCTTCTTCGATATGTGAAAATCTTTTCATCGAGACGGCTTCGAGCCCTTGTCTAAATTGGCTGGCAGCTGCTTTAGCAACTAAGTCTGCTGTTTCACCGACAGAGTCAGAGACGATGAATAATGTTAACTTTCTCATTGGATCCCTCCCCCTCATAATTCATAGTCATCCGACAGTGATAGGAAGGCTGCGGTAATATTTGTTTTTGTAATCCTTCCGACCACTTCAAGCCCCTCTCCGTTGTCATTGACAACAGGTAAGGAATCAATTTGCTTGTCTATCATTTTCTTCGCCACATGTAACAGCGTATCCTGCTTATTACAGTATGTAATATTTGGCATACGCGTCATAATCACGTGGACCGGAATCTTATCCAAGTCATTGTTGCCAAGGCTTGTTCGCAATAAATCTTTTCTGGAAAGCACCCCAGTCAAGAGTGAAGTACTACTCACAACAAAAAGTGTACCAACGTCTTCTAAAAACATATGACAAATTGCGTCATAGACGGAGGTGTTTTCTGCAACCACAACCGGGATAGACTGGAAATCACGCACTTTCATGCCTATCATACTATCAGCAACTGATTGGGCAGGCTTCTTTCCTGAATAGAAATAGCCGACACGGGGTCTAGCATCCAAATAGCCCGCCATTGTTAAGATTGCTAAATCTGGACGGATTGTGGCTCTTGCCAACGTAAGTCGTTCTGCAATTTGTTCGCCAGTAATGGGTCCGTCCGCTTTGACGATTGCGAGGATCTCCGTCTGGCGCTTATTCAGTTCCATATGTGTCACCGCCCTAATCGTTCAATTCTTTATCCTCGATTATTATATACGAAGACGTGCACTATTGCGAAGAAAGCGGAACCGTGCTACACTAAAAAAGAATTGAATAGGCGGAGACAGGACGATAAGTAGTGTCAATTAAAGCGAACGGGGACAGTGAAAGCCCGTACTGACATGAAACGGCATCCTCGAGCCATTGTACTATGAAGTGGGCTATTTTTATAGCCAATCGAGGTGGAACCGCGGGTCATTATGCACTCGTCCTCGGACATTATGTCCGTGGATGGGTGCTTTTTATTTTGGTTCAGCCTAAGGCACTGCTGAACCAAAATAAAACCTCTAGCGGATCTTAATAATTGATTCAATATAATTTGGAGGGATTTAACATGACAATGTCGATGGAGAAGGTAGTTAATTTAGCAAAACAGCGCGGATTTGTGTTCCCGGGCTCTGAGATTTATGGAGGTTTGGCGAATACATGGGATTATGGACCACTTGGGATTGAATTGAAAAATAACGTAAAAAAAGCTTGGTGGCAGAAATTTGTTCAAGAATCGCCGTATAACGTTGGTCTTGACGCAGCGATTCTGATGAATCCGAAAGTATGGGAAGCTTCTGGTCACATCGGTAACTTCAATGATCCGATGATTGACTGTAAGAAATGTAAAACGCGTCATCGTGCTGACAAATTAATTGAAGATGCACTTGATGCGAAAGGCATTGAATTAGTTGTTGACGGTCTTTCGTTCGACAAAATGGCTGAGCTTGTGCAAGAACATAATGTTGTCTGCCCTACTTGTGGTGCAATGGACTATACGGAAATTCGTCAGTTCAACTTGATGTTTAAAACGTCACAAGGTGTGACGGATTCATCAGCAAACCAAATCTTCCTACGTCCTGAAACAGCACAAGGGATTTTCGTCAATTTTAAAAATGTTCAACGCTCTATGCGCAAAAAAATGCCTTTTGGGATTGCACAAATCGGTAAAAGTTTCCGTAACGAAATTACACCAGGAAACTTCACATTCCGTACACGCGAGTTCGAACAGATGGAGCTTGAATTCTTCTGTAAGCCAGGCGAAGATATGAAATGGTATGAGTACTGGCGTGATTATTCCAAGAATTTCTTGTTAAATCTTGGGATGACTGAGGATGCTATGCGTTTACGTGAGCATAACGAAGATGAGCTTTCCCACTATTCAAAAGGGACTGTTGACATCGAGTACAAATTCCCATTTGGCTGGGGAGAACTATGGGGCATTGCGAACCGCACAGACTTCGACTTAAACCGTCACATGGAGTATTCAGGTGAGGATTTCCATTACCAAGATCCTGTAACCAATGAAAAATTCGTACCGTATTGCATCGAGCCATCTCTTGGCGCAGACCGCGTAACACTTGCGTTCTTATGTGATGCTTACGATGAAGAAGAACTAGAAAACGATGATAAACGTACAGTTCTTCGCTTCCACCCTGCTCTTGCGCCTGTCAAAGCTGCAGTTCTTCCTTTGTCGAAGAAATTAGCAGATAGTGCTAGCGAAGTTTACGCCGAGTTGGCTAAGCATTTCAATGTTCAATACGATGATTCTCAATCTATCGGTAGACGCTACCGTCGTCAAGACGAAATTGGTACACCATTCTGCATCACGTACGACTTCGATTCTGAAGAAGATCGCCAAGTAACAGTACGTCACCGCGATTCAATGGAGCAAGTTCGTATGCCAATTGCAGATGTGAAAGAGTATATCGCGAAACATCTTGAGTTTTAAGTGGAGATACAATTTAAAAAACCGGAAGAACAAGGGGATTATTCCCCTTGTTCCTCCGGTTTTTCTTTACGTGGTAACAGTTCAGGTGTGGCTTCAAGCTGTTCAAGAAAAGATCTCGATTTTAACCGAATACCAACCTGTTCATCATAAATTGTACGCACGAGCTTTTTCATAAACTGTTTTGTTGTCTTTTTCAACGTCAGATTACCGACTCGATTGATAGGAACGGTATAAAATGTCCGAATCAGCTTCAATTGCGTTGGTGAAATTCGGATGATATAGCGATCTACATGGAAACAACGATGGCAGAGAAAACCGATTTCTTTAAAAGAAAACGCAAACTCCCCTTCTGTCGCCCCACAATTCGCACACTGATGCAAAACAGGATGAATACCCGCAACCGGCAGCATTTTCCACTCGACAAACAAGGCAATGGCTTCAGGATCATATTGCTCATTAATGGCATGAAGCGCCGCATGCAGCAATCCATAAATGCCCTCCGAACGCTCGCCATCCTCTGTTAGACGATCGATCAGCTCCACAACATAACTCGCATAAGCCGTCGCTTCAAGATCCTCACGAATATGGCGCATGGAGTCA
The DNA here is from genome assembly GCF_038007285.1 of Sporosarcina sp. FSL K6-3457. Classification (GTDB taxonomy): domain Bacteria; phylum Bacillota; class Bacilli; order Bacillales_A; family Planococcaceae; genus Sporosarcina. Next base: position 2,620,348 of record NZ_JBBOWX010000001.1, read on the forward strand.
ATCGGCTCACCTTGTTCAAGCGTCCCCATTCCCCTACCTTTTCGGATGAGGAAGGAGCCATGTGTGAATGGCTGTGTGATAGCTGCCAAGCGGCTTGCTGGCTTTTTCGCCCCTCTAGCCATCGCGGTCAGCTTACCAGCTTCTCGCGTATAAAGTGTGACGATTTTGTTCGATTCACCATAAGGAATACTTCTTAAAATGATACCTTCCCATTTATTCAGCAAGGTTCATCACCTCCCGAGGCCCACACGAAGTGGGTCATGCAGCTGTCGCCACAGGACGTGGCGCACTTAAGCAGCATTCCTTTTTTAATATTCGTCTTCCCTAAAACCAAATTCCTTCAGTTGACCCGGCTTATTACGCCAGTCCTTCTGCACTTTCACCCACAGCTCTAAAAATACTTTCGAGCCCAATAACATTTCAATATCATATCTAGCTTTCGTACCAATCTCTTTCAGTAATGCTCCTTTTTTCCCAATAACGATGCCTTTTTGAGAATCACGGTCCACAACAATCGTCGCCATCACATTAATCATTTCACGCGTTTCCTCGCGCTCAATTTTCTCAATGACAACCGCAACGGAATGTGGAATCTCTTCCCGTGTTAAATGCAACACCTTTTCACGAATCAATTCTGAGATGATGAAACGCTCTGGGTGATCTGTTACTTGATCGTCCGGATAGTATTTCGGCCCTTCCGGTAAATACTTCGTCAATGTCTCATTTAGACGCTCTACATTATTCCCATTCATCGCAGAAATCGGGACAATTTCTGCAAAGTCGTATTCAGATGTATACGAAGTAATAATCTTCAGCAATTCGTCCGGGTGAACCAAATCAATTTTATTGATAATCAAAAATACCGGTGTCTTGGTATTTTCAAGCATTTCAATAATAAAACGATCTCCGCGCCCGATTGCTTCGTCCGCATTGACCATGAACATGATGATGTCAACTTCCTTCAACGTATTACGTGCCGTTTTCACCATAAAGTCGCCCAGCTTATGCTTCGGCTTATGGATTCCTGGCGTATCGATGAAGATAAATTGGGAATCATCTGTCGTGACAACCCCTTGCACTTTGTTACGAGTCGTCTGTGGCTTGTCACTCATAATGGCAATTTTTTGCCCAACAACACGGTTCAAAAATGTTGATTTTCCGACATTTGGGCGACCTATAATGGATATAAAACCTGATTTGAATGATTTATTGTTTTGCTGCATACGAAAGATCCTCCTTGGAAAACGCGCCGGGCAACAATTCTGCAACCGTTGTTTCAAGGACGTCCCCTTTTAAATTTGTTAAATAGACAGGCATAGAGCCCTCACAAAATTCAGCAATCACTTGCCTACATGCACCACATGGAGAAATCGGGCCTTCCGTATCTCCAACAACCGCAAGCGCTTTGAATGTATGGACACCTTCCGAAACTGCTTTAAAAAATGCCGTACGCTCCGCACAATTAGTCATGCTATACGCTGAGTTCTCGATATTACAACCATGATAGACCGTCCCATCCCCTGCAACTAACGCTGCCCCGACTGGGAATTTAGAATAAGGGACATAGGCTTTGTCTCGTGCTTTTTTCGATTCAACTAGTAACTTTTCCATCTCCATACAAACACCTCTTCTACTTATTGAAACCATTTGGGTATAAAAATCAACCAGCCAATCACTGCACTGATAATCGCATAAATTAGTACAGCACCTGCGGCCAAATCCTTGGCATGCTTAGCAAGTGGGCGACTTTCCATCGTGACAAGGTCCACTACACGTTCGATAGCAGCATTCATCATTTCAAGCGCTAACATCCCACCGATTAACAGTAGAACGATACACCATTCCATCACTGACAATCCAGTAAACAGTCCTGCTACTAGAACGATAACAGTAGCTAATAGATGGAATTTTAAATTCCGCTCGGCCTTTATGCCATAAAGAATCCCACTCCATGCATAATCAAACGCCTTGAAGAACTTGCGCATAGCGTCACCTCTCAAGACCGAATGACGCCAAAATGGCCTTTTGCCTTGCAAACATCACGATTTCCTCTTCCTCAGTCATATGATCGTAGCCAAGAAGATGAAGAAAACCATGCAATGCGAGGAAGCCCATTTCACGATTGAAGTCATGACCATATTCCGCCGCTTGCCTGCGTGCCGTTTCCACGGAGATGAGTATATCACCTAAAACGGTCGGCATCCCCTCTTCTACTATTACCGCCACTTCATCGTTCGTGACCTCTTCAAGCGCAAAGGAAATAACATCCGTCGGCACATCTTTTCCCCGATACTCCGAATTCACGGCTTGAATATCCTGATCCGTCATAAATGTGATAGACACTTCCACCTCACCAGTTAAAGCTTCTTCTAGCGAAGCATGATTCAATAATGTTTGAATCATTTCCTCAACTTTTTTATCTACTGTAGCGGTCTCATCATTAAAATAAATGTCCAACATATGCACTAACTCCTTTCGCACTTAATCCGGATATTCAATCCGATTATGGAATGTGCCATTTAATGTTTCGCAAATAACCTTTTCAGCCTTTTTCAATTCTTTCATAGACAAATCACATTCATCAAACTGGCCATCATTCAATCGATCGTTGACAATTGCACGTACGAGCCCGGCAACCTTTTGTGGGGTTGGTTCTTTCATGGAACGAACTGCCGCTTCAACACTGTCAGCAATCGAAATAATTGCAATTTCCTTTGTCTGCGGTTTCGGACCCGGATAGCGGAATTCTGCTTCCACAACATCCTTACCCGATTCCTTCGCCTTAACATAAAAAAACTTCAATGTACTCGTACCGTGATGCTGACGGGCAATATCAATAATTTCTCGTGGCATTTTATGCTTTTCAAGCAGCTTCGCACCGTCTTCTGCATGGGCAATAATAATATCACGGCTTTTTTCTGGTGGCAATGCATCGTGTGGATTTTGTCCAGGATGTTGATTTTCAATAAAAAATCCAGGTCTAATTGTCTTGCCAATATCATGGTAATAACTACCAACTCTTGCCAGTAATCCATTGGCACCAATCGCCTCACAAGCAGCATCAGCAAGATTTGCTACCATAACACTATGATGGTAGGTTCCCGGTGTTTCAATCAGTACTTTTTTCAATAGCGGATGGTTCGGGTTCGATAATTCAATCAGCCTCATATCCGATAGCAAGCCAAAAGCTGATTCAAAAAACGGCATCAATCCGATTGTTAACGCCCCTGATAAAATACCAGAAGCAATCGCCGCAATGAGATAAAAGGCCAACTCTGACAAATCATAAGACGATTGTGTCATGAGCAAGTAAAAAGCGATGAACAGCATATTTGAAGTCACCACACCTGCGCTCGCCCGTAAAATACTCGAACGTTTCCCCCCATCCCCTAGCAGATAAAGGCTCACGATCCCCCCGAATACTATGTACAATGCCACTTCCATTTGAATAATGGAGGCAAATCCCTCTTGTAGCATGACACCCGCAGTCGCAGCAGTAATAATTGTCGTCATGATTGCCAACCTTTCGTTGGTCAATAATTTCACCAGCATCGGCGCGAGTGCTGTTGGGAACAAAAAGGCTAATAACACATTGAAATCATCATCAATTAGCGCGATGAGCTTCATCAAAATAACAAGCAGTAAAAAGACTGAAAGAACGATTACCAACGCTTTTTTCTTTACTGAATTATTTTCTTTCCACGTATTAAAGTGCATAAAGATAATTGTTGAGACAAACAACACAAATAGCCCGAGACCTGCGAACGGCTTCACTGTCGACTGGTTCGTTAATAACCCTGTCAGTTCCAGCTGTCTATAAATATCCCTATCAATCATCTGTCCTTCACGGACAATAACTTGTCCCTGCAAAATCCGAGTCGGCTCAACAGCAGCCCTCGCTTGTTCAATACCAGCCTCAGTCGCCTCTATATTTATCGTTTCTGTTTCAACAACTAATAAGCGGCCAAGCGTCAAAATCGTTTGCAAATTAGATGGGGGAATCGTGTCCACAAGACGAATTTTCCGCTCTACTTCATAGCGGATTGTTGAAAGATCTTCTTTGCGAATCGGCTTCGATAATTCCTCACCTATAGTCGTCGAAAGAACATGTTGAATACCCTCTAAAACCTCTATCTTTTGTGCTAATAAAGCAGAAATCGCATCATCACTTAATCGGAGACCAGGTTCTTCTTTCTCTAGATTCCCAAGCTTTTTACGTACCTCGGCAATTTGTTTTTTATTGTCCAAAAGAACTTCATCATCAGCAGACTGTCCTAGCTCCCCCATCTTTTTAACGTCGATGAGAAAATCGAATATCGATGTTGCAATCGCTTGTCGATTCGTTGCCACATCTTTGGATAACTGATAAACAGGCGTCACTTCACGGGCTGCTCTTTCTCTATCCTGCTCAGTCTTAACAGTATCCTCAACCGTTTTGATAGACCGTATAGTATCTGGAGAAATTTGCAAAGATTCCAATTTATACGTTTCCTTTTTCACACTTCCATACATAATCGAAAACAGGAGTATCCCGGACAATCCGATAAGGAATATAGCTAGATAATTAAATTTCAATGAGAGTAAAAACTTCCTGATTGGCTGCAACATGCAATATCCCCCATTTCTCTTTCTCTCTATTATGTCGATATAAAGAATTACTTTGAGGCTAATCCCTCTGTCTCGCTATCACTTGTAAAAAAAGCAGTCAACTTAAGATGACTGCTCTTCTTCATAAGCTTCAATTATTTTCGCCACAAGTGGATGACGTACAACATCGCCTTGTTCTAGATACTGAAAACTAATATCTCCAACTTTTCGCAGAATTTTTTCTGTCACAATCAAACCAGACTCGCTACCTTTTGGTAAATCAATCTGGGTTTTATCTCCCGTGATGACCATTTTCGAACCAAAGCCAAGACGCGTCAAAAACATTTTCATCTGTGCTTTCGTTGTATTCTGCGCTTCATCCAAAATAACAAAAGCATCATCAAGCGTCCGACCTCTCATATAAGCAAGCGGGGCAATTTCAATAACTCCTCGTTCAATCAGCCGGTCCGTCTGTTCAGTCCCTAGCACGTCGTGAAGCGCGTCATATAACGGGCGCAGGTATGGGTCGACTTTCTCCTTCAAGTCGCCAGGAAGGAAGCCTAGGCTCTCTCCCGCTTCTACAGCAGGACGCGTTAAAATAATTCGTTTGGCAGAACCCGATTTCATCGCCTGAATAGCCAGGACAACCGCTAAATACGTTTTCCCAGTTCCAGCAGGCCCAATACAAAATACAAGATCCCGTGTCCGGATGGCATGGACATACTCGCGCTGTCCAATCGTTTTCGCACGAATCGCTTTTCCTTTACTATTTCTTGCGATTTCTTCATCATACAATTCCGCAAAGTATTCAATCGTTCCACTTTTCACCATCTCAATCGCTGTCGAGACGTCACGTTGATTAATATTAACACCTTTGCGAATGACTTTCAGTAGCTGCTCTAAAAGTGTTCTAGCTGAATCCCTATTTTCTTCCTCACCACTGAGCGCAATTGTATCGCCTCTTGTCAAAATTGAAATATTCAATGCTTCTTCGATTAATTTCAGATTCTGGTCGGATATCCCGAGTAGCATAACCGCTTCATTCGGGTCCTCGACATGCAGTTGTATCAATTGTTCATCCATTAGCCTCATTCTCCTCGGGATATCGGTCTTTTGACTGCGATATTATCATTGATAAGAAACAATACGGTCCCACTAACTTTATCATTATCGAATGACACGTGCAAAACTTTCTCGTCTTGAATAATCGCTTTTGATAAAGATTCCGATAAAAACTTGTTTTTCAACAGCGGAATAATGACCGTTTCTTCCATTCCTTCCGACAATTCCAGCTGTCCAGTCTTTTCATTTGCATGGCGCTCTGTCTGGATAAATGATTTTGGAGACCACTTCTCCTCCTGTGGTTGCCAGGGGAAATTGAAAGAAAACTCTACCGTTTCCTGACCTTGTAAACGATAACCAATTATTTGGGGTAGACTAAAAGAATATTCGACCCAATAATCTGCGTAAACTGCTCCATCTGCACCGACCACTGCTGTTTTATCACCTTGCACTAGGACCCCTGTGGCAAGCACGTCCCCCTTTTTAACAGTCTGATGGACATGGCTTACCCTTTCCCCCTTTTTCAATTCAAAACGGGTAATAACGCCTCCTGTGCGTGCAATTAGATCGGATGGAGGTCCTTCGGCTTCAATTTCGTTCGTTGCTAGAGGCGATAACATCGGAATCACTGTAAGCGATGTTCCCACTCGCCGAAATCGTACCCAGGATAAGGATGGGTCGTCGAGCATTAGCTGTCGACGAATTTCACCTTCATCCGGAATGGAAGCTAAAAGTCTTAACGGAACAATGGAGTCTTTTTCAAGTTTCTGATCAATCCTCTCTACAACTTCTGGCCTGTCAGATTCGACCTCCACAGTCCACAAAAATAAGGAGGCGACAAATGGAATAAGGCAAACTATCAGGAAAAGGTTAGAAGTAAAAATCCCTTTTGCACCTGACTCAATTCCCGCATTTGACATCTTTACTTTCAATCGATAGCGCCTTCGATTGCTCCGAATTACTTTAAGTCCATGACGATCTGTTCGAAAGCGAGCCACGCCATCCACAACCGACAATGATAACACCTTCACTTTTGCTGCTACAAGCTTCGTGAGAAACCCTGCAAGGTCGCCATCGCCCGAAACCCTAATCTCATAGCGCTTATGCACGATGCTTCCCTCCACGATCTTCTTCTGTTGTCACATGCATGGCTTTGATGGAAGCAAACGAAAACACAGCAACTTCTTCGGACAATGTCTCAACAATCAAATCCTCCCCCGACGCTTCAATCATGTAATCACCACTTTTGATCATCGCAAAATCGGGGCCAAGCTTGAGCAATGTGTATGGACCATTAATGCGTAATGAAGAAAACTCTTCAATTGTTACCGATGAACCCGTATTAAATATTTTTCTCAAAAATAATAACCCCCTATTCATATCGTATGACATGAATAAGGGGTCAATGATTATCGTTTTGATTTTGGCGGACCAAAAATTTCAGAGAACACAATTCCCTTGATGAGATCCTGCCTATTCTTAGGCATTAAATCATGGGATTGCATAGTAGATGCCGTTTGAAATTGAGCGCCATGTGCCGAAAGACGTCCACTATGTCTTTCCCGGTCCCTCGAACTGTCAGGGCGCTCTTTTCGTTCAACAGTGGTACGAGGTGTAGTAGAACGAACAGGTTCGGCTACTACAGGCGCTACAACCGGTTGGGCTGCTACAACGACAGGTCGTTGTGGTACTGTTTCCCGCGGCAATTGCCGACTAGGCGGTTCTACATCCGTACGTTGCATTTCTTTCTGCAATTCACGAAATAAGTCTTTCGACATCTCTTTTAATTTACTTTGCGGACTGTCTGGAACACGTCCAGTTGCCGTGAACGGCTTTGACTGATTTTTCGTCGGGTTCTCAGTCTTTCCTTTCCCTTTATTAAAAAAGGACAAGACAATCGCAATAATAATAGGAATAATTAGACTTTCCATTCGTGCATCCCCCTTCCAGGAAATGGCTGATTATGAATTAGTTCTTTTTAAGATCTGGATTGCTATGATCTCCATCAAAACCACTAATCGAATCACGCATACCTGTGTCTGCTTGGATATTTTTATAATTCATATAATCCATGACACCAATATTACCTGTGCGTAGCGCTTCTGCCATTGCAAGCGGAACTTCTGCTTCAGATGCAACAACTTTAGCACGCATTTCTTCTACTTTCGCCTTCATTTCCTGCTCATTGGCAACAGCCATTGCACGGCGTTCTTCCGCTTTTGCCTGTGCGATGTTTTTATCCGCCATAGCCTGCTCAGTTTGAAGCTCTGCACCGATATTTTTACCGATATCAACGTCTGCGATATCAATGGAAAGAATTTCGAATGCCGTCCCTGAGTCAAGACCTTTTGCTAATACAGTTTGAGAAATCATATCTGGATTTTCCAATACTTTCGCATGGTCAATCGATGAACCGATTGTTGAGATAATCCCCTCACCAACACGGGCAACGATTGTTTCTTCACCAGCACCCCCGACAAGGCGGTCGATGTTAGCACGCACTGTAATACGTGCTTTTGCTTTTACTTCAATCCCGTTCATTGCCACACCGGCGATGAATGGTGTTTCAATAACTTTCGGGTTAACGGACATTTGAACAGCTTCTAGTACGTCACGACCCGCTAGGTCAATGGCAGCACAACGTTCAAAAGTCAATTCGATGTTGGCACGGTGTGCAGCGATAAGCGCGTTAACAACACGGTCAACGTTACCTCCTGCAAGATAGTGACTTTCCAATTGGTTAATGGATACATCCAGTCCTGCCTTATGTGCTTTAATAAGCGGATTGACAATACGACTTGGAATAACTCGACGAAGACGCATCCCGATTAGTGTGAAAATACTTACGCGTACACCTGCAGCCATGGCAGAAATCCATAGCGTGACAGGGACTAATGTGAAAAATATGGACAATACGATGATTGCTATGACAACGATAGCGATCATCCCAATTGTGCCTGCTCCTACAAATGCTGTCATTATTCATTCTCCCCTTTCTCTACTGATTCCCTAACTACAACTCGGGAACCTTCAACCTTCACAATACTAACACTTATTCCTTTATCAATGTAGCTTCCTTCAGAAACAACATCAATTCTTTCTCCATCCAGCTCGATAGTCCCAGCTGGCCTAAGCGGAGTGGACGTTTTAGCAATACGTCCGAGTAATTCTACCCTGTTGACATTCGACACATAACCGAGCTCTGTATCTGTCGAATCCATTAGCACAACTTTGTTGAGCAAATGCAACTTTTTACCGAAAAACTTCATAATAATCACCATCCCCGTGACAGCAATAGCAATCGCGATAAGGACAGAGCCTGCCATATACATCGGATTGCCGCCCGCCATAATGATACTACCAATAATTGCGAGCGAACCAATAGCTCCTGCTATACCATGCGGGAGGAAGAATTCCGCAACGACGAGAATCGCCCCAATGATGAACAGAATAATCGTTTCATAGCCCGCAAGTCCAGCCACTAAATGCCCGTAGAAAAATAACACGAATGCGATAAGGGACATTGTTCCCGGCACACCAAATCCTGGGGAATACAATTCCAGTACAAGACCAAGGCTCGCAATCGATAACAAGATTGGAACAACGACCGGATTTGTAATAATGCTTGCTAGACTTTCTGCGAATGTTTTATTTGTTGAAATAATTTCGGCATTTTCGTAGCCAGTTTTTTGTAATAACTCTTTAAATGAAGCTACTGTTCCTTCACTATAGCCGACTTCCTCCGCCTCCGAAGCAGTCAGCGTTAACAATTTACCTACGCCCGCCCGGTATTCAGGAATATCAGTCGAGCTATCCGCCATGGCTTGCGCGTATTTTGGTTTGCGACCATGATCCGACGACTCCGCAGCACTCACCATATCTGCCACCCACGCACTATGCACTTTATCTGCCGCCGCATTACCTGACGATTCAATTACTTGTGCAGCACCCATTGTGGCGTTCTTCGCCATATAAATGTCATCTGCATGAAGTGCGATGAACGCGCCAGCTGAAAGCGCTTTTGGATTGACGTAAGCGATTATCCGAAGCTCTGTCTCGTCCATCAACTTGGCTATCTCCCAAGCCGCATCCACAAAGCCACCCGGTGTATTAATCTCCAGGATAATCGCTTTCGCTCCTGCTTCCTCAGCTTCTGAAAACGAGCGTTGCAAAAATGCATATAATCCTTTTTCAACTTCTTTTTTAATCGGAACTTTATATACTATTTGACTTGCCGCTTCAGGTGCTGCGAACGGAAATGCAAACGTCGAGACGAATAAAATGAACAGGAGCACGCTTCCTATCATTTTACGCATTGTAGTTTCACCTCTTTCTACATTTTATTATATCTCTATATACGGGTGAAAAGCTCGGAAGTTTCATTTTTCTTTTAAAAAAATTCATCACAACAACAAATAAACCGGAAAACCCCTAAGGATTTTCCGGTTTACCAAATTTTAGATTCATTACAAGATTGAATTCATGGCAACAGGAAATTAGAACTTACGTTTCCTTGCAGCTTCAGATTTCTTTTTACGTTTTACGCTTGGTTTCTCATAAAACTCGCGCTTTCTTACCTCTTGTATTGTTCCACTTTTGGATACAGTACGTTTGAAGCGGCGAAGAGCATCTTCAAGCGATTCGTTTTTACGAACAACAGTTTTCGACATATCTCTTGTCCCTCCCTCCAAACACACTTCGTACGTGACCAAGTGCCATGTACTCAAGAATTATACCGCATAATTTAAAATCGGTCAATATAAAACTTTTAAATTTAATTGCTAAATTGAAGACTCCTCTGAAATCTGCGCGTGAGTAGATAGTAGATCAGATTAATAATCTGAAGTAGAGGCTAATCCCTGCATAATTTGAACACCTGAGCTGGCACCAATTCGTGTTGCGCCTGCATCAATCATTTTTTTCATGTCTTCAAAACTGCGAACGCCGCCTGAAGCTTTGACGCCTGTTTTTGGTCCTACAACTGCTCGCATCAGTTTAATATCTTCTTCTGTTGCACCACCAGTTGAAAAGCCTGTTGACGTCTTCACAAAATCAGCACCTGCGAGAATAGATAGCTCACAAGCTTTTCTTTTTTCCTGTTCTGTCAGCAAAGCTGATTCAATAATCACTTTGACAATTGCTTTCCCTTTAGCTGCCTGTACGACAGCTTCAATATCCTGTTTGACAAGCTCATCCTCACCGCCACGCAGTGCGCCGATATTAATGACCATATCGATTTCCCCTGCACCGTTTTCAATCGCATTGGTCGTTTCGAATGCTTTCACTTCGGAAGTTGATGCTCCCAGAGGAAAGCCAATCACTGTGCATACTTTAACAGGTGAACCTTCCAGTGCTGTCGCTGCTGTTTTCACCCAAGTTGGATTGACACAGACAGATGCAAAAGTGTATTGACGCGCTTCTTGACAAAGCTCCATAATTTCATCTTTTTTCGCATCAGCTTTTAGTAATGTATGATCGATATAAGTTGCAAACTCCGTATTCAAATGAATACCTCCCTCAAGTTGTCCGTACTTCTATCATCATATCAATAATTGTCTGTTTCTGCACGAAAAAAACCATTCCTACCAATTAAGGCTGGAACGGCTTTTTCAATACACAATTTAAGCATGTACTTGTTCGCCTTCAACAACGCGAACAAATTGGGCCTCGTTATATGGATAGCCCGGCTTTGTAATTTTTACACGGACAATTTTACCGACCATTGATTCATCGGCTAGAAAGACAACTTTCAAATAATTATCCGTGTAGCCTTCATAAAGGCCACTATCCGGATCCAATTTATAAGTTGCTTCTGGAATGACTTCAAGCACTTCATCCTCAAAGGTTGACGCATATTGTTTCGCCAGTTGATCGTTCAATTCGATCAAGCGATGTACGCGTTCATTTTTTACGTCTTCATCCACTTGGTCTCCCATCCTAGCGGCAGGCGTACCCGTCCGTTTCGAATAAGGGAAAACATGCAGCTCAGAAAAACGATAATCTCGGATGAAATTATACGTATCCATAAATTCCTCTTCCGTCTCGCCAGGGAAACCAACAATGACGTCTGAAGTGATAGCTAGCTGTGGTAACGCCTCACGAAGTCTATCTAAACGCTCCGCAAAAAATTCCATCGTATATTTTCTACGCATCCGTTTTAGCACTGTATCTGAACCAGACTGAATCGGGATATGTAGATGACGAACAACAACTTTTGACTCTCTCAAAACATCGATGACTTCATCTGTTATTTGACTTGCTTCAATCGAACTAATACGCAAACGCTTAAGCCCTGTCACTTGAGACTCCAAATCACGCAGTAAACGCGCAAGATTATAGTCCTTCAAATCTTCCCCATAACCACCTGTATGAATTCCCGTAAGTACAAGTTCTAAATACCCTGCGTCCACCAGCTGTTGCGCTTGACGAATTACTTCTTGTGGATCACGTGAGCGCATCAAGCCACGCGCCCAAGGAATGATACAAAATGTACAGAAGTTATTACAGCCTTCTTGGATTTTTAGCGATGCACGTGTACGATCCGTAAATGCCGGTACATCAAGCTCTTCATAAACTCTATTTTTCATAATGTTACGAACGGCATTAATCGGCTGACGCTCTACGCGATACTCATCAATCAAACCAAGTAACTTATGTCGGTCCTGTGTCCCCACAACAATGTCCACACCTGGAATTGCCATGATTTCAGCAGGTGAAGTCTGTGCGTAACAACCCGTCACACAAATAACCGCATCAGGGTTTTTCCGAATCGCACGACGGATCACTTGCCGACTCTTCTTATCACCCGTATTGGTAACTGTGCATGTATTGATGACATAAACGTCAGAATTCCTCTCAAAATCTTCGCGATCGTAGCCAACCTCTTTAAAAAGTTGCCAAATCGCCTCAGTTTCATAATGATTCACTTTGCAGCCTAAAGTATACATAGATACGGTTTTCGGAAGCTCATTACTCATAATATATCTACCCTTTCATGACGTGTAATTTACTACAATTAATTTAGTCAAATAAAATGTCAACGTATTTTATGATAGCATAAATAAACTATTCGTTACAGAAAACAGATGACTAATTACTAGTAGCGGGTTCAGTTGATAGAGAGAAAAACGCTATTAACAATGTAAATGTCAAGTTAATCAGCATATGTTTCAACAGCTAATTGACAATATAAATGGCAAGTAAAAACGCTCAGAATAAATATGAGCGTTTTTTGACGTATATTTATTATCCTTACTTCACCAAAGAACCCTGTTAGTTGAATAAGATGTTTACTATGGAACATAGGTGATTCAATCATATAGCAATGTAGAAAATAAACGAGGAGAACATTATATTCAATAGAATATGACAACTTAAGCTTTTGAATAAACAAATATGTTAAAATAGAATTTGGAGTTTTAAAAATACTACTTACCAAGGAGGTAATCGTATGGCACAAGGTATGATCGGGGGAATGACTAACTATGAAGACCAATCTATTGGAGATATCTTAGAAGATATAAAGGGGTGGATCTCTTATACCGAAGAAATTAGAAATTTAATTGAAACAGGCATAGATATATTGAAAGAAAATGGGTATTGGAATAATATCCCTTATAGTTTCCAAGCGACACTATTATCAAGTATTAGATGTCAAAATACATTCCTTTATGACTTACAATTAGTTGTAAATGCAATTGAACAAGATAAACTAAGTGTAAGAGAAGTAAATCTAATGAAGAAAATCGGGAAGAATGCAATAGAATATAATACTAAGTATGGGATATCATATAAAGAAGAGTCTCGATGGAAAGAATATGATAATAAGGATTTTCGAGTTGCAGAAAATTTATATGCAAAAGGCAGAGATTATTTTGTTACACTGCAAGATGCATCCAATTTTTCTGGAAGGTTACCAGATTACATTAATACTATTCCACCTTCTGTAAACCAAAATATCTACCAAACAATTCAAGGTAATGGTAATGTGGTCGCTGGGAACAATAGCGGGACGATGAATAAATTTGAAATAAATGCATCGCAATTCTCAAATGATATAGAGTCTGCAATAGAGAAACTTAAGTCGAGTCAGGATATAGATGATCAACTTAGAAAATATATTACTGAAATCTTAGATGAATCTAAATCAGCTGTACAACAGGGTGATTTAGATGCACAAGCTAATTCTAAATTAAAAATGAAAAGCTTCCTGATGGGTGCAGGTGCTAACGCAACTAATCTTTTAAGTATAATAGGTTCTTACTTTAGTATTGCTTCATATTTTCAATTTTAATCTAAATCTAAATGGTCTTTCGTAATGTCTATAAATTCTTTATCAAAGAGATGTTTTTCTGATAGCCTTCTTCGGCTTAACGAAAGACGTCTTTTCTGTTTTCGGCGTTCACCTTTGAATGTATGACCACTATTGTTTTGACAAGGTGCTAATATCTACATTAAACAAATGATAAACTCAATGCAATCTACGCCATTTTTGTTGAAATGTTCAGCATCCTTACAAAAATACCATCTTATTAAAATAAACTGCCCGTTAGTTTAAGTGAAACCTTTCACAATATCTATTTAGATTAACATAAAAACTCCAATATCCTACAAGAAACAAGTGTTACGAATTACCTTTAGCATATCAATTCGCAACCCTTTTAGCACTAGTTTTAACGACATCACAAAAATTTATGTGATAGTTTCAATTCGCTTGTGAATTGATGTGCTAATTCATTTGTTAAACCCGTTAAAGTATTGATGTAACAACAAAAAAGGAGACACCAATTTGAACGCTATTTAATGTTTTCTCCCCATCATCCGAACCCGTTAAATTAATAGTTGTCTGTTTTTTCTTTTTATCCAACTATAGCCAAATCGCAAAATATATCGTACTATGGAACTATCCAAAAAATAGGGGGAATAAAATTTGAAAAAACTTATAGGTTTTTTGTCACTATCAACAATCTTGTTACTAACTGCGTGCGGGTCGAAAGAAGAACCAGAAGAAAAAGTAGAAGCTTCAGCACCAGTTGAAAAAGTAGAAGAATCAAAAGAAATAAAAGAAGAACTAGTTGAAGAGAAAATAGATTTAGATTCCTACATCAGCGATACATTTGATCCTTTCGTAAGACATATCACAGCGAATATAGATACGAATTGGGAATTCTATATGCTTGAACCTTTCGACAGGCTAGAAGCCGGTGGTAGTCTTGATGCGTTTCATTCTGATTTGTCGCTACTGGTTAATTTGTATAATGGAGTCGTTAAAAGTATTGACGAAGAAGAAACACCTGCCCACTTTTCAGAACTTGATATAGATGCGCTGAATTATATCAAATCGGAATTAAAGAATTCGATTAATAAACGGATTGAAGCCGCGTACTTGATTATGGATGTTGATACTGCCGAGGAAACATTTAGAGTAGATGTAAGCACGCACTTATTAGAAGGAAACAAACATTTAGAGAATGCAGTAGGCATGTACTCTAATCTACTGAATTAAAAACAACGACCTTTCCGATTAACTGGACTGGTCGTTTTAATTTACCTTCATTATATGACATCCCTCTCTCTGTGGATGACGGGAACGAGCGCCAAAACGTTGTCAATGGTAAAGGTACGTCTAGTACTTCTTAGATGACAGTACGCCCTAAACGACCCCTCACCAACATGCAATACCTTCACCCTCCGTTTGCTTACTCCACCGTCCTTAGCAATATACATCATATCCAGAGACTCACCATATTCCAATGACTTGATTAACATATTACGCACACTCGTTCCCTCCTCTTTTCATCATTATACCGAATGAATGTTCCTATTGCGACTACCAAATATATGTTAAATAATAGAGGTGTGTAAAAGGGGGAATTTGGATGGAAAGAGTGATAAAAGTACGAGTTCCAACTAAAATGCAGGTGAGATTCAATCTAGCTTTGAATGCGAATAAGGAAGTTGAAGAAGAGGTACTATGTATGTTGATAGCCGGTTACGTGGAAAAGCACGAAGAGGATGTAGCAGCGAAGAAGTTGAACGAAGAAGCTAATCTTTTGAAAACAAAAAATGCGACTCCCTCAAATTAATGAGTGGGCCGCATTTTATTTCAGTAATTTATTTCAAATAAAGCCAAATATAATACGTATATCTATTGACTTAAGTTAATAGATATAGTATAATTAAGATAGAAAGGAGGGGAACAAAGTGGATACGGATAAGATTTTAACTTATCTAATCGCAATATCGACAGTAATTAGCTTACTCACCGGGTCAGCTAAAAACATACACGATATGCGAGTAAATAAGAAAAAGCGACGCACTCCCGCAAAGAAGAAACGTCGCAAATGACAAGAAGGGGAAGAAATTCCCCTCTCTTCTTAAATCTTATCATATCCATCTCATTATGAAAAATATAACTTACGTTGCGGCTTTTGCATTTGCTTTGTATATTTTGATTGATGTCGTCAATTGGAAAGAACCACAGTTCTTTGATTACTCAATAATCGTCATTTACTCACTATGCTTAATTTTAGTGATAGTGAACATTGTGTTATATGTCAAAAAGAAAAGGATGTGAAATACCGTGGGATACAAAGTTGAAACCAAAGATGAATTTATCGCTTTGGTTCAAACTGAAATATTAACATCATCAGAGGTATTGAATGAATTACAAATATCAAGGCAAGCATTAGGGTCGCTTGTGAAACGTGGGAAATTGGTTCCCGTCAAAGAGTTAAGCCGGGATAAGTTATTTTTGAGGGAAGATATTGAAAGCCGTAAAGCAGCGTCACAAGAGCTAAATGCAAAATACAGACCGTATGACGAATAAACGCAAAAAAGACCAGGCTCACGAATGAGTACCTGGTCTTTTTGCTTTACTTATTTACCGCAACAACGCACTTAACCGCTAACCCCAACATGTCTGCGTCTGTCAGCGCGCCACTAGATAGCTTGTCTGTCCATAACGTATTAGCGCCTGCCTTGATGGCTGCATCCACAACAATTTGCCGGTGTGCCTTACTGGCTAATGATGCTTCTGTTTCTTTTTGCAATGTTGGACTTGAAAATTTCCGTTTGTCCTCCACAGTTGAAGTTGTAGACGGCGTACTCAATCTAGCACGTACAGCAGCCATATTTACAGCTGGACAATTAGTAGATTGACCTGTAAATTCATTGTGACCTTTTACAGCGCTTGCGGGCAATCCTAGCTTGTCCATCCAATAGCGTGTCCGTTCATCAAATACGCGTTCCTGCTCTGCTGTAAATGAGCCATTGCCCACCAGGCAGATATTATAAATGTATGAGTTTTGTCCACCTACACCATTCGTGATTTCTTCGGGGTCATAGCACAATTCCACAGTGCCATCTCGTAAGATAATTTCGTGATAGCCACCAGTCCCCCACTTTTTTGTCTTATTCCAGTAATTCCAGAATGCGGACCAATCTCCCTCGTCGGTAGCTGAGTGGTGACGGGCAATGTTTTCAATCGCTGATAATGCCCGTGTACCGTTTGTTCGTGGTGTGATGGACCGTAAATCCTTGACAGTAACCATTACTTCACATCCTTTTTACTATTCATGATTTCTTTCAATTTCCCAATAAAAAAACTCAAAGGTGTCGGCATTTCTAGTCCGAGTTTCTTTGAGTTTTCTTCAAGCGATATTAATTCCATAACTATAAAATATAACGCTACAAAATTAGGTAAAACCTCTCCTGCATCGTATCCCAGTTCAAGTAAAATCAAATAAATGAGGTTGGATACGCCTACCCACATCCACATGATGCCTTTTTTTATGCCGCCTTGAAAAGCGCGTAACGATGACCGTTGTTGCCAATTTGCAGTTAATCCTGTCGCGTAATCAAGCACATTTAAAACGATTAGCGCGGTTAATAAAATAGACCATCCACCTAAAAAATATGCTACAAAACTCGTAACACCTAAAATTACATACCGCTTAACTTCTTCCAAATTCAATCACTCCTTATTTTTAGGTAAACAAAAAGAACGCCCACAATTGGACGCTCAATCTATTTCCTCTTCATCCGGCATATTAACAGTCTTATATAGCGCACAATCAGACACATAAGTGTTTAATTGTGGTACCCAGCTATCTCTCCTAATCTGAGTGCCTGCCCAAATAAACACTTCGCGATAGCCCCTACCTAAAGCCTGTTGTGCTGCCCGCTCAATTAGCGGCCATTCCTTCCACGCCATTTCCGCTAGTAGCACGAATCCAGAAAAATAATGTTGTTGCGAAAAATCATAATCCATATCTAACCAAGCCTGTGCAAAAACATCTTCATGTGCTGGCACTTCTCGCGTCACCCAGTCATAATCTTCAATTTGGATAAAGTCCAAGTTTGGGCTGCTCCAATATTCAAATGGCGCATTTACGATTCGCAAAAATTCTGGTACACGGTCAACATCTAATACGGATGGAGGGAAAAATAGTATCGTGAACTGGCTGTTTGCATAACTATTAGCTATCCCCTTCATGAACTCTGTGTACTCGCCAAGATACTGCTGCAACTTATAAGCTACTTCTATATTTTGTGGCGTCATTTCAATGTCAGACGTGGGATAGTAAGGTAAATCATAGCCCATTTCATTTCTAAATCTATTAATCGTCCCATCATCATAAAAGCACGGAGGGCGTCCCGGAAATTCTGTATTGACGTCGCCCGGCGCGAACTCTTGCCACCAATACCATGACTCCCCAAGCTGCAAGATGGGCTGAAAGCCTTCAGCAACCACAATATCGAGACAATCCCTTGTAATACGGTCAATGTACGTCTTTACAGCGTCGTTATTGATACTATAAAAAGATGTAGGTGGTTGCCAACCTGTTTGCCCTGGATAGCCATCCGACATCCTTTGTTTCCATTCTTCCGGCATTTGCAGATTTTCCATTGCGACTGAAGTTACAAATTCATTGAACCCGTTCAATCTCATGTGCTTCAGGTAACTGTGTAACCAGGTACTAAAAGCGGTATTGATACCGACGGTCGGGTCAAGATACATTGTCGTGTGCCCTTCATTAAGAAAGCCCTCTGATCCCCATTTATCATAAAAATGAGATGCCCCGATGTATAAATTAATGATGCCTTCGTAACCCAACAATCTCATGGCCTCGATTAATCTCTTTGGATTTTTGTTATATTCATCGTCAAACCCCTCTGCCAATCGATAGGGATTGGTTGGCATCCGAGGAGGCTTTGGCCCCAAATTACCTCCGGTAGTTTTCATACCATTAAAATTCAATTTAAAGGCGTCACTGCGACCCGTACATTCCAGTTCGCCAGAAACGAAGTAAGTTGGGATAACCGGAAAGGTAACACTATGGATATCACTGGAAGACAATTTAACCATGGCATTAGGGTGTGTCCCTTCCGAGATGTTATTGAAATCGATGGTGTATTCTTCCCCAACACTATAATCATAAGACACCGAAGTCCAGGCATCGAATGGAATGCTTCCGGCAGCTGTATAGAATTCTCCTCTTACGAAGTCCATGTCATAGTCAGATCCAAGTTCACCATTTCCATTGAATGTCTCACAGATGGATTCCCCTTCATCATCAAGATGACAGACAGTTTTTGTCCATGTCACTCGAGGAGCAACTGGCGAGATCCACCGATGAGTTAACTCAATCTTTCCATCAAAATTGAAATGGTCTGTGTGGTGCATCTTTCGCCTTAAAAAACCTAAGGTAAGATAACTCAAGGCATCCCCCTCGCCATAACGAATGATGGCAGCAGGTTGTTGATCTACATCTGCAAAGTCTGCTGTTTGAAAATAAGAAGGAGTGAAAGAGAATTTAGTTCCAGAGTAATCTCTGTTGGTCGGGTACTTGACATAATCATGCATCCAGAAATCTTCACTACTAAATCTTAGTCCAACATAATCTCCGATAGTCCTGAAATGCCCTGTCACTTGAAGAGCATCTTCGGCCAAACTCGTTACAACTCCGATTGCCTCATAGTTAAATAGCGTGGTAAATAAATCTGGATGAAACCTATTGTACATCGTTAAGTCCTCCCAATCGCATGCATAGTGACTTGTCCAGTTCCACCACCAGAGATGTAGACGCCAGTGTAAAGCGTTAAACCATTTTCCTGTGCAGTTATAAACGAGACAGCAGGCCGTGAACTACTACCATATACTTGAGCATTGACAGTTGGAATAGCCCTGTATTTTTGACTGAAGTTAATGGTGACAGATCCATTGAACGGCACGGTAGCCCACTCCGTCCACACATTTCCTTTTTTTAGTCCGGTACCATCTTCATCCTCGTCAGAACTTAAACTAATCTCCATATAAGAGATGCCCGTCATATGAATCTGGTCTATTAATTTGAAGCCTTTATCTTCCTCATCTTCGTCATTTAAATCATCACCAGGTCTAAAAAAATCTAGGAATGTGTTGCCTACTTGTATCCGCGGTGTGATTTTTTGAAACGGATTTCTTTCATAGGATAATACTCGTAAGACTGTATCGACGTGCAATAAATCATCAATAATGCGCACACTATCGCCCAATTCAAGCGAGGATAAATCTTCATATTCGGACAAATGCCCCATATCTAATACATCAACTTCATAAGCATACCGCGGCGCTATATCTCTATAATCAAAATCAGTTTCGACGCCTATTAAATTTTCACCTAATTTAAATACTAACGGGTTAATCCCAGACCCTATTTTCCCCCGCCCTTCTACAATGTTGACTTCGTAGTTATCCCACAGCATTTCATAGTTTAAAAATCGAGCGAGTTCTATCAATTTCCCTCTGGCATCCTTAGAGGATGGCCGAAAGTAAATGACACCAATAATATCCGAATTGGCGACGTGTCCAAGTTCAAAGGGTGTTCCAGTCAAGATTTGCCGCACAATATTTTCGGGTGTGTCCTCATATTCTTCGACTTCATCGGGATAATCAATTAAATGATATGATACATGCTCGTATTCTACTTTAAAGTCAATTTTCGAGTCTCTTATATTTTGCGCCCTCGCTATTTTGAAATATTGCCCATCTACATCTATCAATAGTAGATGACTCAAATAACTCGCAACTTGACTCGATGGAGTTCGAAAAGATAAGGTGTAACCTGCGTTAATTTCCTCGCGTACGATAGGGTCGATAATATCATACAGCTTTGTAACTTCTTGTTTAGTGTCTCTGTCTATGACAGGGAGATAAGGTCTATCCTCCACCGCTATCACCTCAATCCAACGATACTTTTAAAGCGCCTGTTTCAATCTTAATCCCGCCGCCAGACGACTCTATAGGCGTGGTTAGCGCTTTGTAAGCAAGTAAATTACCCCCGTACTGAGCATCTCGTACGCCCGCATGCGTTACAGATTCATATCCTCCGGCAATTGCCGGAAATTCGATTGGTGCCGCATTACTAATAGTAGCTTTACCACCGACTGCACTGGGATATGAAAAACCAATACTTTGACGTTGGTAACCAGCACTACCAACCTCTACACCGCTATCATCCTCACCTGGATTGGACCTGTATAAGGCTAAAAAAGAACCAGCAAATTCACTACTTAATATTTTCATCTCCAAATACTTGCTCAAATTCGACATTATTCACACCCCTTTTGCATATGGCTTGCAACGAAACACAACAGTAAACGTGCCGTACTGCGCAATTTGCTCCGTATTAATATTCCCCGTAACTTTTCCATTGTAAAAATAACTTGGATCATCATCAAAGATTAATCGCTTACGCTCGTCTGTGGTTAGCCACACGCCGACTTGTCTGCATGCATCAAAAAAAGACATCCCTGGTGGAGTGTCAAGAAAAAAATCGACCTCTACATTGATGTCTTTTGCGGATTTGTCAGCAATCAAGAAATCCCCATCCTTATGTGGGATAGGGATATATTCATCCTTGTTGTCCGGCATCAAGGGGCGTCTTGACGATAGCATCACTAAATTTAATGTACTGCAATGTATGCTATTAAAACGTACTCCATCAGTCATCTTCCGCCCCTCCCTCTATTGGTCTGTTGTTCTAAATTATAGAATTCCCGCGCAACTTTCTTGATATCCATCTCTTCGCGCACATGGAATACAGCACCTTCTAGCATTCGCTCATAGTTATACGTATTATTTTGGATGACCCCTTTTTCGTTTGCAGCTGAAGGAATTGGACCAGACGCCAATACCATCGAATCCGAGGAAGGCAAAGCTAAATTCGCCATATCCCCCATCACCTGCGCTGTTTTTTTCAATTCTGCATCCACATTTTGCAATAACCCGCTACTAGACAAGTCTATATTCAAAGCCGACTCCATCGCATCTTTGACAGACGTAGCAATAGACATCGCTTTTTCCTTCAAAGCAGATTCCATTGACGACAACCCGTCCAGCAAACTTGACATTGCATTCTTCCCAATGCCTTCAAGCCCCGCGAACTCTTCATCCGCCGTCGTGGTGAGTGCACGTATCTGTTCGATAAAGCTATCCTTTTCCGCATCCAATTCTGCGTTCGCTGCACTATAGACACCTTCAATATTTTTAGCCATATCATCACGCATCCCAGACATTTCATTTACGGCCAAAGTACGTGCTAATGCAGCTTTTTCTTTATACATATCAGAGTACTTCGATAACTGATCGCTCGTTAATTCGTTCAGCGCGATTAGATCCGGTAACGCCTTCGGTCCCATCTCCCTGATTTCCGCAAGCATTCCAACATCAAGTGGATGAGATGATAGTTTTTCCATCTCTGACTGCCATCGTTTTAAACCGTCTAGCTGGCCTTGCAAGTTATTAAAAATCTGGTCGCCCGTTCGTTCGACTTTAATATCGAACTGATCATATAAACTTACAAAGGAAAACAGCGACTTGGCCCTATCGTCTTCCGCCTTCATGTATTCTTTCTGTAAATCTTCCGCACTTTTTTTAGCACGTTCATTAATATCATTGATTTTCTTCGTATGGTCCGTCTGTATTTTCACAACTTCATCATTGACTACTTTGAGTGATTTCTGATAAGCCTTTTGAGCATCCACACGCTCTTTTGTACCGACTTTAAACTCTTGCGTAGCCTTCTTCCATACTTCGACTTCTGCAACCATGGATAGCTCTTCTGTGGATTTCTTGTCCTCGACAAATTGTTTAATAGCAGCGAGTCGCTCTTTGGCAGCTTGGGCCTCTTTCTTTTGCATATCCGCCCAAGCTTTATCATTAGCCGCAATAAGTTTCTTTTGCTCATCTTCATTCAGCTTTATTAATTTAGCAGACGCATCCTGCTGAATCTGATAGACTCTTTTTTCGCCAGTCGTTACGATTTGACCTTTTTTATTTTTACTGGTTTTCAGTGCATTTTGGGACGATTGCGCTGTCTTTCTTGCAAGTTCAGCGCGTTTTTTGGAGTAATCATCCTTGATGGCCACTCGTTTCTTTTCATTTTCATCATCTATCTTGACAATTTCATCGGCATTTTTTTTAGATGCATCTGCAATAACTTTACCGAGTTCTTCCACAACTTTTTTATTTTCATCAAATGTGGACGCGACACCGACAGCAACACCTCTACCAGTATCCGCGCCTAGAGGTATCATTTCAGTAGCCGGGGATGCAATGCCCATGACCTTCGCGAATGACTCCTTAATGCTGTTACCAAGCTCTTTTGCTTTATCCCACAAAGCAGATGCCATACTACCAATCCCGTTGATTAACCCGAGTATGATATCTTTACCGATTTGTTTTAAGTTGATGCCTTTAAAAAATTTCATGACACCATTCCAAATTGTTGAGATTACATTTTTCACTGTACCGAAAATATTTTTAATGGACGATAACATGTTTGTGAAATTCGTTTTGACACCGCTATAAATTCCTTTTGCGACTGTTACAACAATTTCCCTCAACGCATTCCAAATCGATGCCCCAAACGCTCTTAATGTTCCGAAAATATTTACGGTTGTATTATACATATTTCGGAAGAAACCAAGCACAGAGTTGACCATGCCGTTTGCTAAATTTCGTCCTGTTGTTGCAAAACTTTTGAAAAAGTTAACAATGCCTGTTGCGAGACTTTTAATGATTCCCAAGCTATTTTTCAACAGATTGGCAAATAGCGCACGTAAGCCACCGACAAACGTTAGAGTCATCCAGCCTATGATGAAATCAATTGCGCCGAAAAATATCTGCTTGATACCTTCCCACATTTTTCCGAAATCACCAGTGAATAATCCAGTGAATACTTTGACCAATCCCATGATGATGTCAAGCGCTCCGCCAATTACTTGTTTGATGGCTGTCCACACCATATCGATGATGAATAATACACCTGGCATCACAAATTCAATAACCGCCATAATGCCGTTAAACACATTTTCGACAGCGGCCAAAAACTGAGCACCGTTTTCATCCCAGAAAGTTTTAATGGCTGCTAGTTTTTCTTGGACAAATGAGGAGATATGACCGATTGCAATAGTGACGGCGTTTTTCAATACCTCGAATGCAGTAGTGACAGTAGTCCGGAAAGTCTCACTTTTTGTCCATAGCTGTTGGAATATCAAACCAAGCCCAGCAACAGCCAACACAGCAAGTCCAATTGGACCTGTTAACGCTCCGATTAGACCACCAGCACCTGCCGCACCGCCTGCCAGTCCACCAAATGCGCTAATGAGGACGCCGATGTTTGTAACCATAAATCCAATTGCAGTCAAGACGGGTCCGAGTACAGCAGCAAATCCTGCTACTGCAATAATCGTACCTTGTAGCCCTGTATCTAATTCAGTAAATTTAGTGGCAAATTCCCCAACCATTTCAATAACTGGTTTCACGACATCTAGCATGTGGAGCAATGATGGGATAAGGGCGCCGCCGAGTGTCATACCGACCTCTTTAATAGCATTCTTGAATGTTGCCAATTGTGCCTCTGTTGTCTTGTAGCGTTCAGCTGCTTCATTTTGCAGTGCGGTGCCATCTTCCCACGCTGAATTTGCTATTTGCATGGATTCTGCAAGCAGTTCGTTAGCACCACCAACCCGAAGGAGGGTATCCCTCAATAAAACACCGTCTATACCCATTTCTTGCAACATGTTAATTGCCGATGTTCCGTTCTCTTCCGCATTTGCTAACCCATCAATAAATGATGCGATAGCTCCCATAGCATCTTCTTCAAACGATTTTTTGAACTGTTCGCCAGTCATGCCTGCAACATCTGCAAAGCCCTGTAAATCCACTCCAGCATCAAGAATTGCCTTCAATTCAACTTTGGTCATGCCCATGTCTTCCGCCATATTGCCAAATGCTTTACCACTGTGGGAAGCCATCATTTGCAAATCACGCAAAGACATTCCGGTACCCGCTAACACTTCCTGTACTTTTGTAAATCCCGATGAAGTGGCGACCTGCATGCTGGACATAACACGCGACATTGCCGTTCCGCCCATCTCAGCGCGAATACCTACGGAAGTGAGGGCTGTTGAAAGGGCTATAATATCCGCCTCAGACATACCGATTTGTGCCCCGGCACCCGCCAGCCGCAAGCCCATATCTACAATTTCTGACTCAGTAGTTGCAAAGTTATTCCCTAAATCAACAATAGTAGCGCCTAGTTTGCTGAAATCATTTTGTGACATGTTCATGATATTTGCAAAACGGGCAAGAGCCGTAGCTGCTTCATCCGCGCTCATATTCGTAGCGACTCCTAAATCACTCATAGTGCTGGTAAAGGATAAGATGTTTTTCGTTTCAATCCCTAATTGTCCTGCCGCTTCAGCGATTCCGGCTAATTCAGTAGCGCTTGTCGGACCTGCTTTTGCCATATCCCTAATGCCTGTTTCTAATTCAGCAAACACTTCTTCCGTTGCATCAACTGTTTTTCTAACGCCTGCAAATGCTGATTCAAAGTCGATAGCCGCTTTAAGAGATCCACCACCAATTGCCGCGAGTGGCACCGTGATACTTTTCGTAAGTGCGCCGCCCGCATTTGATAAGTCCCGACCAACATTTTCAATACTACGGCCAAACCGTTGCACTTCTGATTGCGCTTGATTAAATGTGTCTGATAGTCCGCCCATATTTCCGATGATTCCCACGGTCAACTGACCTAATAGCGACATTTACACATCTCCTTTCTCGCTATTAGGAGTCTTGATTCTGTCCCCATAGCGTTTATGAAAAGCGGCTAAATCCGGCGTGGTTGAAACATTCTTTTTCTTCGGTTCTTCCGCACCAAAAAGGCCAACCGCAATGCGACTGACCAAAATGTTTGCTTTATCTTTTTCGAATTCAATACCGTGGTCGTGATACATGTAGATTTCTATAAGCGTCATATAGTCGAGCATGTGAGTAGGTGTTGCCCAAGCATACATGCTGCCCATTCGTGCAAAGATTTTCCCGAGTTCGATTTCAATCGGCTTCCCGGGCTTTACTCGTTTTTTACTTCTTCCGCCTTTTTCGCGCGGTCACGCATTGGTTTCAACACAAATTCAATGAGTGCTAGAAGTTGGTCAATGCTGGTGTTATCAATAATCCAGTCTTCTGTAATATCGGACTTGGATGGTTTACAAATTTTCGTCACCAGATCCAGAACGATTGGAAAGCTTTCATCCGAACCACTTGTTAAGATGCTTGACTTTTTCGCAATTTCCAATGTGACGCGTGACGGAATTTTCGACACATCAATTTCAACACCTGCTAAAATTACGGTACGTTTATCTGGCACCAGTTTATCTAAATCTAAAATATTTGCATCCATTTATTTATCCTCCAATTAGAAAAAAGCACCCTTTTATAGAGTGCTTTTCATATTTTATTTTCAAGTATTCTGTTAGTAAATCACGGCGTCGGAACTGCGCCCTGCTCGCTGTAAATTTCAAATAACTGTTCGCCGAGAACCTTGCTTGTATCCACAAAACCAACCATTTCGATTGGCGTAGCCGCCGGATCGTCATCATCTTCAGATGGGAAATTAATAGTAATTCCTGTTTCGGTAGTCGCTTTGAAAACTGTAATACGGAACTCTTCATCTTTTTCATTGTAGTTTGTGACACGGACTACACGGGGTTTGAATTCGCTAAACCCACCCGATAGCAATTGGATAGCCGCTTTCTTCGCCGCTTCACCTTCGCCTTCCACAGCGGGGATTTCCGTCAATTTGTCGATACCACCACGCAACATAGCAAGCGTTTCGAGATTGATTTCTACTAAATCACCTGCTAGCTTCGCCGTATGATTTTTCAAAAACTCTTTAATCACACCGACGTTATCCGCTCTGACCGTCACTTTCTCCCATGACTCTTCAAAAGTGACACCGTTCATGGCGCCTAAATCGACTAATGTTTCTTCCGTTTCCCCGACCTCAAATTTTGCTGAACCGAAAATAATAGTGTCAGCATTCTGCGTTGTTGTCATTGTTCTTGTCATGTATTATTCCTCCTCAATATCAATTTCGCTAGTGTCTGTTATGCTAATAGATACTTCTTTATTTTTGTATTTAGCAATAAATTCCTTGACTGGAATGTCGTCTATACAAAGTTCATTATCAGCATTTTCCTTCAATACGCCATAAATACTTAACATATTTCATTCCTCCCGATAAATAAATTTAAAATCAATTGCAATATGATAAAGTTTTGTACGATCTTCATACTGATCAACCGAGTTTTCATATACACCTTGGATAATTCGCGTACTGCCCATATTCCCTTTGAAGCGCTGAAAAGCGTATCGAATTTCTTTTTCAATTTCCTTAGCCTCTGTATACCGAGTGGAAAACACAGAAAATTGATAGCGAGGAAAAGCGACGTCAATGTTATGGTGACGTGCACCAGAAATTTCAAGGTACGCCACAGACGGCATAGTTGCGTTTTCAGGTATCCACCCAGGATGTACACGGGTATCCAGTAACTCTTTTAATCGTGGTTGAGCGAGTAAGTGATTTCGCAAATCAACAGCAATCATGCAATCACGTCCCTTGTGCTAGTAGCGCTGCGCGTAAACCGTTAACCAAGTGCTTACGTATCTTTGACTTACTTTTATCCAACGACGGGCGTAAAAACGGGCGTGGTGGTTGGTGACTACTCCCTAGTTCATAAAAAGTAATGTAGAAACGATTCGCCTTATCACCAACGACCACATTTGCATAAAAGAAGCCTTTTTTGTTAGTCCCAACTTCTATTTTCAACGATTCGCGTGCCGCACCAGATTTAATAGGCACACGGGCATCGGCTTCACGAAAGACAATTTCAGCAGCTTCAGCAACAAGGATTCTCAATTGCTCCTTTAATGCTTCGTCTGCGTTTTGTAACGCTCTGACTACATCGTCTACACCCTCAATACGTAACCGCATCCGGCTGTTCGGTCTCATCCTGCGCGCCATTATTGACGCCCCCTGCACATAATTTGCAGTTCTTTTTCGGCAAATTCTGGTTCAATGACATATAAAAATTCAAATTCAGAACCTTTAATTCTTGCAGCCATCGTCCTGTCAATCCCTTCACGATACCGAATCCGTATTCGTGTAGTAACTTCTGCGTTGACTTGCATGGCCGCAAAGAGTTCACGCCCGTACAGCGGCTCAATCGCCGCCCATACAGTCGCTACTGGTTGCCAATCATCGAGTGGTTGCCCCGCCTCATCCACATCTTCCGGAGTGGGAGGACGAATGATACTAATGCGATTTCTTAATTTACCAATGTTCACTTTGCATCATCTTTTTTCTTTTCTACCTTTTCAACTTCTTGCTTTTCCGGTACTTTTTTCGGCTTTTCTGGTACTTCCACTTTTTCGATAAACCTTAACTTAATAAGGTTTTCAGCACGGCTTTCATCCGCCGTTGTATAACCATCACCAGCCGAAAATAATTTCATTTTCTGTTCCCGACACTTGAAACGTTTCAAAACTTTGTATTTCATCTACAATCTCTCCTCTCAACAATACGTAAGTTGTGCTATCATACTTTCAACCGTGTAGCGTACTTTTTCACCCACACGGAAATTGTTCATTTCACGATTTTCATACCAGTCCATGACAAGTACTAGGCAAAACAACTTTGCTTGCTTATTTGTTTCATCAAAATCTTTACCCGTCGCATTTTTCAAATACGCCTCAGCTGCTTCGGTTAACATCCGAATCATACTGTCGTCATCTTCAATATCCACGCGAAGCCATTCTTTTGTTTCTTCCAAAGTGAGAATCATACTTTCACCTCATTCATAAAAAAAAGACGGTCATAGGACCGCCTTGTTACGGTACTGGTACAGGTGTTACATCTAATTCCCCATAAATCGCTGCTTCCTTATCCCAAACGACTACGTCATCACGTTGAATGGCGCGCACATCGAGCGTATTCCGCGTAAATGCTTTACCACCAACCTCCGTAGATGCGAGCTCCATCTCCTCTCTTTTGAAAAGAACGATTGCTTCTTTCAAATCACCAATCACAAGAGGAGCCTTATTTTCAGTAGTTTTTAGAAAACGGTTCGCAACAACCGCGATAGGATGAACACCAAACAGTAGTTTACGATTCTTTTGCGTTGGATCCGGCTGAAGAATATACTTACCGTCTTCGTCCTTTAATTTATCCAAATAGTTAAATCCATCCTGATTAGTCAAGACGATAGCATTTGCGGAAATAGCAGGGTCAAGGTCTACGTTGATGACATCTTTAATATCATCCAAATCCGCAACCGCCTTTTTAGTAAACGTATTAATAGCCGCTAGAATTCCGACATTGCGTGTAACTTTTGATTTTTTCCCAAGCCATCTAATAACATAAGCTAGAATATTTTGATCGGAGTCTTGTAGAAATGTTCTAGACAGTGGAAGAATACCAGAACGATCTTTGATAGCATATTCCACTTTTGAGAATTTAGGATTATCCGTATCTGGAATCTCTCCCATTTCATCCACTTCCGCAAAGGGAACCATATCTGAATTTTTCTCCATCAGACGTGAACCAGAACGTGTAGACACAGGCTCAACAGTCACAAACTGCTCAAGAGCGTCAAATGAGCGTGCTAATTCATTAATTTTTGTTTGAACATCTTTTGGAATGACTAGTCCGCCATCTTCATCCGTAGCACCAGACATGGCGCGAACTTCATTTTCTTTCGTTTGAATTAATTCTCGTTCCTCTGCATTCAAGTCCTTATTTCGAAGAGCTTTCATGAATACATCACGATATTCCGGCTCTTCCCCAGCATTCGGGATAATAGGGTCTCCCCCTTGATTCTCCGCCGCCTCCGCTTCATCAAGGGAACGTTGCACCTCGATTTTCGCTTGTAAGGAACGGACTTCTTCCATCTTCGCTTCTGCATCTTTCACCTTGTCTTCACCCATAAGTGAACGGACTTCCATTTTTCTAGCTTCCAATTGCGCTAACAATTCGCGTAATTCTTTCGTCATTTTCAATCGATCTCCATTCTGTTTTTAGTTTTTGGCAACAAAAAAAGAACCCGATTATATGAGTTCTAATTCAAGTTCTAATTTTCTTTTGATAATTTCATCTTCAACTTTTTGTGCTGCCCTTTTTTCACTGTCCTTAAAATCTTCGAGTGATCGGGCTGAAACCTCGTTGGATGGATAAGCAGGAAAAGCAACAGGACTAATTTCAAATAAGTCAGCACTAAGAATTGTCCGTTTATACACCTTGCCATCTGCACGATTCTCTGACGACCACTTGTCCTTAATATTACTCATGCCGAACGATAGCCCGTCCACATCTCCTCGTTGAATGAGGGTCCATGCATCATTCCCATCTGAAGTAGCAGGGATATCCAAATCAAAGCGCAGCTCATCGCTTTCGTTATACACTCGCAACGTGCCACTTTTCGTGTTGCCCAGTATTTTAGACGTATCGTGAGACCACAAACCTACCACATTTCGTACTTTCAAACTGTCAGTAAATGCACCGTCAGAAATTTGTTCAACGATTTTGTCGCCCCAATAATCGCGCATTTCAGCAGAATCAGTGTTGTACTTGATTGCTCCAGAAATAGTGCGCTCTTTCCCATCTTCGCCAGATGACCGTATTTCAAGTTTAATGGGGATAGCGCGAATTTCTTTCTTGTCTTTTTCCTCTCTCGACTTACTCAAGTGTTCTCACCTCCTTCCGGTGGATCTACCCTAATGACTGGAGAGTTGCACTTTTGACAATTCAAACCATCTGTGAATTTGTGCGTATTTTCAAGTTTCCAATCGCAAACCATGCAGTATAAGCTATGCTTTTTACCTTTAGTCATCATCTTCACCTCCATCTATCGTTATCCGTGCATTGTTTTTCATATATGCTTCACCAGCACGACTAATTGGAATCATGTTGCCGTTAACTAGCAATTCATCGCCGCCCTCTTCTGGTGGTAAATCTTCTTTCCCACGGGCTTCATTCGCTTTCAAAAAACCACCCTGCACGCCAATTCGATATGCTTCGTAACGAGTTTTCAAATCTCCACGTAAAATAGCATCAACATTAAACTTCAGATAAAAGCCAGCATCAATTTCACTATCCAAGAACAATTTATAGGTCATTTCTTGCTCATACATAGTAAGGATAGATAAAAGCGTAGAATTGTAGAATTCCTGCTCCTGCTGCTCGATATTCGTATGAGTGGAACGATCCAAGTCATTCAGTTGGTGTGCCTTAATGCCAAACGCGGTCGCAAGCTGCTTAATTGTCACCTCGTTATTTTCAAGAAATTGAGCATCATGCATATTAAGTGACATCGGTACAAATTGATAACCGACGGGCATAAGCGCTATTCGATGACTATTCTTTAATCCGCTGGACATCGATTCGAATTTTTCACGAAAATTCTTTTTTGCATCTTCATTGAGATCTCCGACATACTGCACAATACCTTTAACCTGCAATCCTTGCTTATAAAAATTATTGATGAACTTTTCAGCAGATTTTGCATTCTCTAATAAGCCTTTTAATTCGTCAATCGTAGGAATGCCAACTAGCCCATCGAGCGTTACCGTGTTTTTGAAGTGCAATACTTCATGAGGATGAAGTTTAACCTGCTTACCACCAACATTCACGATATACCACATTTTTGTGCTGCTATTTAACAATCCTACATCATCAATGTAGACAGTTACTTTTTCGGAATCGATTGGCCAAAGCGCTTTTACTTTGCCTTTTTTGTCGTACTCAATGCTAGCATAACTATTTCCACGCAAATTCCGCTGTGCCTCCAATGCGCTAAAAAAAGATGTCGTTGACATGTACAGGTTTGGTCGCAACTTTAACAAGCTACTAAAATAATGCCTGCTCGATTTCCGAATCCCGTTGTCATCCTCTTGATAGATCTTGATAGGTAACTTTGATACAGATTCGGATAGTATTTTTACGCATGAAAAGATAGTCGCTACTTTCAATGCGTTCTTTCCACGTACATTCACACTATCCTTGGAGATGCCGAGGAAATCCAGTAACTTTTCATCATCTTTATTTAATTCAAAGACATGGTTGCTACGTTCTTCCGCTACCTCTTCTTTTATTCCGAAAAACCAACGCGCAAAAGCCCCCATTTGCTCACCTCCCTTAATCCCATAACATGCCAAGAAAGTCCTCTTCGGCAAATTCGGAAACGTCAATAATTTCTACTTCTCCAAACATAGCCCTAGCAAATGCATTAATAATTGCCGCCGCCGGATCAATTCGTTCAGTAGATTTCGATTTGTCGAGCATGATATTTTCCTGTTCACTCACTTTTTGAACCGCGTTACCCATCGCCCAATTTAATAATGGGTCGTCAAAGTGCATTAGGTTTTTGCCAAACACCGCTTTTCTGAGTCCTTTTGTTGGACCAGTTAAATGGTTGATGTACTGCGGTATTTCCACGACTGTGAAATTGTATTTCTCCATATTTTGCGAAAACTGCGTAGCATTCCATTTGTCATAATTAACTTCTTGGATGTCATAGCCTGCTTCACGTAAATCTAACAAATATTGTTCGATGTAACTGTAATCCACAACTGCTCCTGGGGTAGTAGTCAAATGGCCTTGGTCCTTCCACAGAGAGAAAGGGACGTTATCCGTATTCATGCGTTCTTGCAAACGATCTTCTGGCATAAATGAGTGTTGCTTTACGGCATATGTCTTTTCATCAATTTTGAAGACAAGGCCTACACTTGTTAAGTCGGTTGTCGTGGATAAGTCAACGCCCGCCCAAACTGGATACGACTTCAAATCCACTTCATCCGCTATGCACAACCGCCATTTTTTCATGTTCATGTAGCCGCCGTCTTTCGCGTCCACCCAAATATTCATGTTTTTTGTAAGATACGTCCTCATTTTTTCCGGCACATCTAGCGCCGCTTTGATTCGACTACGCAAATAATTCATGCCGTTTTCGTAAGAACAAATAATCGGATTCGCTTTTGGCCATACCGATTCATCTTTCACGTCATCGTCTTTATCCAATTCATTTACCATGACGAAATATTGATCATTTGTAATCGGATCGTGAGGATTAACGATTTGAGAAACATATTTATATTCAACACGATAGCAAGGGTTATTCAGATTGAATCCCGCAGTCGTGATAATCATCATAAGAGGTTGCGAACGAGCACCCATTCCTGATTCTATAATTTCATACATTTCATCAGTTTCATGCGCATGATATTCATCAATGATGCCGCATTGTGGATTATAGCCATCACCTTTTTTTCCGTCTTCCTTGCTCAATGACTTAACAAAAGAATCGCTTTTCAAATGGGTAATTGTCCCATACGCAACATTGAACTTATCACGTAGATTTTCGTTACCTCGAATCATCTGATCAATTTCATCCCACACAATTTTCGCCTGATCTTTTTTTGTTGCCGCACAATAGACTTCCGCAGATGACTCACCGAATGCAGATGACTCATAACTACCAACTGCGCCCAAACTTTGAGATTTAGCATTTTTTCGGGCAACTTGCCAATAAGCCTTGTTAAATCGTCGCAATCCTGTATCTACGTGAAGCCACCCGTATATATTGCCAAATATAAACTGCTGAATTATATGGGGGTCTATATATTGACCTGCAAGTACACCTTTCCGATGCTTGAAAAGTCGCATCCAGTCAAGGAAACGTTCAGCTGCCATTTCTGAAAATACGTAAGGGAATGCTTCAGTACCTTGTTTCGTCAAGTCATCCAAAAAACGACGACACGCCCACTTGTGTTTTTCACAAGCAACAGTGCCGCCGTCTAATACAGACTCACTATATTCAATTAATTTTTCCAGCAACGACATTAGACATCACCGAATTTCTTTTCGAACTCCGACTCTTCTTTCTTTTCTGGCGTAGGAATAACTAATTTCAGACGTGAAGAAATCGTTAAACCTAAATCTGCCGCTGCCGCACGACACTCTGTAAATAGCGTATTTTTTACCCGCGCCAATTTTGGATAATCTTCATTCGCAAAAGTCATTTTCTTCCCGTCTGGATTTGTAATTGTTTCAGTAGGCTTTATTTTCCGCATTTCTTTCACAATCAAAAGATACTGATACTTTGAATCTAAGTATCTAGCAAGTGCATCTACATCAAGATCGCTGAATATTTCAAGCCGCATTAGTTCGGATGATATTTGATCAAACTCTCTTTTTTGCGCCGCCGTCAAATACGATGGAGCTACAACGTTATCTGTCGAGCCACGCATTTTTTTCTCATGATCCGCACGTCGTTCTTTTTCTGATTTAGTCAGGTGCTTGGATTTCCCTTTTCCTTGGATCACTGCTAACGGTTGTTTATTTCTTCCCGCCATTTCTTCACCTCCTCAAAAAATATTCCAAAAACGGGTTTTTTCACATGGAAAGGGGGGCGAGCGGTCGCCATTGGCTTCCGCTCTAAATTTTCCGACCACCCCTCCCCTTTTGTTTTGATTTTTCGAACATCACACACTACTTAAGTTGTATCTTTTGCGCGGACTACTCACACTATTACATTCGTCGTGTTTGTTTTAATTGTTCGAACAATATGCACATTATGATTTGAAATCGTATTTCAATCTGTCTTCAGCTGTTTTGACAGCATGACACCTGTTGCACAACGATTGTAAATTCAAATGATAAATTCGCAAATGGTACGCAATTTTAATCGGGATAATATGGTCTACCATGTCGGCGCTCTGGATGTGCTTATCTTGTAGGCAGTGTTGACATAGCCCGTGGTCACGTCTTAGCGCATGCTCCCTTGCACGCTCCCACTCCTGTGACTTGTAGAAGGCTGCCCCTGACTTGTCCCTCTTGTGTTCGTCATAGTGCCGGTGCCTCGCTGCCTGTTGCTCTGCTTGCTTGTGCTCATGGTCCTCGCAGTAGCGTGTACGCGTCAGGTTGCCACACGCCGGATGACTGCATGGTCTTAGTGGTCGTTTGATAAGACAGCCCCCTCTCGTTTTTACTCACCCAGCATCGTCACAGGTGCACGCTGGTCGTGAGCCACCCCTTTATCGTTAACCATAGGCATGGATTTGTCGTAAGAATGTGTCGCATGTAAATAAATAGAATATGAAATTTAACTCCTAATTTAGAATTGAAGTATCTAGTTTTGATTTCCGATTACGAAAAAAGAAATCCGAAAAGGAAAAGGAAATACGAAATCCGATATAAGAAAAAGCCCACTCGATTGAGTAGACTTTGATTGTAAATATTGTCATTTAATTAGTAATACGATAACCAATATTAAAAGCATAATTGTATATGTTGCTCCGTTGTGTCTCACTAAGAACTCCCATGACTTTTCAATGCCACCGAATAATTTTTCATATGCGGCATTTAGCATTCAGCAATTGCTCGCGCATCGTCCATGCTTCGTTTGATTAATGCTTTGAGCGCAGTTTCACTTTGAATGAGCTCATTCAATCCAGCACCTGATTTACCTCGCATTGATACATGTAGCTTACGCATTTCCTTTTGAAGCTGCAACGTTTCAGCACTCGCATAAAAAGTAATATACTCACGCTTGCAGTGCGGACAACGAAAGTAATTCTTTTCAACTCCACCTTTAACTTTACGCGTTCGAATCTTGGTGATTGTAAATTCCTTTTTACATCCGGCATCGCAATGTGTAACTACTGGTTTGCTCGCCATGTTACCTCTCCTCTTTTATTATTTTTTCATTCCTCTTTCATATCCATTTGAATTAAATGCTTGCACTTCGGACATTGAGTAGATAATTTATACACTTTCTTTTGCGGATTGAGTTCCTCTGCAAACGTATTGGCTATGCCTGGAAACGATATAGCGATAGCTACAATGGAAATCAAAGTTATTGAATCAAGATTACCACTTACTCCTTCAGTAATTAGAGTTAATCCTGTGTAAATAAAAAAGAACATTAAAAATATAGCCATTGTGATTAACTGAATTCGTTTATATACTTTTTTTACTTTTTCCCACATAAAAATCCCCCCTTCACTTACTTACGAACATTTGTAATGAAAGGTTTCAAATTAAAAACACTCGCACAAAGCACACTACTTATCAGCAGGATACTTCACGCGAGCGCAAAAGGGGGTAGGATATTCAAATGGCTCTTTACAACTGCCACACTATCATCCTAGCACCTTTACTTTCCCCTGAACATGTCCCGCTTTTGCCCTCACTCATTTCTAAGGCCGTATACGCCGAAGAGTATGACAGAAAGACGTTCAGCTGCCGCATCAATCACCTTATACACGCTACGCTCATTCATTCCAAAATCCACTGCTATTTCAGCAATTTTCTGACCATCTACATATCTAGCTTGCAGAATATCAAACTGCTTGTTTCCACTCGCAGCATCCTCTTGGCCGCAAATGAATTCCAGTGTATCAAGCGCCTGGTCCAAATACCGAATCATGACCAACGTGCGTTGGGTCGTTTGCTTAATCGATGAAACCAAATCTTCACCTAGCACCAGGAGTTCTTTTTTGCTAACCTCCACCCACTGCGCATCAGACTCGCCTTTTATCTTTTCTTCATATTTCTTAAAAGTACGATAATTGCGGAGCAACAGCTTCGTATTCCTCAGGCGCCTACTCTGTTCATTTTTCCCATTCACCATCCGTTGTTCTTCGTGTATTTCAATTACCTTGGATGTGATCAGCTTGATTTGGTCATTTGACAAACCCTTCAACTTCATCCCCCTCGTTAATTATGTACGCCGCCTTTTGCAGGAAAATCAATTGGCTCAGTACAATATACTTTTCGTATCTTTATAGCCCGCTGGCAGTTTGGCATCCCTTAACACAACCCATTCGCCAGAATCAATCATCCCCTGTGCTTCGTCGATTCCCATCTTTGTTCGCGACGAATCAGGATAAACCACGTAAATCGAATTCTTTCTGACTCCAAAAAAATCACGTTCGAACGAGATGATTGCCTTTCCTACACTTTTACTGTGAATGAACTCACAACCATCTATATCCTCAATTTTAAAGTTTGCTACTCTATTCATTCGGTCGCCTCCTCGTAATTCCGACGGCAATCGCGACAATAATTCATGAACCTTCCGCTGCCATCAAAATCTTTAAATGTGTATCCCTCGCTCAAAGCCCCATTCATTTGATTATCCCAGTTTAAGCTTTCTCCTAGTCTAGTGCTTTTTCCGCAACAATCACAAACCACATAAGTAACTGTTTTATGTTTATATGCCACACCCTTCACTCCTTCACTTAATGGTCGTTACCTCGAGTGAACGAAATCCTTTGCATCACTGTATAACCGACCTCTTGGCACAAAATTAAATCCATATAAATTAAAGAATCCGTCATTTGTCATTTGAAACCAATTCACCGCTAAATCCCATTGCCAGTGACCGTTAAATTTTCCATAAAGTAATCTTTTGGAAGCTGCTCTTGCTTGAAGATTTCGTTCTCTTTCAGCTTTTTGAGATTCTTCAAAAGGATTGAAATACAGCATTCTCATCATCTTCCTTTCTTGATTCGCATTTTGGTCGTTATGCGTCTATGTGTTCGGAATGAATTGTAAGGTCATCTTCGTATATTTCCATCCATCTGCCGTTAGAATCCGTCAAACGAACAGACTCAGCTGCGGCAATAAATCTGTACGGTTCTTCATCCTTTTCCCAAACGCTCCCAACCTCCACCGCAAAGTATTTATTTTCGACAAATGAACCGTCGTCATCAAAAACATCTAATTCCAAACTTTTTATGCATTTGTATTTAGGCATATTAAGACCATCCTTCCTTTTTCAGTTCGTACTGCGTATCGTGTTGAGCAACAACTTCTCGACTTTCACGCTCGATAACCCTGTTATAGGGCAATAACTGTGATATAAGAACGTCTTTATCATTGGACAACGCTATATCTCCCCACCTAAAACCCTTGCGTGTACGATATTTCTCTGCCCATTGAAGTGCATATTTCACCTTCCTCACTCCTTCGCCTAATGTGTCTTAACTGAACCTAATGGTCGTAATGTTCAGTATCCAAATTTACAGGTATCAATTCCGTTGTAGTATCCTAAATCAATACTGCCTTCTTCCCAACAGCCTTCGTCTTGGTCAAACTTATAAGTAACAA
Organism: Sporosarcina sp. FSL K6-3457; assembly: GCF_038007285.1. Taxonomy (GTDB): domain Bacteria; phylum Bacillota; class Bacilli; order Bacillales_A; family Planococcaceae; genus Sporosarcina. Next base: position 2,658,495 of record NZ_JBBOWX010000001.1, read on the forward strand.
TACATCCGTCAACATCAACAATAGGTGATGTATAGGTGCTATAGCATGGTGTGCCTTCTTTCCAATAAGTCATTACCTTTCCCAGCTGAGGATGATGAATCTCGCCCCACTCTCTGCCGTTTGACCAAGATAAAGCTTTGCCTTCATATGTTTCAGCAACTATTTCTGGTGTACAATCACATTTCTTATGCCAATTTTCGGTGTTTGCAAAAGGATTTCCATCCTTACCACATAATCCAATTTGTATTTCATTTTTAGTTTTCTCCATCATTTTCACTCCTTCGCCTAATGTGTCTTACTTGTCGCTATCTGGCGACCACATGTCGTTAAAATGCCATGCTCTGTGATGCTCATTTTCCTCAAAAACGTCAGGATCATTAACTTTCTGGTCGTGATTTTTCGGATGAACCCTATAGCCATGTATTAGCGCGTCTTGCGGGGCATCGCCAGCTTTTAATTCGATTTTTGTTATTTTAAAATGACTAGCTTGGTAAGGGTTGGAAAACACGTCACCAACCCTAAATATCCATCCGTCCGTTTCCAGTTCTTGTTGTGCTTTAATCTCCATTTCGATGATGCAGCCATGCTGTAGATCAATCTTCTGTTTAGCAACCAATTTATTACACTCTAGGTGCAAATGAAAGCTCGCGTGTTGTTCATCCTGCTTAGCGGTAATGGATATTACGCTGTCACCTTTACCGATCGACCCCAAACACGCAAAGCACTCGTGTTCCTTGCGCGTGGTCACAATTCTTTTCTTTGAAATATCCAGCATCTTCAAATCTCCTTTCGCGTCAATTCATCTTGCAGATCCTTAGCAACATCACTAACCCGCGGCATTTCGCCTAATCGCTCAAAAGTCTTTTCTTGCATCCTTACAAGAAGTTCGTCAAAGTTTTTCGAACTCTCAATTTTACCTTTTAATCCTGGGCCAATTACATATCTGAAAAATACCAATGCATCTTCCTGGGTTGCCGTCATTGCCATAAACAATGGATTCAAAGAGATTTCGTCTATTTTCAAGCCTGTTGTGACCTCCGAAACATTGATACAACCCTTTAACGGGATTGCACAGAATCGATATGGCCCCACACGGATTTCGTGGCCCACCTTCTGTTGCCAGTTAGGTTTCCCTTCCGTTTCAAATGCCAGGTTAAAATATTGCGGTTGTTCGTTTACCGTGATTCCCATACTTTGCGATTTCACACCAAACACCTCCTGATATTTTTCAGGTAATGCAAGGTGACGCCGCCCTCGCTCTTAATCAAGTCACATCGTTCAATAAATGCACTATGCGGAATAGATTTCCTTCCGCCCTTTTCGGCATCCTCCCAGTACTCTTGCAATATCTTAAATGGCAGTAGATAGATTTCCTCATGTAACTTGGTAAATTGGACGATAAGAAAAGCAGCCGCACCCTGCTCACGCCAAGACTTCAGTAGCTCGTATTGATGTGGTTGCAAATTTTCAAGCGGGAAGCTCTTCAGTTTGGTTTCTTTTGCGTCAAACACAATCGTTTTGCCGTTATGCGCACCAACATAATCTACCCATTCCCCTGTTTGTGTATAGCCAGTGACTTTTCCACGATTGTTACTAGTGATCTGGACAGGCGTTGGCACTTTACGAATATCGGCAACTCCTTTATTCCGATACTGGTGATGTGTCATATCAATTAGACGCTCCAATTGCTTTCCAAGATTAGCCTTGGAGCGGTTATAAGATTTTTGCATGAGCATCCTCCATTTCTATTTCTTGTCAACCAATTCATCAAAGATAGTTACCTGCTGACGCTCGTATTCTTTCTCCGCTATATCTTCAGGTTTTGGTAATGAAGAATCCATTTTGTTGAGCAATCCAGATACCGCTTTACTGTACTTAATACGCACTTCGGAATCTGACACCTCATTCAATGCTTCCATCATGTTTTTGAAGCCATCAACTAGCGATTCGAAACGAAGGCGAAACGTAATGTCTGACGGATCCACTTGCTCTGACAACTTTCTCCGAAGATCGGCCAACTCTTTTTCCACTTCTTCCGGAATGACTTCAACTGCCGCCGCTTCGATAGGCTTTGCTTTCAGGTCCTTTTCGAGTTGCTTAATCTTCTCACGTTCAGCAGCAAGCTCTGACTCTATCATTTCCATTTCCGCCCTATCTCCATCAGTTTCATTTTCAGCATCAGCAAGGCGACCTTTGAGGTCTTCTATATTTTTCAACAAATTCTCACGTTCAGCACTTGCCGCCTGTTCTTTTTCTGCATTTTCAGCAATTTCTTTTTCTAGTTCCTTCTTTTCTTTAATTGCTTTTTGTAGTTCCCGTGATGACATATTTTCAATATCATTTTCCGCAACAAATTGTTCCCGTTCTTCTGGCGCAATTCCAACGAGCGCAATTGCCTTAGCATAGCTCAAATCACCAAGCGCTTGCGGATTTGCGCCGTACTCATTGTATAATTTCATTAAATTTCTCGCTGTAGTTTGACTGTAGTCAACATTGATTTTCAGCCACGGCTCCCACTCTCCGTGTGACAACTTTTCTTTCGCCTCAATCAATCTTTTCCCAATTTCTACGCTGGCCATAAGTACAACGGAACGGGTCTGGTCTTTTAAACTATTAATCTCCGTCGCAATGATTTCTGGTGATCTAACAATTTCAAACTCACTCATACCGCTACACCCTTTCTCTTAGTAGACTTTTTAAGTTTTGTAGCCTTGAATGCATCGACGAAAGCTTGCACTTTTTTTGTCGGAAGACAATTCTTTAAGCCGTATACCTGGGATACGCGCCCCCCTCTGACTTCGAGTGTATAGAATGGCTTATCCGGGTCACTCTCCTTCCTAATGACAAATAGATCTATTTGAGCCTCTGCATATCTCTTGGCATAAGTCCCAACACAATGTTTCAACGCGTTCCCCTCACGAATTAATTCATCGCTACTTTCCGCAGGACGAATAATAAAGCCATCGCTTTCGAATTTATATTTAGCCAACATCGGAAGCCGATGCTTAATTTGATCGTTTAGTGCTTTATTGGCCAGGATTTTTATTTTCTTGAGTAATTTTTGATGCGCTTGATACAAGTTGGATGGGTAAAGAATACTTTCATCCGTCACTTCCATACCAAGTCTTCTTGCATCACTCAAATAATCTCGCCAAGCTACCAAGACTTGCGAGCCGCTCCAATAGTGCCGCCCTTTAGGATTTTTCCGTTGATATTGTTTAATCGTGAAATTCCGGATTTGATTCAAGCTAAAGGTTTTTCGGAGTAGCTGAATGTCATCGCGGATGTGATTTCCCCCACATAACCCAACAAACCCATGTACCTCAAGTATGCTTACCTTTGCTCCCTCTTTTTTAAACTGTTGAAATAGCCATAGCGTAAATGGGCGAATATCTAATCCGGATTTCCGTATCTCAAGCAGGTCCTGCTTCGTCACTTTTAACACAGCATCAATTTTCTTCGCACGCCAGTTGATGGCCCCATATGTTCTACCGCCTTGGATTTTCGCACGCACAATTGAGGTCAATCCCAACTTTGTTAAATATTCAATACATGGGTATTTTGCTGCAACATCAAACAGCTTAATCAAGTCCCCGTCTTTGTAATGCTCCCAGGTGCTGTATTGGAAAGGCGTATCTTTCACCGCGCGCTCAATGCTTTCAATCGCCATGTAATGAGGCGTCGAGGACATCGCTCCGCCACTCTCTGAAAAGACAGTTGACCGGAGGTACCATCCTCTAGTATCTCCTCCCCACCAAGTACGATTGACCATTTTGGATTGGCCATCACCAAAAACATAAGCCGCAGTAACAGCAAAAGTTGTTTGAACTTTTTCATACGCTTGCGAATAATCACGTTGTACGTAAATCCCGCGTGCCACCAGAACGTTAGGATCTTTAATCGATTTGTCGAACCAAACAAAGTAACCGTCGTCATTTAAATATTTCCGCCCTCGGCCATTCTGCTTCATGATGCAGATAGATTTGCAGTGTATACACTTGATTTCCTGCCCATATTTCACAGCGTCGATATAGGCATGCTCTTGTTGACAGTGCGTGCAATATCCAACTAACTCTTTATTTTCACGACGGACGAAAAGATAACGGCTCCGCTCCAGCACAACATCCCTGGCATAGCGTTTAACCTCTTCGCTAAACTCTGTCGGGATATGTGATAAAATCTCATTACCTTCTACGCCCCACCGTTCAGTATCTTTACTCATATCCAGTTCCTCCCTCTTTACAAAAAGTCATCTAGACTGACATCAAAAATGGCACTAGGCTTGGCAACAATAGGCTTTACTTCCGGCTTAGGTAACGGTTCAACTTTTCCTACAACAGACGGCGCAACCGATGCAACTGCAACTCCGCCCTCGATACCGTAATATTTCAATACAGCAGCAAACCCCTCGGCATCCGACAACACAGCAACATTACCAACCTTTTGTTTCTCCGCCTCTTTCCGCATTTCCGCAATGCTGCCTTTAATCGATTTCTCTTTCACGATAATCTTTTCAGCTGCAGACGGATTGGCTTCCAGGTGTCGCAAAAGAAACTGGCCAACAATCTGCACATATGACGACTTGTCCTTTTCCATTTCTTTTTTTAGTAGATTCGTAGCCTCGACCATTTCAAACCCTCCCCTTTTTCTTTTAAGGCAATAATGCTGCTAGCCTCCTAATCTCAATCGCTACACTGCAACCGCATCGATAATTTCCCACTAGCATAGCTGCTCTAGATGTAGTCCTGCATTTGGCACAACGTCGCTTTTCAAGACTGTCGATTTCTTGCAATATTTCCAGACGTGCTTGACGCTCCTTATGCCGCAACCTACGCGCCTGCGTAATTGTCAACTCCATCAACTTCCGCCCCTCCTTTTCTTTTTAGCTGGACCACTTATCCGCTTCATCCTCACGTACATATACGCGCCACTTACGAAATCACTGTATTTCACTTCAATATCGTTAAACGCGTAGCCCTTGTACATTTTTTCAAAGACCTCATGCGCCGGCACTTCTTCTGAAGCAATCTTTTCCGCACGCCGCCTGGTCATCTTGCTATCGGCGATTGTCACTTTTGGCTGTTTCATGTTACGGCTAATCGTGTATCTCTTTGAAGGATCCTTTTGCTTGTCCTTCGTGATATAACGGGTAAGACCTTCAAGTCCATAGTCATCTGCTTGCAACCTGCGAGTCTGTAACCTTCCCCCACCGTTCCATAAATCCTCTACAACATCTCTATCCGGAAAATTTGTGATCATGTGGTGGTGGATACGCACCTTACCCTTTTCTTCGTCGCTGTCATGCTCTGTCACGTAAATGTATTTCAACTCAAATGATGCATATTTCTTTTGCTTTTTTAGCCATCGCTTCAAACGGCGAATATAGTTCTGCATGTCCTTCTTTGCCTGCTCATGATCCGCTGGTAATCTCCCATTGGCATATGTCAACGTAGCCCACATATCCTCCTCCGTGAAATTAACATGTACTAATCGAATCAAACGTTTCTTTGTATTTTTATCATTCAAATTCTGCTGTGCATTACTGCTGGATTTCCCTTTCTTTCCCCTTCTCCCACTAGGCAATGTCCAAATAGGATAAGCTTCAACCTCCAGATAATGCCCACTCCATATCGTTTTTACACGGTACTTGCTCACTTGTTTATCTCTTAACTTTTCTATACGTTCTTCTGGATTGTCCTCGTAAGCACTATTGTCTGTTACGAATAATTCCCCATAATCTTCTATGTGATATTTCTCTAAATGATATTGTGGCAGCTTCATAATCTTGCTTCCTCCCAATTAATCTATTAACCACCTGTTGGATATTTCTGTATGGTCGTAAACTTAATATCCATTACGAGGACGCTAATTGACTAATTGCCCCAATATCAGTAATATTGGAGATATACCATTTGGCAACAGTCAAATGTTCCGTGCTAACTTGGTGTGTGTACGGTGTGTTTTAAGTCATGGGACCCGTTGCTCTAACAACAGGTCCTATTTTTTCGGGTTGAAACAGTCGATTTTTTACCATCGAATTTGCTTCATACAGCTTCGACCTGCAATTTCGCCGAAATATAATCAAATTGATCCGGAATGATTGTTTTCAAATCAACAATTCTACGAGCATCCATAAATGCGAAGAACTTCACGCCATTGATTGTGCTCGAAAGCTCGTATGGATACTGCGCATCTTCAATGAATCTGATTTCAAATTCGACAAACTCGACGAGAAATGCGATGTGTTTCATTTGGACGTGAGTATTACAGGTATCAATATCAGCTATTAAAATATCATTATCAGATTCAGCCATTAGTGATTGAATTTGTTTTACCAACGACGCAACTTTGTTTAGACTTACCATGTTAATCCCCTCCCTCATAATGCCCTTGCCTCTGAAACTGCCCAATACAGCTGCATCACATGTGGATTTTTGGCATTGTAATCCTCATCCCGAAACATTGGAATACGATATATTTGCTCCATGTCAGTCATCAGGTTGGCCAAACGTGCTGATTTAATATGTTCGGTTGATTTGGATTCATTGATTTCTTTAAAACGATTAGTGAGCACAAGCATGTCATCCACTACCATTTCACTTATCCCCTTTCCACGGATGCCTGACCGTGACTTTCGTCGGTGCACCGTACCTTTTCTGGACTTCTTCACGTTCTATTCCGTGCTCTAATCGACAATGCACCTTTGTGATGATTACCGCAGCATGTCCACAGTTCGGCACCGGACACCTCAACAACCCGCTACCAGCTGCATGCCAGGCATTTGACTGTTTACCTTCAAGCTTCATTCCGCCGCCACGCCCTCTTTAACTCGTACTGGCGAAACCATGCATCCGATGTTCAACGGCTTCATTTTTTTGATAGCTTCATTGAGTTCCGCCTCTGTACGAATGCCGTACTTTGCTAGCGCCTTCCAGATTTTTTCGTGTTGATCGTCCTTTTTGGCACCCATATCAATCCCACCTTTCTTGTTTTGATTTAATATTTAGTACCAGGCACCGCTTGGCGTATAATGCCACCAATCACCGTTACTGTAATGCACATGCAAGCAACCGTTACCACGCTCCACCTTGACAATTTTGCTCAAATCGTATTCTGCTCGCTCACCTAGCCCCATGATTCCGGTATGCTTTGCGTGAGTCCCCAATAAATACTTGTATTCCTCATCCGTTAAATGCTTTGCTACTGACAATCTGTTTTCCATCCTTTTCACCTCTTTCAATTCGTATTGACGTTGCCACCGCCGCCTTGGCTATAAGTTCAAATAGGTTATATAATTTCCGTCAGACTATTACTTAATATTTTTTTATTTGTGCTGATAAAGCTTTTTTCTCTACAATTTCAATTGCCGACTCAATCATCACTTGTGCTGAAGGCCCAACAAAATTCCACTTGAAATTCTTGAGTTTTTTAACGGCATCTGAATATGTTGAACTATCTTCAATAGCAATATCAGCCAATTGGCCAACCATTTCATTCATCTGATTTCTGGCTTGATGAAGATTTTTTTCTAGTTTCGACATACTCATCTATTTCACCCCTTTCAAATTCATCTAGCGTTGCCACCGCCACATCGGATATAAGTTCGAATAAACTAATAATCTGCTATAATCACCTATAGAAAGGTAGGTGATACATATGCGTAAAAATATAGACGTCGAGCAGTTATCTGATGAAATCTTTCCCGAAGTTATCGAAACTTATGAGAAAGAGTTAAAAGAAAAAATATTGGCAGTCGAAGACAACGAAAGTTTAGCCGCCCTCATCAACGCATCTACAGAAGCACTAAGAATGCATTCTGAACGTTTTACAACCGTCTTAATTCAAAGGGTTGTTGATGAGATGAACCGCGAAGATTAGAACGCTGCATTTCAAACAGTTCTCTAGCAATTTTTTTCACATCACATTTACAAGAACATTCACAAGAATTAGCTTCACCATCCTCACTTGTTGTTACAGCAACTTGCGGGGATTTTTTATTGTCTTCCACACTTCACACCTCACTTTTTTTGTATTAGCGTTGCCACCGCCCCATCAGCTATAAGTCCGAATAAACAAACCCACATCAAACCGCATCCTGCACACCACTACCATCAGCCGCCTGCTCAGCAATACGTTGTCCAACTCGAACACCTGCCTGATAGCCTTGAAGCAACAACATAAAATGTTGCTCCTCCTGCCCCGTCATCTCACCTAACTTTGCCATCATGTCATCAAAAGCCGCTTCATCCTTGATGTCATAAATCACATCCATCATCCTCACCCCTTTCAAATGTATTGGCGTTGCCACCGCCGCCTCGGCTATAAGTTCCGATAATGTTCTTTCATGTCTTGTATGTAAACATCATAATCTACAAATAAGATGTTGTCAACAATAAAAGTTTACAAACAAGACTTATTGTATTAAACTGGTGCTAGTAAGAAAGAGAGGTGAAAAATTTGAAGGAACGATTACAAAAAATAAGAAACGCATTTCATTTAAACCAAGAAGAGTTTGGCGAGAGGATTGGATTGAGTAAGGCTAGCATTTCCGCCCTAGAGGGTGGATCTAGAAATCTAACTGAAAGACACATCATGTTACTTCGTTCCGAACTAGACGTAAGCGAAGACTGGTTACGTACTGGCGAAGGAGAGATGTTTGTTCAATCAGAAACGTTCTCTTTGGATGAAAAGGCACAAAAAAACAATCTCTCAGAATTAGAGATTGATATTATGAGAGGTTATATGGAGTTGCCGCCCGACACACGCAAAGAACTTATGACGCTGTTTGGTTCCATCTATAGTAGACACGCAGAAACAGCTGCTACTGTAGAATCTATACCGACAATCGAAGATATTGCCGCCCAAGAAGGCGAAAACCACCGCCTAGAAGTATTGGCGGAATTAAAAACAAAAACGTCATCAGCTTCAATCGTGCAAAGCGGAAAAGAATTAGGATGAGGAGGTGAATGGAATGGCGATGGATGAAGAACGTTTTGTAGAGTTGTTTCGGCAACTACCAGAAATAGATAAGAACTCAACACTTGACTTCATGGAGTTTCTTTCTAAAAGGCAGTTACAAAACTTCTATGCGAATCTCGAAGAAGTAGACGAGCCGTTTAGCGAGGAAGAATTACGACAAATGCAAGACACTGAGTTTGTCACCCTAGATGAATTAGCGAAAGAAATGGGGTGGGATGATGGAAGTTCTTCTAAGTAAGCAGGCGTTAAAATTCGTTCGTAAGCAGGAGAATAAAATTCAACAGCGGATCTATGCAGCACTGATAGGATTAGAAGAGATCCCACCTGTTGGAGATATAAAAAAACTAAAAGGTGTAGATGAAACGTATCGCCTACGGGTGGGAACGTTTCGAATAATTTACACTGCGGATTTTGAAAAAGTTGTTATTAAAGTTGTCACAATAGACAACCGTGGGGACATTTATTAATTTCTAGCGCTAGTAATTAAAAAGAAAGAGCAGACTCATTCGTTTGCTCTTTTTCTATGAAAGGAGAATGATTGTGACTTTTATGACACCGGAAAAGAAAAAGGCTGCATTATATGTACGAGTAAGCACCATGCATCAGATTGACAAAGACTCGTTACCGTTTCAGCGTCAAGAACTCGAAAATTATGCGAAATATGCGCTAGGCATTGAGGATTTTGTGATATTTGAGGATGCTGGTTATTCTGCGAAGAATACGGACAGGCCCAAATATCAAGAGATGATGGAACGTATACGTGCTGGTGAATTTACGCATATGATTGTTTTGAAGATTGATAGAATTTCACGGAATCTAAAAGACTTTTCGGAGATGTATGAGGAATTAAAGGGATATAAAATAACTTTCGTTTCAAAAAATGAACAATTCGACACTTCAACCGCAATGGGAGAAGCCATGTTAAAAATCATCCTGGTGTTCGCGGAGCTCGAACGTAAATTAACGGCTGAGCGCGTATTTGCGATTATGTTATCGCGTGCGGAAAAAGGATTATGGAATGGCGCAACCGTGCCCTTGGGCTATGTATGGTCGGACGAATTGAAGTTTCCAGTTGTAGAACCGGAAGAATCGAAGGTCGTGCAATATATTTATGATCTATACGAAGAGCATTCCTCCACAACCAAAGTGGCCATAACTTTAAACGACGAGCATGTACCTACCAAACGCGGTGGTCAATGGACAGCTAAAACAGTCCGCGATGTGTTACGCAATCCGTTTTATATTGGCACATATCGCTATAATATGCGCGAAAGTGAAGGTAGTCGTCGCCTAAAAAATGAAGATGAGTGGATTGTTCTTGAAGATAACCACCCTGGTATCATCCGAAAAGAACAGCATCGCACAGTGAATCAGATGCTGTCGGATAACTACAAAGGAATCGGCACCGCCCAGCGTGCGAATATCCATACGCATATCTTTGCTAAATTGCTTTACTGTAGCAAATGCGGCCAACTACTTACCGCCGGATTAGATACTGCACGCAAAGACGGTTATCGTCCATCACGCTATACTTGCTCCACAAATCGACTGGTTGACAATGCACACAGCTGCAATAACTTTATAAGTGATATTGCCAATGCTCCGTTTGTCTTTAATTATGTATCAAATTTAATTCGCTTGCAGGAGAAAATAACTCCTAAACACGCCATAAAAGATATGGAACGTGCTCTACTACGAGGTAGCTCATTTATCGACGTCCTCGGCATTGATAACGATTCGCTAAAAGAGACGCATGCAATGTTTGCCCGAGGTTTTGATGGCCACGATTTTTCTTCGGCCAAAAACAACGATAAATATGTGACCGATTTAGCTACTCAACGTTTACAGAAGGAAAAAGCTAAGTTTGAAAAGGCACTTAGTCGTTTGGAGGATTTATATTATTTCAAGGATGAAGGAATTAGTCAAAAGGATTACATTTTTAAGAAGCGTAATTTTCTTGAAGAGTTAGAGGTGATAGAGAAAGAACTTAATAAGTTGCAACAAAACCAGACAATCAAGAACAGTAATGTGTTTATCGACAATGCTCAGCACTTCTTAATCACAAAAGAGATGCAGCAAGCCAGGAACGTGAATTATCGCGAGCTGTTGGATGCTGTCGGCAAGGATCTGCTAGCTGATTTTATCCAATCTGTAATCAGCAAAATCGTCGTTGCAGATAAACGCGTGCAATCTATTACTTTTAAAAATGGTATCACCCATTCCTTTGCTTATAAACCACTCACGGAACCACAAAAAGGTAACGCTCCGGCAAAACCGCTTAACAAAGAATACGAAGTGATGGTACTTGGGTATTTAGAAGAAAACGGCTCTGCTTCTCGGACCGATATCGAATCACTGGTTGGTATGAAACGTAGCAATACGCTAAACCTATTAAAAGATTTATTGGATCGAGATTTGATTGTGAAACGTGGTAATTCTGTGGCAATTAGATACTATATTAATCGGAAAGATATTTAAATGTTGTTAAATAAAATTATATTATTAAAACCATCTCCTTTCTGAAAAAAGCAAGAAAGGAGATGGTTTTAGATATCTATTATTTAATGATGATTAGGTGTTAACAAAAAATGTTTTTCTCAATATATGTTTTAGTATTGCATGGGAAAATTTTGTCGTCAGTTAAACAAATCATCTGAGTTTTGTAAGGAAGCCTCGCTATAAGTTGATGATAGTAAATTTAATTTATTTAAAATAACATCTGAGGCCTCACCTGCTTCTATAAGGTAATTTTTATAGATATTTTCTGTTATGAAAATTTTCCCTTTTGCAATGTGATTAGGTTTGTCATCATCAGTCTGATAAACAGTTATAAATATTTCATTTTCTAAATCATATTCCTGCTCATTATAAAAGTCTTTTCTACAATATTCACCAATAACCAAATATTGTTTTTTAGTATCATTTACAACCAAAAGCGAGCTGTATGATGCATTAATTTTTTCCACTAAATCACCACTAGGTATTACCAATAACTCTAAAGTATCCTTTCCTATTTTATCCCAAGAAACAAATGTCTTATTATTTTTCATTATCATTAATTTCTCTATATATTTATCCATAATATCATAATAATGTTGAAGTTCTTTTTTATTCATTTGAACTCTCCTCTTTTTGAGTGCTTTCGTATATTTTCGCACTAAATAATATAGATTGGGTTCTCCCTTTTAAAGTTTTTATCACTAATTCATCTAAGCTTTTTCCTTCATTTAATTTAGTCTTTATTATGTAGTCTTCATATTTATTAAATGCACTAACAAATTTAGCTGATCCAGGAAGAGGATAATTTATTAGATCGTTAACATATGAAGAGTGCGTGGTACTGATATTCGAATAAAATTTTTCTCTAATTGAATAATCATCCACTTGCTCGTTTGACAATATTTTATCTGACATATCTATAATTTCTTCTAAGTCAGCAATCAATAGATGCAATACTTTATTATCGAAAATATCTTTTTCTTGGAAGATCAAAAATGCTTTAGAAATATCAGTAACCATATTTAAAAGCAACAATGTTAATCCAAACCCCACAATTGTTGCCGCTATACCTAAATGGTTCAAATGATCTCTCGAATCCTTGAAAAAAGTAAGCACAATCAAAAGGGCTAAGCAACTTATAATTGCACCAACTATTATCATTGTGTTCCTATTCACTGTATTCTTATTCATTGCAGAACTCCTTATTTAAATTAAGATATGTACATAACAAAATTCTTATGACCAATTAAGAATACTATATCATAATTAAGTAATATTTTTCAGTATAATATAAATAGCCAATTCAAATCCACTTTGAATTGGCTATTTAAAACGTTTTCTGCCCAAGCGTCAAAGTCATGATACCACTAGCTTTGAACGCAATCATTATCTATTTCACGGTTGCACAACCCAACGTATGAAATGCAACCGAAGACATCAACTGCTCACCTCTTTCATTCAAATTCATAAGACATTGCAGACAATAAATACAACGGAGCCGTTTCCGTTCTTAATATACGTGGACCTAATGCAATCGGCAAAAAGCCAGCGGAGCGTAGTGCCTCCGCTTCGTTTCTCGATAAACCACCTTCTGGTCCAAAAACAGTCAGGATAGTTTGGTCCGGATAGACGTTTTTGAGTCGCTCGGCCAATCGATTTGGGTTACCACCTTTGGCATCTTCCTCATCAGCAAAAAGAAGGACGTCATAGTTTGTCGATTGTGCGATTAATTGCTTAAACGAAGTTGGACTTGCCACATCGGGAATAACCGTCCGGTGGCATTGCTCCGCAGCTTCTTTGGCAATTTTACGCAGCCGCTCAACTTTTTTATCAGCTTTTTTGGCATCCCATTTGACAATCGAGCGTTCCGCTTCAAATGGCACAATACCTGCCATACCCAGCTCAGTTCCTTTTTGCACAATCAAATCTAGCTTATCACCTTTTGGCAAACCACAGGCAATTGTTACACGGACAGGCATTTCGTTTATTTTTAAAGAATCTGCTTGACGCTGGATAACGACACCATCTGCAAGAAGTTCGGTAACTATAGAAACATAAGCTTCTCCGCCCGACACAGCAATCAGATCATCACCGACAGTCATTCGCATGACCCGGACAATATGCTTGCCATCCTCTCCTGTAATCGTTGCTTGCTGTTGGCCATCAAATTCAGATTGTAAAAAATAGCGTTGCAAAGCGTTACACGCCCCTTTTTTGGGCAACGATAGCTACCCAATCTTCCATTAAAACAGACTCGACGATGTCAAATCCTTTTTCGATTAAATCATCTTTCACAAGATCCCGCTTCTGTCCAATAATACCCGAAACAATGAACAATCCATCTTGCGGCAAAATGGCATAAGCATCTTGAGAAAAGGACAGAATGACTTCTGCTAGGATATTCGCAATAATAATATCCGCCGGCTCTTTAACAGAATCCAATAGATTACCATGCGTCACCGTGATTTTGTCATTCACTTTATTCAACAAAATATTTTCTTTCGCGGCGACAACCGCCACATCATCTAAGTCAAGCGCATGAATATGGGATGCCCCTAGTAATGCCGCACCTATGGATAGCACACCCGAGCCTGTTCCTACATCAACCACGGTATGACCTGGCTCTACGTACTTTTCAAGAGCTTGTAGGCACATAACCGTTGTTGGATGCGTTCCCGTGCCGAATGCCATTCCAGGGTCTAGTTCAATGATTAATTCATCAGACTCAACGGGCTCATATTCTTCCCATGTAGGGACAATCGTAAAACGGCCAGAAATTTTGACTGGATGGTAGTATTGCTTCCAGGCAGTTGCCCAATCTTCCTCGTCAATTTCATTCGTTTGGATGGCATTTTTTCCAACATCCAATCCAAATTCCACCAAACCGTCAATTGACTGGCTAATATCCTTCATCGTTTCAATTAAAAAACTATTGACAGGTAAATAGGCTTTCACGATTACACCGTCAACTGGGAAATCATTTTTGTCGAGTGCATAAATTTCCCCGTAGCGGTCTTCATGAATTCTATCTGGCTCTACTGAATCTTCAATCACAACGCCACTGGCACCTGCTTCATGCAATATATTCGCTACCGCTTCAGTTGCCTCGTGTGTCGTATGGATGGCAATTTCTGACCATTTCAAATGACTTCATCCTTTCAGTCGCCTTTGATAGTACGCTTGATTTTATCAAATAAAGAACTTGAATACTCTTCTGGTGTATTGCCGCTAATTGCTGCAAATTCACGCATCAATTCTTTTTGTTTTTCCGTCATTTTTTTAGGTGTTACAACTTTGACAACGACATGCTGATCTCCGATGCCACGACCATGAACGTTTTTAACGCCTTTACCTTTCAAGCGGAAACGCGTGCCTGTTTGTGTACCTGCTGGAATTTTCAAGTTGACATTGCCCTGCACAGTCGGCACTTCGATGTCATCACCCAGCGCGGCTTGTGGGTAGGATAAGCTCAATTCTAAATATATATCATCATCTTCACGGATGAATTTCTCATGTGATTTCACACGGAATACAATGTACAAGTCACCTGCAGGACCACCTTTATAACCCGGTTCCCCCTGCCCCGTTACACGAAGCTGTTGGCCATCATCGACGCCTTCAGGAATTGTTACTTTAATTTTCTTCCTTTTTGTTACTTTACCTGCACCATGGCATGTTGTACATTTCTCGGGGATAATTTTTCCTGTTCCCTGACAATGTGGACATGCCCTACGATTAACCATCTGACCAAGCGGTGTGTTTTGCGTGACACTAATTTGTCCAGAACCGCCACAATGGTTACATGTCTTAGGTGAAGTTCCTTTTTTAGCTCCAGAGCCCTCACAAGTATCACAGTTTTCTTCTTTTGGTATTTCAATTTCTGTTTCTTTACCAAAAACAGCTTCCATAAAATCAATCGTCATAGAGTACTGCAAATCATCGCCTTTTCTCGGCGCATTCGGATCACGACGTCGTGTATTGCCACCGAAAAATGTACTGAATATGTCTTCAAATCCGAAGCCATCTCCACCACCACTGCCGAAACCACCAAACCCTTGGTTAGGATCCGTATGGCCGAATTGATCATAATTTGCTTTTTTCGAATCGTCACTCAGTACTTCGTAAGCTTCTGTCGCTTCTTTAAACTTCTCTTCCGCGTCAGCTGCCTTGTTTAAGTCTGGGTGATACTTTTTAGAAAGCCCTCTGTACGCTTTTCTAATTTCATCTTTGGACGCTGATTTTGATAAACCTAACACGTCATAATAATCTCGTTTACTCATTTTTCACACTCCCGAAATACTTTTGCCTATCCTCTACTATACCACGTCATGCTCGCATTAAAAACGAAAAAGCCAAAGCCGGAATATCGGACTTTGACTTTTTCCGTCAATAAATCAATTACGCCTCGGCGTAATTGCGTCCGGATTTTGAATTGTGCAAGCACAATTAATTCCTTTCAAAATCCGTGACATCCGCCGGAGGCTTTATCTTTATTCAGCGAGACTTCGGACATCCATTAAATAGGTCGCAAAATCCTATCTATCCCGCCACCTGTAGAGATAAGAATTTTAGCTGAATAAAAATAAATCTTATTTTTTCTCTTCGTCGATAATTTCTTCGAAATCAGCATCGACTACGCCATCATCCTGTGGTTGACCCGCTTGATCAGCGTCGCCAGCATTTTCTGCTGCCGCTTGCTCATATAGTTTCATCGTCATTTGTTGAACGATTTCTTCTAATTTGTCTTTCTTCGCACGGATATCGTCAAAATCGCCAGCTTCAAGTGCAGCTTTCAATTCTTCCTTCGCTTCTTCCACGCTTGTTACTTCTTCTTCAGATACCTTACCTTCAAGGTCTTTCAATGTTTTTTCAGCCATGAAGACAAGTTGGTCCGCTTCGTTTTTCAAGTCTGCTTCTTCTTTACGCTTTTGGTCCGCTTCAGCATTTGCTTCCGCGTCTTTCACCATGCGTTCGATTTCATCGTCAGATAGACCTGAGCTTGCTTGAATTGTAATATCCTGCTCTTTTTGTGTTCCAAGGTCTTTCGCTTTAACTGTAACGATACCATTTTTATCGATATCAAATGTAACTTCGATTTGTGGCACTCCACGTGGTGCTGGTGGAATATCCGTCAATTGGAAGCGACCAAGTGTTTTGTTGTCAGCTGACATCGGACGTTCCCCTTGCAGTACATGGATATCTACTGCTGGTTGGTTATCCGCTGCTGTTGAGAACACTTGTGATTTGCTTGTTGGAATCGTTGTATTACGTTCGATCAATTTCGTAAATACGTTCCCCATCGTTTCAATACCTAATGACAAAGGTGTTACGTCAAGAAGAACTACGTCTGTAACGTCTCCGCTTAAGATTGAACCTTGAACAGCTGCCCCCATTGCAACAACTTCGTCTGGGTTTACGCCTTTATATGGCTCTTTGCCTGTTTCTTTTTGAATCGCTTCTTGAACAGCAGGGATACGTGTTGATCCACCGACAAGAATAACGCGGTCGATTTGTGATGCAGATAATCCAGCGTCCTTCATCGCTTGACGAGTCGGTACCATTGAACGCTCAACAAGTTGTGCAGTCAATTCGTCAAATTTCGCACGTGACAATGTCACTTCAAGGTGAAGTGGTCCTGCTTCGCCTGCTGTGATGAACGGTAGTGAGATTTGTGCAGATGTCACACCTGACAAGTCTTTTTTCGCTTTTTCTGCGCCATCTTTCAAACGTTGCATGGCCATTTTATCTTTTGATAAATCAATGCCGTTTTCTTTACGGAATTCTTCCACTAGGTAGCCAATGATAACATCGTCGAAATCATCTCCACCAAGTTTGTTGTCCCCGGCAGTTGCAAGCACTTGGAACACACCGTCGCCTAACTCAAGGATAGACACGTCAAATGTACCACCACCAAGGTCATAGACAAGAATTGTTTGGTCTTCATCTGTTTTATCAAGACCGTAAGCAAGTGCTGCTGCAGTTGGCTCGTTAATGATACGCTCGACTTCAAGACCTGCAATTTTACCAGCATCTTGTGTCGCTTGACGCTGTGCATCACTGAAGTAAGCTGGAACTGTAATAACTGCTTTTGTAACAGGCTCGCCAAGATACTCTTCCGCATAGCCTTTCATATATTGAAGAATCATTGCAGAAACTTCTTGTGGTGTATATTCTTTATCATCCACTTTTACTTTATAATCTGACCCCATATGACGTTTAACAGACATGATTGTGTTCGGGTTTGTAATCGATTGACGCTTCGCTACTTCCCCAACTTGTTTTTCGCCATTTTTGAATGCCACAACAGATGGCGTTGTGCGGTTACCTTCTGGATTCGGAATTACTTTCGGCTCTCCGCCTTCATACACGGACACTACTGAGTTTGTTGTTCCTAAGTCAATACCAATAATTTTGCTCATAATCAAATTCCTCCTAGAAATAATGTTACTTAATCAATTACGCCCCGGCGTAATTGCGTCCAGATTTTGAATTGTGCCCGCAGGAAGCGGGTATGCAGTCGTTGCGACAGGACGTCGCGAAATTAGACTGCCTGCAGTTAACTCCTTTCAAAATCTGTGACATCCGCCGGAGGCTTTTACAAGGAGAAATTGAACTTCATTTCTCCTTGTAAAATTATTCGTTTACTTTAACCATTGAAGGTCGAAGGACACGATCTTTCAACAAATACCCTTTTTGCATTTCTTCCAGAATAACGCCTGAAGGTTTTGTATCATCTGCACCTGTCATAATTGCTTGATGGAAATTCGGATCGAACTCCTGATCAAGCGTCTCAATTTCAACAAGACCCTCTGTTTCAAGTGCAGTGACAAGCGTACGATAAATCATTTCCATACCCGTCATAATCGACTGAGCTTCTTCCGTCTTCGCCTCAACAGAGAGTGCGCGCGCAAAGTTATCAAGCACAGGTAGTAGGTTCGTCACGACGTTCTGCGCACGATACTTCTGTAACGCCTCTTGGTCAAGTGACGCTCTTCTTTTAAAGTTATCGTAATCGGCAAGCAACCGAAGTCGCTTGTTCTCTTCTTCCTGCAATTTCACTGTTAGTTCTTCAATGACACTGTCTGCGTTGTTTTCAACTTCGATAGCTTCTTCAATCACGTTGTCCTCACCCGCAGCCTCAACTTCCTCTACCACCAATTCATCTTCTACAACTTCATTTTTAACCTCTGTCAATGTTTGTTCCCTCCTGCTGTTCCGCCACCGATTGTCAGCCTGGCTAGTTCCCTAGACAAATCACCGCTCATCAGATCAAGCAATGTGATGACCCGCGCATAATCCATTCGTTTAGGTCCAATGATAGCAATAGAGCCTGTCATGTTGTCTCCAGCCGAATAGGTTGCTGTAATCACGCTGTAATCTTCCATCGCATTCTGATTATTTTCAGAACCAATGCGCACATGAATCCCTGCCAGCCCTTCTTGGAAGAACTTCATAGCAGGGGCTCCTTTGTCCATCATTTCGAAAAATGTCTTCATCTTCTCAATGTCATTGAATTCAGGCTGCTTCATCATATTCATTTTACCACCGAAATACAGGCGGTCTTCTGGTTCGATTGCAATTGCCCGTTGAAACGAGGTATACAAGTCACCCGTATGATGAATATGGCGTTCCAACACCGTTTTCGTTTCCTGCACCAACATCCTTTGGAGATGCGCGAGCGGCGTACCGACAAGTCGCTCATTTAGGATATTGACCATTTTTTCGATATCAGATGCTGTAAAGCCTTCCGGTACATTGAACAATCTGTTCTCCACACGCCCATTATCCATAACAATGATGGCAACAGCCGTTTTATCATCTAATGGAACAATTGAAAAACGTTTCACCGTGTGCAATGACGTATCAGGCCCGAGAAGAATCGACGTGTAATTCGTCAAGTCAGAAAGAATCGTTGCCGATTTGCGAATTAGCTCCTCCGTCTCTACAACCTTATCCCGAAAAATAGAACGCAATTGAACGCTATCTTCAGTTTTCAGCTTTTCTGGTGTCAACAAATGGTCAACATAAAATCGATATCCTTTTTCGGATGGTACTCTGCCAGACGACGTGTGAGTCTTTTCAAGATAGCCCATCTCTTCCAAATCAGCCATTTCATTCCGTATTGTCGCTGGACTAAACGGGGCCTCCGGTTTTTTCGATAGCTGTCTCGATCCGACAGGTTGTGCGGATTCGATGAAATCGTCAACCGTCAGTTGCAATATAAGCAATTGTCTGTTCGTCAACATCATCATCACTCCTAAAAGCACAAGGCCACACTATGCGCCTTGTTAGCACTCTATAACTTCGAGTGCTAATACTACTGATAATTTAACAAATCCAACTCAAAGTGTCAACGAATTGACTCATTATCATGTGAGAAATTGCTGGAACACATCATTTCCTCTGTAAACACCACGGCGTGTTAACTTAACCGCATCATCCAATCGCTCGACAAGTCCATCTGCCATAAGCGATTGTAAAGTTTCTCCGTACACGTCTTCCAATGACTTCCCAAATTTCTTTTGGAATAAAGAAACGGATACACCACTTGACTTGCGCAGTCCAAGAAACATTTCCTCTTCCATCGCCTCTATTTCCGTCACAACATGTGTCTGTTGCACAGGTCTTTCCCCCGCCTTTGTCTTGTCCATATATTTTGTAAGTGGTCCGATGTTTGAATAGCGGATGCCATCTATATACCCATGTGCACCTGCCCCAACACCTGCATAGCCATCATTTTCCCAATAAATAAGGTTATGGATTGATTCGTGGCCTGGAACTGCGAAATTACTAATTTCATAGCGCATATGGCCGTGCTTTTCCATTTGCTCAATGAGCATCGTAAACATTTTCGTTTCGATATCTTCACCAGGTAGCGGCAGTTTGCCTTTATTCATTAAATTATAAAAAACTGTTTTTGGTTCAATGATGAGCGAGTACCCTGAGTAATGAGGCAACTCAAGTGCAACCGCCTGATCGAGCGTATCTTGCCATTGCTTAATGGTCTGATCTGGCAGGCCGTAAATCAAATCGATACTAATATTATCGAAGCCTGCCTTGCGCGCCTCTTCAACAACACGTGCAGCATCGTCTGGACCGTGCGTTCTACCGATTCGCGTCAACAAGTCTGCATCAAAGGATTGAACCCCTATGCTTAGCCTGTCCACACCACCATTTTTTAGCACAGTCAACTTGCCATACGTCAATTCATCTGGATTCGCTTCCGTCGAAAATTCTTTTAATGAGGCGACATCGACATAGTCGTGAATAATTGCCAGCAATCGATCCAATTGCTGCTCAGATAATGATGTCGGAGTGCCTCCACCTAAAAAGACCGTTTCCAGCTCTTTAAATGAAATCCCTTGTTGGCGCATAATTGAAAGTTCCTGCCCAATGGATTCAATGTACGCATCCACAGGCTGATTTTTGAAAAATACTTTATTAAAATCACAATAGTGACAAATCTGATGACAAAACGGGATGTGAATATACATACCTCTCATTTAATTGTTGTCCCCTTCTCTTAACGGCAAAAAGAGGGCTTGAATGCCCTCTTTTAATTTAATCGTTTACTGTTGTCTATGTTCAGAACCATTATAGAGTATCATACAGTATTATGGCGCAGCGTACAAACATTGAGGTCATATTATGGGTTCATACTTTTCTTTGTTATCAAGCTATTACATGGAGGATTCGCGTCTAGGGATGACAGTTTTATCATCTTTAATTTCTATGCTGATTTTCACAACAGGGGTTTACCATCCCTTCTTTTTCACACAGGATCCAGATCAGCAATTCTCGTAGATAAAGAAATAATATAATCACCTCACACTACTAACTATAAGGAAGCAATTATTCCCCTGTTTAAAATGTCAAATTTAAGTAAAAATAGAGAGTTTTTCATGAATGTGAAGGATAAAGTGCAGAAAGGTCGCTTTCACTTTTAATTTACTAATAATGATATATGCAAGTTCTCATAATCATAAAGTTTTGCTTTTCCCCATATACTAGGTCGATTCTGAAGAAAGGTGGGAAAAGCTTGAATGGACAACAATCGCAAGTCAAAATGGTAAGTGCATTTGACCCTTACTTCTATCAAACTTTACTAAGTTTCAGGTCAAAACATATCGTTATTCACACGTCCAAAAATCCGTTACAAGGTTTACTAGTCACAGTCACGCCTGATCATGTTGTAGTTGAAGTGAGCGGCACACCATTTTATGTTCGAATCCAAGAAATCGTATGGGTTACACTTGCATGATTTCAACAAATCAAAATGAAGGGAGTGAATCAATTGATTAAACGCGTAAATAAATTACCAATCGATCTTCCAATTCCAGAATACGGGGATGCTAACGCCGCTGCTGCGGTTCAAGAGCTACTGGGTGGAAAGTTTGGAGAAATGTCGACGTTGAATAATTATATGTACCAATCATTTAATTTTAGGCAGAAAGGCAAGCTCAAGCCTTTTTATGATTTAGTTGCAAGTATTACGGCAGAGGAGTTCGGCCATGTCGAGCTCGTTTCTAACACGATAAATATAGTCAATAAAGGTACGTCATTTACGGCAGCTCCTGACTTAACACCTTTACAAGACGCTACAAACAAACGTAATACGTATGCCTTCATAGCCACTGCACAAACTTCAATGCCCGGAGACTCCATGGGAAATCCATGGCGTGGAGACTATGTGTTCTCCAGCGGAAATTTAGTACTCGACCTACTGCATAACTTCTTTCTTGAATGCGGAGCAAGAACGCATAAAATGCGGGTGTACGGAATGACTGACCACCCGACAGCAAGAGAAATGATTGGTTATTTGCTCGTTCGAGGAGGTACACATATACTCGCCTATGCAAAAGCGATAGAAATGGCAACAGGCACTGATTTAACAAAAATGCTACCCATCCCTAATTTAGATAATCGTGCCTTTGATACTGCAAGAAAATATGAAGATCTAGGGTACGGTAATGTATTGTTTACCTGGAATGATGATGGAGAATACAAGGATATACGCCAGATTTGGAAAGGCACCAATCCTAGTAGTGGTGAACAGCTTGTTGTAAAAGAAGGCATGCCACAGGGCTATACCATTCCTGATCTTGAAGATATTCCTGAAGAATTCGCTCCTGGTATCGGCAGAGATGAATATGAGCAAATTGCTCGACGGTTGTTGTCTAATATATAATCGACTACGCATCATTTGATTTCAGCTAAAAACTTTTTTCACATGCATGTTTAACTTAACTCAGTAAATGTTTTTGTTCTAAAAATACAGTGGCTGGACGAATGCAATTACGGAGATCAATCAGCAGGAACTCCAAACTCCCCACTGATTAGGGGGACTCAGACTAAATGTGCCACTTCCCGTGACAACGTCTGAGTATCTCTCTCCGAAAGTGGGTTTCTGGCCGGCTTATCGCGGGAGGCATCCCCGAGGAAGGATGTAGTTCAATCCTTCCCTAACGCCAAGCGATTTTAGTAGGATCCTTTAGTTCAACATATATCAATTCTATTTTAACTTGTCATCCATTCGTCATCGCACTCTCTTTTCTCTCGATTTGCGGGTAAATAAAAAGAACGCCCGGATAGACGCTCCTCTGTTAATCGCTGAATGCAGGGCATTATTTATTTTTTATATAGCCCATGCCTTGCGTTGTTATTGCTAAAACTAGATTGGCTGACCCTTGCCCGCTATCCACGGCATAGTTTTGTTCGATAAGGTACTCAATCGCTAGTTTGCTATTTACGTCAGCATTTACCATTGCTTTCGGTAATGTATAACTTCCTCCATTATTAGCAAAATGAAACTCATACAGGCTTTGTAACAGTCTATCCGATAGTTGGTTTATTTCTTCGTTAGTCATGATTAATCCTCTCCTTAGTCATTAATATACAACAAACGAAGAAGGAATTCTTTATTTGTGCTTATGGCATCTAATAGTCCGAGTGTTCCAAAAAAGCAACCGTACATCTATCCCTTTCCTCTGGCTTACTTAATACAGTGTCGCTAGCACCTTAGACTTACTGCCGTATTACAAATAATTATTATTCAAAAAAACACCGCATTTGGCTCATGAAAAATAAGCCGAAATGCGGTGCATATTATACAGTCCAAAATTACACTTGCTGGATGTAGAAACACAAACCTTCTACCTACAACGTTTATTCCTCATCCATCCGCAATACCGCCATAAAGGCTTCTTGCTCGATAGATGTATTAAATTACATCATACAGTATTGCGGTGTAACGTACAAACGTTGAGGTGATGCGGGTTTATGTGGTTGATTATTATTGAATTGTAACAAGGTTTATTTGTGTGAATTAGGGTTTATTTGCGTCGCTCGGGTGCAAAATGGGGGCGAGATACTATTTTAATGAAGGAACAGCCATCTACTCAAATGAGTCGGTGGCTGTTCCTTTTCTGTAAAGATTGTTCAGTTCATCCGCTTGTTGAGTTCTGGGTGTTCATCATTATTATCACTTCTAACGTTGATATACCTGGTAAGTGGATAAGAAACTCCGTGACGAAAAACAGAAGTGATGAGATTATTTTCATCTGCCAGAATCGTATTATTTCGATTACTCTGCGATTTTTTCGAATTAAATATCGAGAGACATATTAATTATTGATTTAACACTTTTACTGCTCGTTGCGCTAAAACTTTGTTATTAATAATAACGAGAGTGAGTTTTTCTTTGGTTCTCGTTGCCAACTGATAAAACATTCGCACAACATCGTAATATGAACTACATGTTGCATATAATTTTCCCTGAGCATCATAATCAACATAATCTCCTAATGTCAAAACCACATGATCAAATTCTTGACCAATAGCTTCATGAGCGTTCAATTTTGACTGGATATTATTATAACGTTGATATTTCCTTTGAGTTATTAGATCGTCAGTAAAACTTAAAATCGTAGCTTTCCCTTTTGAAGAATCTACTAATTCCTCTATATAGCTATTAGCTGTATAGATTTCATTAAAATATAAGACTTCAATGAAATCCCTAAATTCATAATTAGAAGTATGATTGTGCTGACCATCAAATATCTTCTTTATAAAGAGATTAATTTCTTTATTACTCCTAATTTTCCCTGTAAGTACTCTGTTTATAACTTCTGAATTTAATCCTAGTATTTTATTTGCTATATCACTTGTTTTTTCATTAAGATGCAAGTATTGCTCTGGATCATAAGAAAAATATATTTTTATTTTATTTTCTCTAGCATAATCTGTTATAATTTCGAATTGGTACCCCGTGAGTCTTTGCGCCTCATCAATAAAAATAGCTTTTATCTCTGTTGTCAAAGATCCACTATAATTTTTTATAGGAATTATACTCCAACCAGATTGTATTAAATTATAATGGCCTATGTTTAATTGAGCACAATGAATAATAAGGATAGAATCTCCTCTATCTTTATAATCTTTAGCTATATCGTATAAAAATAGCGTTTTTCCTGTTCCTGCTTCTCCTTTAATGGCCTTAAATAATTTACTACTTTTCTCAAACTCCACTTTAAATCTTTGCTGTAAATCATTTAAAAAATACTCGTTTCTTACAAATTTTTCTGTATCATTAAATACTGAAACCAAATACTGTTTCGGTTTAAAGATTTCATTTATATCTTCCTCTTCCATATAGCTTACCCGGTTTCCTTCTAACCACTGGACAAATCCTTCGAAATCTATTATGTCTAATCGATTTTCTTCAGCGATATATTGATAAATAGAATTACTGGATTTTACATATGTGAAAGTCAAAACTTCTCTTCCTGTACTCCTTAGATAATAGTTATTTTCTTTAAGTTGCATTTTTATTTTTTCTTCAGTACTGGTTTCTTTTAATTCAATATTAATAATGATATCACTTGCCACTTTTAAAATATCAAATTGTTTGGATATTTGAGGTATACTATAATCATACAAATAATCATTAAAGACATTTATCTCACTATAACTCTTTAGTATTTCCTCAACAAAACTACTTAATGTATCTAACTCTCTAATATTAGGTTTTATATCATTCAAATAGTTTCCAGCCAAGCCTTCTTTATACATCCAATTTAAAGTTAATAAGTTTATTTTTTTAACCTTAACAATGATCACTCCTAAGCTCCAATAAATATATATACTATTTGATTATTCGTTTTTTAATGTTGTTTCAACATCTTTTGCACAAATGACTGGGTAAGTCCTTCTTTCTCATTTATTAAAGGTGCAAGTAAATGATTTTTAACATCTTCATATTGAATATCATGTTGCAAGTATGAATACATATAATAAAATAGGTCAGTGTGTGATAATTACGGTCAGAATACTTCAAGTTCTATACGGCTATACCTTTATCATCTCGCTGTTCTATCGAATATGTTTCACTTGCTTTACAAAAAGCATCGACCGTCAATTCACCCCCTGTACATTCTATCGTTCGACAAATTCTTTAGAAATCCTTCTAGTTTCACAAAATAAAAAAGGCGACCGTCCAATAAGGATGCGTCGCCGTTTTACGTTCGTATGTAAAGTTAAATGAATGAGGACGTAATGACACAGCTGAATGCCGTTACCAATCGCTGTCCTCTGGTTGCTCCGAGACTATAAACTTTGATTATTTTTCGAGATTTCACTAGAGATAACGTCGTAATCCCTAATAAAACATGAGAATAATTCTATATTTTCTTTTATTTGCTTTCTGGTATCTATGTTATAGTTATTTTCCAATCCTTCTAAGTTTTTTTCAATCTCGTTCTTCAAATACCCTCCCTCAGATTCATTACTAACAGTACCTAATTGAAATTCTAAGTTAGCTATGTACTGTCTGGTATTGAAATAATTATCATTCGCATTTTCTAGGTCACAAATTAAATCATTTATCTGTTCCCTAACGCGATAAACTACATATATTTGATCACCAATAATTTTATCTAATGAGAAATCACTTAACAGCTTTTCAATCACTTTTATTCCAGCTATTCTATACTTTAGGTTAACGCTACTCTCGTCGAAATCCTCTTTCTCCATAGCTTGTAGATAAGCTAATACCCTCTGGCAAGACTCTTTCGTAATCTTTTCTACTTGTTTTTCGTATTGTCTTTGATTCTTTGCATCTTTATTGTTTGTACCAATCACCGAAATGAGTGCTCCAAATATTGCAGCTAACAAAGTAGCAACAATTGTCAATATAGTTTCGATATCACTCAAAATTCTACACCCTCTTCCCTCCACACATCCTCTTAGTCTTACCTCAATGTGTCACAATCTAATTTTCATTATATCCATTTGTGGTACAAACGCAAAAAAAGGCGACCGCTCAAAAAACAAATGATGAGTAGCCGACTTTTATCGTTAAGAGCCATATGGCCATTAGTAGAACGCATCAAAATCAACGTTCGTTATGTGGTCAACAGCATCTTATATAATTTTCAAGCTAAACCCCAAGCGCTTGGGAATATCAAACGGAAAACAGATGGCCGATTACAATTGTCTGTTTTTTACCGACACATAGCCAATTGTATCTATTTATCGTAAGATGGAACTATCAGAAAATTAGGAGGTTGCATTTTGAAGAAAATTTACAGTTTAATTTTGTCCATCGTATTATTGTTCACTTTGAATTTACCAATCACTAACGCTGCAAGTGATGCTACTCCCCCCGTTATTGAAGAAGTGAAGATTTTAACTCCAGTTGTTAAGCCTGGTGGTAAAGTGAAGATCCAGATTAAAGTTTCTGATGATGTCTCTGGCACGAAAAACGTCTCATTCTTATTTTATTCACCGAATAAAAACAATCACATTAGCGCATTTTTGTATATCAATGAATATGAAGAATTGTCGAATACCTATATTTTTGAAAGCGAAGAACTCAGTCGTTATGCTGAATTTGGAGATTGGAATTTAGCAATGATTAAAGCAACTGATTATGCAGGGAATGAAAAAGGCATGCATAGTCATATTGACATTGAATTCATGAAGGACCTATACTTCACAGTCGATTCAAACGCTCCCGACGAAGATATAGACGTCAATGATGGTTTTACGGCATGGGAATCTAAAGATAACGTAGACTTAAATAAAGAGTTTACAATATCATTTAATGCCGATATTGATATATCAACGATTCTTGAGAAAAACATATACGTTAAAGATCAGACTGGCAACAGCGTACCCTTGTTGTTTATTATCGATAGAGATACAAATTTACAAGCAAGCAGTGTTACAATTACACCCGTGGGTTCGTATAGGCCAGGTAGCACCTACACTTTATATGTAAAAGACATCATATCTAGGTCTGGTAAAGTTTTGAATGAGAATGTAAAAATGAAATTTTCTACGATAAAATGAAAAAAGGCGACTTACTCATAATTTCTGGGTAAGTCACCTTTTGGGTTACTTTGTACGTGCTACATAACTAATCAGTAAGTCGGTGGCTTGTCCACGGGTCATGGTATCAACCTTAGATGTGTGGTCGACACTAAACACTTTCTCATTATGTGCACGCTTTAGCAATGCTCGCATATCATCTTTTTGAGTTTGTGGTAATTGTTCCGCCATTTCGTCAACCTCCCTTTCATCCTCCGCAATCTGCTGTAGAGGGTTGCTTAATTCAGCAAGACGTTCGGCTATCCTATCCTTAACTGATTGAGTTCGCCCTTCGTCAATAATTCGATGAGGACATTTCTTACCTGACCAATCCCTATGCCATTTCACGCGGTCTATTCCCCATCCGTATTGCTTGAGCACATGAGCTACATACTCAACTGTATTTTCTTCTGCAGCAATGTACTTCGGACCGCCGGACTTCGAATAGCAGATTTCGATACCTATAGATTTCCGGTTTCCATTCCCCTTACCGCCATCTCCTGCGTGAAAGGCATTTCGATTGAAAGGAATAGCTTGGATAGCTTGTTTGTCGTCGATTGCTACATGATAGCCAACCACTGTCGTGTTTCGCGTCATATAAGCAATCTCGTTAGCAGCTGTAGCGTCGTTATACGTATTGTGGATGGTGATATATTCCGGAACCATTGTATATGGTGCTTTCAATGGATGAAGTGACGTCGGGATATAGCTATTAACGATGGTATAAGCCATATCACTTCATGTCCTTTGTGCTACCCTCATATTTATTGCCAAGTTCAAATAACCCAGTAGCCGATAACCCCGCCAAGCCACCTGCCCACAGCCTCAATACCAAATCCAAATCCGTAAACGGTGACGCCGCAAAGCCAATAAAAATACCCACCGCGAATGCGATGAGTGGAATGCGATTCTTTTTAATTGTGGCAGACCGTTTAATAAGTTCTACCATCGCTAAAATGATTGGCGCTAAGATTGTCGCGAAAATTAATACATTTGTCATAGATTTTCATCCTCTCTTCTATAAATAACTTTTTCCATTCTATCCATACGACCTTCCATAGATTGCAAAGCTGTGGCTGTCCGCTCTTGTGAGATATTCGACCGCTCCAAGTGCATCATTAACTTGTCCTCGCGCGCCTTTGACGTCCGCATATTCCACGCGACAATTGCGATACAACAAACAGCCCATACCGCTTGCGACATCGCGATATCTTGTATTACATCCATTCCGCACCTCCCGTTTTTATTTTTGGGTAAAGAAAAAGAACGCCCGGTATTTCGGACGTTCCTCATCAACTCTTATTATTTCTATAATTATCTATATGTTTTTCGATATCAACTATCATTTTGTTGAAAAGCTCTACTAGCTTGTCATTATTTCTTCTACCTATTTCTCCGAATATATCCGTCGAGGTAATAATAATATCTATTCCACGAACGAATATGGATATGTCCTGATCAAGCAAGTGGAATTTCGAATAAAGAATTGGTCTAAATTTCTCTCGATAGGCTTCTAAATCAAATTCAGCATGATCTCCGGCGTCCGTCAACATCTGGACTTCTCCTTCAAGTTTTAATATTTCGTTATAAACAAGAATACGTTCAATATTTTCTGCTTTTTTATCACGTCGAATTTCGTTCTTGATTTGCTTATTCAAAGTAGCGTTTTGTGTGAAATATGTTGAAATGTGTCCGACTAAGACACCAGATAACGCTATAATCGCCGCTAATAATACTGTCCAATCCATTGAATCCACTCCCTTTACATCCACCATTCGACAAAAGTGGAGGGAATCCTTCATTTCTTGTTATGACACATAAATGTCCTAATTTTTCTTGCTTTTACTTAAGAACAATAAAAAATCATCATATTAAAATGATGATTTGGTTTGCTGATAACCTTGGTTTCCTATGTGAACCGTTTTACCAATTAAACTAACCCCTCGGAAGCCGCAAAGATTATCAGCAGTGTAGGAATAGTAAACATTGTAATTACAATCATCTCCTTAGTATCTTTAGAAAAGGATTCCCATGATTTCGTCATAGCGATGGATATAAGATTGGCAATAAGAATCCCAAATATCCAATATTCGCTACTCAGAGCAATGTTTATAGATTTGGCGAGAGGTACGGGACTCGAACCCATATCTGCGGCATACTTATTAAAAGTATTGCTATTAGTAGTGTAGGAATTTCTATTAACAAAGTCAAGATACTAATCGTTTAATTTTTCCAATAAAGAAATAACGCTAGCTTATGCTGCGTTTACTCGCCATCAGCCAAAAACCCAAGCCCGCTATCGACCAAAATCTCCTTAACACCTGGTTGAAGTGTAGAAGGAACCTCGACCCAATCCGTCTTACCCAGAATCACACGTTGTGCAAAAAACATCGCCATCATAGTATCACCTCCCTCCAATTGTAAAAGCAGCCATAACAAAAAGCGGGTAATCATTGATAGACCTGTATCGCCATTTCGGCAACAACGTCCTCGATGAAATCCGCTCTATCAGATAATGCGTTATTTTGTGCTTTTAGTAATTGATTTTCTTGTTCTAATGACGCAACCTTTTCGGACAACGGCGCTTCATAAATAGGTGGCGCTTCCGGTTCGTTTGGATCCGGATAAGAAAACTCCAGTTTCTTTGTTTCGGGATTCACTCGATAGCCGTCGCATTCCGCGAAGTCTTGTGATAAAAAGCCATAGGGCAGCTCTACTACATCGTAACTATCAGTACTTCTTTCAGACAAAGATTTATAAATATATCTATCTTGCACAACTGTTGTCGGTACTACAGCACCTTGACGTTCTCTAGTATCAATAATGACATTTCCAGTCGTTAGGTCATAGTAAATTCGTCTACCAATTTGCATTGACTACCATCCTTTCTATTCGACCGCAAACCAAATCACTGAGGTACTTGATACTGATGCACTCGAATTAAATTCAATTGTAACGCTATTGTCATCGACGCTATAAGCGTATGCATTACTACCGCCGTAAACGCACACTGTTGCATTTTCTAGCGTGTTTTCTCCTGAGTAAAACCCGAAATTAGAGCCCGAGGTAGCTTGTAATTTAAAAACAAAAACGGATGGTTTAAAAGCAAGACCGTTGACGGTTATCGACCTTCGAAGAACGTTAGTCTGTACTATACTCACACTACCTTTGGCAGTCAGTGACGAGCTACTAATTAGCCCAATCGCATCCGCCAACACCTGAAACGCATCGCTACCGCTTGCTGTACTACCCTTGTCAGTAATTGCGGTAGCTATTAATCCTTTACCATTACTGACATTTGTAAAAAGTTCGTTTACTGCAGCTACAATATTCGATTTAGCCGACGTCACCAGCCCGCTCAAAGTACCGACGTTGTTACGCACATATGCCGTTGTTGCAAGTTTAGTGCTGTTGTCTGTTGCCGCAGGTGTCGGTGCGGTTGGCGTGCCCGTAAAAGCGGGACTGGCTGTTGGTGCTTTACCATTCCATGCTGTTCGCTCCGCCGCCGTGACGTGCCGCGCGCTATCATCAATGTGGCTGTTAATTATTGTATCCATGCTCTGCAATTCGACCTTTGTAGCAAAAAGAGATACGTCGGCATCATCTCCGTCTTTCCCTGGTTCACCCTTTTCGCCGCGCGGACCTTCTGGCCCCTCGATACCTTGTTCGCCCTTCTCACCTTGAATCCCTTGCTCTCCTTTATCGCCTTTAGGACCCCTGAATGGTCCAGCGTCAAACCACGCATTTCCTTCCCAGACAAACAAGTTTAGTCCGATGATATAACCATCACCCAGCTCTCCTACTGAAGGTAAATTATCAACCGAGGGCAATGTTCCGCGAAGGCTTAAGCCAGCACCGGTATCCCCTTTATCACCCTGCTCTCCTTTTGGACCAATATCTCCCTGCACCCCTTGGTCGCCCTGCAAACCTTGAATACCCTGTTCCCCAGTATCTCCTTTATCCCCTTTTACGCCTTGGATACCCTGCTCACCTTGTTCACCGGTTATCCCTTGTAAACCTTGCTCACCTTGGATTCCTTGGTCCCCCTTCAGACCTTGTAACCCTCGCTCTCCTGTATCGCCTTTTACACCTTGGATACCCTGCTCACCTTGTGGACCCCGCGCCCCTGTATCACCCTTGTCAACAAGTTTGGTCCAAGTATTTGTATCAGTAGGGGATATTCCTTGGGCGTCCTTTCGAGCAATGAAACCTGATCCATTGAAGCGGACGATATTATTCTTTTTATATTTCACGGTTGGCGAGTAATCCCCCACGGATTCCAGATTGCGCACACCATCAATTATGCCAGGGCCGTCCTTTAACAATTGACTAATGATATCCCATTGAGGCACGGTTTCAACAGCTTCATTCCTGTCAATGCTTGTTTCGACGGTGATTAAAAGGGTTCTTGTGGTTGTCTGTTTTCCACTTGTAACGATTGTAAATTCAACCTTCACCTTACCGCCAAGACTTAAGATATTGTTATCTAAAGTCGCGATGGCGTTCCCACTTTTAATAACGCACGTCTTTTGGATGACGGTGTTATCTTCTAATTCAAAAAACGCTAGGACGACTTCATTTGTTAAATTTATCTTTTCGTTGTCTTGGTACAACTCAACCTCAAGCGTATCGCCATTGTCATATTGCTTGTATACGACAGGCTCTATTGATCTAACTAATACTAAGTCGGATACTATGTTATATTGCCTCATGATTAGCCTCCATTCATTTAACCTTCGGCTCCGCAAGTCTTACCATATCGAAGTTATGTCGCTGGATGATGATATCACCAATCAATAAAAACTCATCGCGCGAGCTGTTAACGTAATCAGATACCGCCTTGTTATCGTAATCTATAATATCCGTTTGATAGACACCACCATCCATCGTGTGCAACTCATACGCCCCCACCAACTCGCTCGCCGGAACAATCGTCTTAAAGTTACTTTTACGCAGCACCATTCCCGCAAGTGGTAGTGTCAGCAATTCAGCACTATTCAATTGATGAATAAAATCAATTACTGCTGGACCTCCTTCAATATCGATGCTAAAACCTCTATTTGTAATAATTGTATAATCCATAATTATTTCCTCCTTCTTTTTATTTAACATCCACATATCCAACTTGATATCCATTTTGATCTATATATAGCCTTCCGGATGCTGCGCTGTATCTAACGGTTGTCGCACCTCCGCCACCTAGGCCGGTAACATTTGCTCCTGAAAAATCTACGCCACCGGTAAACTCAGTAAATGCACCTCTTGAGCTGATACCACTGTTAATTTGCAACCAACCGCCGGACGTCTGCATTATTTGGGTACCACCAAAATAGATACCAGTGTAATTACCTTGCCCCCGTAAATACAGCCCCGCTCCGATACTTGCTGAATCATAAATATCGATTTGGCCAGTTGTAATCCTCCCTAAATTCCCGCTGATATCGGACAGCACACTCACAGCCCCATACAGGTTTATCTTGGACGCAATAATTTCAACGTAATAAGGTGTCTGATTTATCATAGAAACTACCCGTTCGCCGGTAAAATCTGAAAGGCTGACCTTGCTACTTATTTCACCGGCAACCGCATTCACAGTGAATTCTGCTGTGGACACCCTTGAACCAAGCGCATCCACTGTAGTTGCATCAGCTTTAATTGATACTTCGCCTGCGAGTTGTGTAATGCTTGAACTAGCTGTTGAGATTCTCCCATCTAATTCCGTAACCTTCGTATTCACTTCGGAACGAATAGAGTTAGCCGTCTGTGTAATACTGGAATTTGCATCGCTAATCTTTCCGTTTAGCTCAGTAACTTTTGTATTTACTTCCGAGCGGATAGAAGTTGCAGTCTGTGTGATGCTTGAATTAGTAGCAGTTATTTTCCCGTTCAGTTCTGTTACTTTTGAGTTAACCTCTGATCGAATTTGTGTCGCTGTCTGCGTGATACTTGATGACAGAGATGATAAAGAACCATCAATCCTTTTTACTTCGCTAGTTACTTCTGACCGAATCTGAGTAGCTGTTTGACTAATTAATGACTTATTCTGAGCGATACCATCAGATAACTTAACATTCATGGCACTGACTTCAGAACGAATTTCATCAGCGGTGAGCGAGATGCGTGAATACGCCTCAACAATATCACCATCAAGGCGCTCCACTTCTAGCCGGATTTCACTACCGAGGTTTTTGATCGACGCCCTGGTCTTACGTACTGAATCTGTAACAGAACCTTGCGTCTGATAATCAATCTGCATTTGCGTCTTGGCGTTTGTTTCGATGTCGCACTTCAGACCATTAGCAAAATTGAAATTCTGTTTGGCTATGAAGCTTCTATAGGTCTCCCCTGCTTTATAGCTAACATCGATCATGTCGCCTGGGGCCGTTAAGACGTTCCCTTGCCAAGTTGCTGTAAATGGTTTAAAACGGAAGCTCTTCACTCGATTGTAGATATTAGTGAGCAGGTTCCCTTTTTCGTTAAAGGTGAAGATGTTGTCTTTAATTTCGAGGATGCTTGTACCTTCGCCGATATCCTCTATAATTCCCTCATTGTTAATGACAACGTAATCAATCGGGCCGTATTCATACTCGCTCAAATTCATTGCATAGTAATTGGACTTATCGATGGTGACGCCTGACTCTGACAGGGTGACTATTTCTAGTTGGTTATCCCTGTTCACCCTGGCGAAACCACACGCAAGCTCAGATACATACTCAAGCGCCATTCTAAGTGTGACACCGTCAAGGTCAGGCGCATTGCTGACCATATAATCGTCATTTACAAATGAGGTAGTCTTTAACGGCACCCCAGCCAATGTACAGATTTCTTGAAGTATCTGTTTCAAAGTTGTGGGGTAAGTCAAGCTAGTCACATAAGGCTGTTCAAACAGAATCATCTTGTCGAATCCGGATAATTGGATGGTGCTCTTTTCTTTTGACGCTTGATCGACTAAAAAATAACCCATCGAAACATATTCGAAGGGTTGGTGGAACTTATCTAGCATCGCGCCTATTTCAACATGGACCTCTTTGCCTTCGAAGCTTTTGGCAGTTAGACTGTCATCCATATTTAATAGAGTTAAGTCAATCGTGGCAGCAGTCGCGCTGCCGAACTTAAAATCTTCACCGGTAAGGATACTTTCCTCGATGTTACAAGATTGGATTTCTGACCACCCGCTGTATTCTTTTCCGTCGATTGTAGCGCGGATACGGAGTTCTCGATTTTGTTGTGCTATCGCTTTTTTAAACAGATCGGACGCCTCGTACATTTATTTCACCTACTTTTCAATGAAGTTGAACGAAATATCTTTCCACACTGGAGTTCCGTCAACAAACGAATACATTGGGGTTGTTCTGTCACCTACGTAAAATGTCTTAGTCTCAAATTGCCCTGTCAATGGATCCGGATACTTCACAAAGAAATAGACGTTATTAATAACTTGCAAAACCGTAGACAATTCATGAGGCGATAAGTGATTCCATTTCAACTCAATTTTTCGTTTAGTAGCAATCCGATCAATCAACATATCTCCCTGGGCGTTTCGTTCGGCATTACTTAAATCCATAATTCCAACTTGAAAACCGGAAGGGGTTGGAATCGGGATATTGTTAATTTCCAACATACAAACCCCACCTTAAATATCTAGTAATAGTTTCCCGGATACTCGTTGTGCTCTATTTATCCCTTTAGCAGATGCGCGCCCCAATTCAATTCCATCTAGCGTTATGACAATATCGCCACTAACGTCTCCTGATTGTTGACCGACATTGGACATCTGCAAAGCTGCCATTACAGCAGTGCCCAGAGCACTCGCTAACTTGTCTACGAAGGGTGTGTTTTCAAGAGGTACAACCATTTCTTTCCCTGCTTCTCCAGCAATGAAATTACCAAAGTTTGTAGCGCCGTCTACGATGCCGCCACGGGCTAGTTTAGGAATTTTCGGCACGGGAATCGGGTTAATATTGATATCAACGCCTGGAACAGCATTAATCAACTTAACCGCACCTTCAATGACCCTGTTAATATTGTTCATGACCAGCCCTATTGCCAAATTCAAGACGTCAATCGTTACATTCAGGACGCCCTTAAAAATTCCGGAAATCATGGTGACAATCCCCTCAAACACAGAAACAAGACCTTTCCAGACCCTGCTCCAATCATTGGTAAAAATCCCGGCTAAAAAGTCGATTAGACCGCCAAAAACTTGCAGTAGACCTTTTATGATTTCTACAATTCTACCTACGTTACTACCGACTAATCCTGCAACAAATTCGAAAACTGTTTTAAATATCGGACTAAGTTTGTCTACTAAATAACTCACGATTGGAAGGATAAACTTGTTCAGAATGTCTAGCGCTGCATTCACCAATTTCATGACAAATTCGCCTGTTTCTTTAACAAGGCCCTTCAGATGCTTGTCCCATAGATCGGATAGCATCTTTAAAAACGGTTCAATAATTGGCTTAAGAATCTTATCCCAGAGTTGCTGGAATAAATCTTTAATATTCTTAAGCAGTTCAGACAAGTTCTTTAATAAATCCTTCCCGTGTTTGTCCCACAAATTCATGACGATTTTCAACGTATCTGTTACGATTTTCTTGATTAAATCAAAAACGGGTTCAATTACAGTTTTGTATATATCATTCATTAGATTCGCTAGCCACTCGAATGCGCTCGCTGTTTCCTCAAACGCAAACACCAGAATGTCCGTGAATATTGGCACCAAAGTATCGATTATCGCACCTGAAATCGGAATAACGAACTCGTTCAAAATATAATCTACGAACGGTTTGATAGTTCCATCTAGAAGCGTCTGTAGCGCCCCGCCAATTCGTGGCACGAAATCCATAAAGGCGTTCGTGATTTGCTCCAGTGCCGGCAATATTACTGTGGCTGTTAGATTGTTTAATGTTTCTGTCGCATTTGCGAATGTTTTTGCGAATAACTCCAGCGCAAATACCAGTACATCGGCGAATATTGGAACAAAAACACGGGTAAGCATGGCTGATACAGGGATGATGAACTCGTTTATTAAGAACTCTACTAACGGCTTAATCGTGCCATCTAGTAGGCTTTGAAGAGATTCTGCAACAGAAACACTCATGTCCATCCAAGCTAGCTTGATTTCTTCTAGCGCGGGAAGCCAAATATCATTCCATAGCGCAACTGTCATCCCTACAACATTCTGCATTGCTTCCGATAGTGTCGCCATACTCCATACAGCTACATCAGCAAAAACAGGCGCAAAATCCTTTACAAAGCCTGTAACGACGGATGGGATGAAGTCAAATAAAATATACCCTGCCGCGGGTTTTAAAAATTGGTCAAGAAGCATCAGGAGGGAACTACCAATCTCTGCGAATGACTGTT
Source organism: Sporosarcina sp. FSL K6-3457 (assembly GCF_038007285.1). GTDB lineage: Bacteria > Bacillota > Bacilli > Bacillales_A > Planococcaceae > Sporosarcina. Next base: position 2,695,710 of record NZ_JBBOWX010000001.1, read on the forward strand.
TGATAGGTGCAACCGCATCACGCAATGGTTGGATTGCAGGACCGATACCGCTGAAAGCCTCGACAAAAAGTGAACCGAAGTCTTTCGCTCCGCCCCACATGTCTTTAAATATCTCTTTCACTTTGTCTGCCATCTCTTGGATGTGCTTTGGAATTAAATCGGTATCCAATTCGTCCATGTCGAATTCCGGCAAATCAATACCACCGTCAATTCTGCCTGCACCCTCCTTGCCCCCGGAACCTCCGCCCCCATTTGCTGCTGAATCGGCTAGTGAGTTAATTTCATCAAAGCCTGCCACGGATCGCCTTGCTTCAGCTGCCGCTTTCTTGACCTTCTTACCTGCTTTTTCAGCGGAATCACCATAAGAATCCTGAGCCGCCGCACCACCTCCGACAGCTGTATTAGCTTTTTTCTGGGATGATGACACACCAAACATTGCTTGCATGAAAAACTTGATATAAGCCGTTACTTTTGATAACCAATTTGCTAGTTTTTGCAATACAGGCAGAACAAAATTAGCAATCGGCATGAAGGCCTCTCCGATATTAACCTGGATATCTCCAAGTGTTTTATTCAAAAAAGCTAGCCTACCAGCGAAAGTATCAGCATACTTGGCCGCATCCCCTACTTGGAAACGGGTTTCATTCATAATCCCGTTAACTTCCGCCGTGATTTTCTCGGCATCCGTCAGGTTCTTAGTCGTTTTTCCGATGGACTTCGCATAGTCTTCCCACATCTTTGCAACGTTTTTTGTAACACCAGCATTATCAACTAGAATAGAGTTTTCATTTTTCAAACCCTCGGTTGCCGTTTCAACAGCATCCCCAAGCGTCAGTCCTGACTGGCGTCCAAACGCTGCCGAATCTTTTAATCTTTCCATTGTCTGCTGAATTTGCTCATCGTTATAGCCGCGAGCTGCCAAGTTTTTGTATGCATTAATGGCATTAGTCAGCGGTATGAGACCATCATCTATATATTCATTGATGTAGCCTTTAGCCTTGCCGAACGAACGCCCTTGACCTTCGACGATGGACTGCAACCCGAGGAACGCACCTTCAAGGTCACTGGCCGCCGCGATGGCGTCTTTGACATATTTACCGATGCCTAACGTTGCCAACGCCACAGCGACGCCTTTGAATGCTTTTTTCATAATATCTGTAGAGTTTCTGACAACTCTATCCATCCCACGTAACTCGTTATTCACACGGGCAAGTTCACGTCTTAAACCTGATGTTTCAGTCGTTATTAAAATTTGCAGTTCTTCCAGCGTCATCGCCACGGCGTTCACCTCGTTTCCGCTTTTCGGCTTCGTTTGCCGCGTAGGCTTCTATACGAGCCTTCATGATTTGCCAGTGCTGTTGCTGCATCTTCTCCTTGGCCGCTTTTTGTTCTAAGTCTGGGAAAAAGCCTGGATAGGCTTCGTGAACTTCTAAACCTTCCCGTTTGCTTTGGAACATCTGACTTACAAGAAACGCTATTTGGTTACCTTGGTGAAAAGCTATAACGGACTGAGTGCGCATTTCAGATTCTCGTTTTTTGTTGTATGCCGCTATGCCTGCTAAAATTTCTGCGTAGGTCATATCCCAATAAAAAACTGCATCCACGCCGCATTCGCACGCGATTGGATACAGTTTTTCGTAGAGTTCTGTTAAGTTTTTGATTGGTTCACTTTCATGTGCATCATTTTGTGATGCGCTTACGCCTTGCTCGGGAAAAAACCCGACACTTTAAAGACCTCGATTAAAGCAGGCAGGAGATCCGTATAAGCATTGCCATCGTCAATGTACAAATCATATAAATTGGCAATATCATCGAATTTGAAACCGTGATGGAATTTCTGTACAGCTGCATGAAGAATAAGTAACACGCTACTGATAGATGGTAGATTTCCGCTTTCAATTGCTGTTAGGATATCCAGAGGATTCCGACCACCCAATTTCTTTTCTAAGTCCACGGTTGCCGCAGCGGTAATGCGTAGTTTGAATTCTTCTCCACCAAAATTTAGTGTTGTGTATTTCATAATTATTTTCCTCCTCATAATAAAAAGCACCTCAAGAGAGATACTTTTTTTGCTTGTTTATTAGATTTATGTGATCGATTAAGGCGTAGGGTGAACCACATCAATGTCACTTTGTAAGGACATGCCAGCCGTGAATGTCATTGCCGCATTAACTGCCGCCGCATCCATCTTCACATTAACGAAGGCCGAGAACTCGTGCCCTGTACCATCTGGGTATTCCACTTTAAACTCAACCACTTCCCCGGCATCCTGCAACCCTTGCAAAATACGGTAGTTACTGTCCGCCGTTTCGTTATCATACAGAAACTTAAATGTAAGGTCACCCAAATCTTTAATTCCTGGAATATATTGTTTAACTGAACTTGCTAGCGTGGTTACTTCTACCTTCTCTGGATCTCCACCCATTTCAGGTACTTCCATAAGGTGTTCAAGCTCCGTGTATGTTGAACCGCTAGCTTTATAGCTTAGCGTTGTGTCTTTTGATAATAGTCCTGCCATTTATGGTCACTCTCCTTTATTGATGTACTAGTTTCGTTCGTTTGTCAACAATCCCGCGATAGCGCATAGTCTTCCGCTTCATACCGCTAGGATCGTTTAAGTCCGATGCAAACTGACGTGAAAACCCGATGCCACTCATTTTCTCGTCAACCGCCGATGCAATAGCGCCTGTAGATTTGGTATGCCAAACGTCAATCAAGATGATGATCTCCGTCTGTAACTCTACTCGCATTTTGCGATAGTTCGAGTTGTCAGCCTCTTTGAATGTGATATGCGGTGTTTGCCCCGGACCAGCTGGGAATTGATCGGATACTGAAACCCCTGAAATCGACGTCAGTAACGAAAAGATTTCCGGTTTAGCATCATACATTATGAACCACCCATTTTCTGAATATCCTTTTTCAGCTGTTCTTTCACTATGCCCACCGCTCTGTCTTTGTGATTCTTAAGCGCTGGATAAAGGAAAGGCTGAGCTTCCATCCCTGCCCAGTCTTGACGATAGTTTAGATTCTCGGGTGATTTAGGAGGAGAAGGTGAACCCTCGCCTCGTTGACCTGTCCCGAACTCCACATAAGGGCCGTAATACAGGTTAGTGGAAACCTTACCGGTGATAACCCCGTTTTTCTCTTCGGTTTTCTCCTCAATACTGTTTCGCAATAAGCCGCTATCTCCAACTGGTGCAAGCAGTTTCGCTTCACCCTGGACCATCTTATTCGCTTTCCTTATCCCGACTTTTAATGACTTGTGGCTATTACCGCCGAGATTATCCAGCTTCTTCATAAGACTGTCTAACCCTTTGATTTGGCTCACGTTCTCACCTTCTCTAGGTCAACGACGTAATGGGTATTCCATCGTCTGACGGCGACTACCTTGTAATCCGGTGGAGCATCAGAGGTAACGTGAATACACACTCTATCAGTCTCCAGGATGTCTGTGCCTGTTTCCATATAAGCTGTTAGCATGTACGCCAGCCGTTCACCGTATAGCTCTAGCATTAACTTGCCGCCTGCCGGTTGAACGTTAGCCCGGATTGTGTGTCCTACTGAATCCGTGTCTTCAGAAGTAGAGCCGTCTGGTTCCGTAACGACTACACGCCGATAAACTGTATAAGGCTTTAAATCACGCTGTAGGAGACGCATAGCGCACCAACTTTGCTAACCGTTTTTGGTTGATCGCATTCTGAATGGATTGAGGTAAATCCTCGAAGGAACGGCTGATACCACCCTCTGAATGAGAGGTCTGCCCTTCAATACCTTGCTTGTTGTATTGGATGACGGCTATTTGTCGCTGAATTGATTCTAGCGACCGTGGAAGCTTGGTGCGATTCGTCCACGTCAGAATGTCTGCTTCTATGTCATCTAGGGACAGCTGGAGCAGACCATCTTGTTCGCTATCTTTAATTCCGAGTTGCAATTTCAACTTTACAAGTGGAGTCATGAGATTGCTCCTTCCCCAAAATAAAAACAGGAGGAATTAACCTCCTGCTGTTTGCTCAATCGTATTGAATTTAAATTTAACAATGCGTACAGCTTTCGGCTCATAAACTCGTTTCCACCGAGCTCCTGCTTTCAATTCTGCATTTGTCGGGAATTGGTTCGCAACACCGCCCTCTTGCCATGCAACCCCACGAGGATGCAGCACGAATACTTTACGATTGATAAGCGTTTCTTCGCCCGAAAAAGCAAGCGCATTGCGTGCGACTTCCGTCTCAACAATATTGGGATGTGTACCATTGCCTAATGCGATAGCTCCCTGCCCGAAGATATATACCTCTGAAACTCCTGTTGCTGTCACAAATGGCATAGAATCGTCCACAATCACACGTTTGCCAAGGAAGTAGCCGATAGGTTTACCTTGCTCCGACTGTGGAACATACTCAATCAAGTCTTGCTTAACAAGTTCGGACTCGACCGCCGAATGCATCATGACACCTGTTAATAGATTTTTTGCATCGCCCATCAGTTGAGTTGCGTCCACAAATGTACGTGCATTAATCGTGCCTGCGTCTCCAACTTTAGCGGTAACGTCATGAATTTTATCCGCCATCGTCGTTCCTTTGAAGACACCTTCGAGGGTAGAAAGTAAGTTTGCTTGCATGTCTCTAGCCCAATAAGCCCCTACACGACCAGCAATCGCACCTGCTGGGTCGGCACCACTCAGTAGCGCTGATAGTCCGTTAACTCCCCATGCTTGCGTACGTGCTTGTTTACGTGCCATATCTTGATCGCTCGTAATTTTGTTAACAGTCATATCGCCAGAGTCTTTCATGACTTGAGACTCAATATCTTCTAGGTCATTCCAGAACGGCATGTTAATGAGCGTATTCGCACCTCCTGCTAATGCGTCGAATTCGGGATCATTGACGATAATTCCACTTTGAACTAACTCTGATTTTTTCATTGTTTCCTGAATCGTATAAGGCGTGAAAATTTCCGGTTGAATTACATCAGCAATACGTGTTGTCATTTATAAATCGTCTCCTTTAGGCTTGCGCCTTTAATTGTTTATATAGTTCTGGGTTTTCTTTGAAGAGTCTTCCTTGTTCGGTCAAGTTAAAATCTGGACCTGGCTTGAACGGGTTCTTTTGACTTCCTGAGCCACCTTGTCCACCACCACCTGGAGGATTACCTCCGCGTAGTCGTTCATTGACACCTGCTTCAACGGATTCTCTGAAAGCTTTTTCAACAGCGTCAAGGCTTGCATTAGTCGATGCAGCATCAGTGAATACCAGAATCTCAGCAAGCGTTTTCGGTAGACCTTTTTCAGCAAGTGTTTCCAGTGCCGTGGCTCTAAGTTCGCGGCGTGTAATGTCTGCCTCGCGTTCTAGAATCTTGGACTCGCGCTGTTGTTGTTCGTACTCGGCTTTCTGGTCTGCGTTCATCTTGGCAAGCTTCTCAGCCTCCGTCCTTGCATCTTCAATAGCTTTGTCACGGTTAGCGCGTTCTCTAGCCACTGTCTTGGCAATTAAAGCGTCAATCTTCGCCTGTTGTTCTTTGGTGAATTCGGCTTCATCTTTCTTTTCTTCATCATCTTTTTTGTCGTCGCCTTTATCATCCTTATCCTTGTCATCTGCACCCTCAGCACCGTCATCAGCGAAGAACTGGATATTTAGTCGTAAAGGAAGCTCTGGACGTTTAACGATTGACTGGACAGGTTTATGTGGGACGAACAACGATTTGACAAAAAAGATTAATAGCATAATAAATTTCATAAGTACCTCCACCGTTTAACGCCCGTCGGCTTTATCCATGCACCTTTTCATGTCGTGGGCACGTTTTGGACAAAATAAATAGCCGCTCAATTAGCGACTAACTTGATTTATTTCATTCACGCATTGAATCAATAATCTGCATCTTACCTATCTCCAACAGCCCAATATGTTCCGAGTTAAGCGCGTGACTGAAGGCTGTATTAATGTCACCATTCCTCATCTTAGCTACATATACCAAAGTTTCAATTTCGCTAGGGTCTGCCCTTTCTGAAAGACCCTCAATCAGAGAACTCGGGGTGACTTTTCCTTCTCTCCTATTGCGGAATTCATTAATTTCAATCATACGGACTTCCTCCTTGGCCTACATAAGCATAATAAAAAGCACTCCACCAGTTACGGTTGAAAGTGCTTTTTACTCGATAAGCTCAATTTGTTTAATTTCATACCCGTGGACTGCAAATTCTCCACCTACCTCAAAATGCTGTGTAGGTTTAAGTGTCCTTACGTAAATATATTCCCCGCCATAGTTACCATCATCATCGGGTTCGTTATCTAATTCAGATGTATAATCAATAACTTTCACTCTTAGGACAGTCCCATCAATACAAATTATTTTTATATTTTTACCTAACGTATCCTCCAACTTCATCGGTTAATCCCTCCCTTTATACGGAACTATATGAGTTCTATTTTTTGCGTGATGAATCTTAATGCTTTTCACAGACATTTCATTCCGTACATCGTAGCCTAAAACTTCATCAGTTATAACGGTTTCCCTATTCGTTCGTTTACCGGATTGCGTTTTCTCAATTGTGCCAGTCCCGGCGTACTGATTGAAGAGCTTTTGAACATCAACACCGTCAAAGAAATAGCTTTTTCCTTCTATAGATGTTGACTTCATATGAGGTGCTTGTTTCTCGGGATTAATCGATGAACCGTATACGCCATCCTTTAATCTGGATTTCACGTAATGATTATCTTGAAGTTTTTCCCACTCTTCACCTTTAGTATACTTCAAGTCTTGGAACGCAGCAAAGGATTTTGGCGCATCTTTTCCTAAAACTTCCTTGTACTGATCAAACTGCTTCTTATCGGCTGCCTTATTCTGAATCTGCTTCTGGATGATATCAATCTTATCCTTACCGTGCTTCTCGTCCAAACCTTTGCGCCACTGTTCATAGTTCGTGCCTGCTTGGATAAGCTCATTCTTCCCTGTAACTGGGTCACGGGCACGACGTTGAATATTGGCAAGTGCTCCAGGGCCAAAGTGTGCAATAGTAGTTGAACGACAAAATGGATGCATCGGAGGCATATTCACGCCAGGCTTTGCATCTTTAACCGCAAATACTTTCAAATCTAGCTGCTGACATTTTAAAGACGTTTTTTTATCAAGCGTAGCGACAAATACATATTCATCGATTTCAGCCTCTTCGTACGATTCCATTTCAGCCGCATTAGCCATATAAGTAGTCTCTGTACGGATGAGACGATTAGCAGCAAACTTACCAGCACCTGTCATGTCCTGCAATTCTCGGGTCATCTGAACGACACCAGCGCCGCTTTCAAAACCGGAAGTGATTATGCTATTCATTTTTTCAGCTAGAACATCGGTATTATCCCAAATCCGTGAAGAGAAATTCCCTCCGACCCATGGATTCTTTAAAATTGATTCAACTCGGCTTGATGGCATAGAAGCGAAGTCAAAGCCGACTCCTAACCCCTGCTGCGTATCAAACATCGTCCGGTAATAGGCATCATCTATGGTCCTCATATATCCGGTCGTAGTAGCTGAAATCTCGGTATCTGCAATAATCTTGGACTGGATATAAGTATTTTCCTTTAACGCCTCTAATCGAGTGATACGGGCGCTGTATGCTGGGGCATTCAGTCGGTTCAACATTTGACGCTTGATAGCTGGATCTTTGATGTCGTTGATTTTCGACTTGATGGAATCCCATTCCTTTTTAGAAATAGGCTCATTCAGCATCTTCTTAGCATCTTCCGTAGATAACTTGCCATCTTTTGCGAATTTGTCGAATATCTTCTGTGCTTCTGCTGCTATATCCTTCTGGGCTTTATCGTATGCCGCATTGACTACTTTGACAGTCGAATCGGCTCCACGGTGATATTCAGCCATCCGAGCAAGAGAGCGTTTATCCCAGTAGGCGTTACTCCTCGTCTTCATCGCCCGTCACGCCCTCTGGTGGATCCATTGGGAAACCGAATGCGGATTGCTGCCGTTTCAGTTTCTCCTCGAGCTGTAGTTTCACCCTTGCAATCTCTTCGGCTGTATCATCCACGAACGGAAGTAATGCAAGGAGTGTTTCTGTACTAACAAAGTCGATTAAGGAAACAATCTCTTGAATCGTCAACTCGTTCTCAGGTAGGTTACGGATCATCGTAATAAGCACGCCTGATACCTCAACCGCTTTTGCTTTCACAGTTAAAATATTGGCAAATAGCTTTAGGCGCTTTCGTAATCCTTGGACAAAATAGCGCTCCTTGATAACGGCCAACTGCTCTAAACCAAACAGCTTGTATTTCATGGCCACACCCGAACTGTTAGAAGCAAAGTTCTCGTCAGTCAGATTCGGGACCATGGAAAACTCGTGGATATCAGACTTGATTGCGTCTTTTAGTATTTCTACCTCAGCCTCATTGAGCTGTTTAATAAGCCAACCTGCATCAGCGTTCTCTGGTAGCTCCAATATTTTATGCTTCTTAAGCATCCTTGCCGTTGCTGACTGTTCCTCTTCGTCATCCCCGAATGATACGCCTACTACTTTAAGCAGCGCATCTACAAGTTGTTCCTTGTCATTCACCCGGTCTGATTGAAGCAGATTGTAGGCATCAATTAAACTAATTTGCTGTTCAAAGTCGCCCTGTTCTTCTTCGTTGTTTAGGAATTCCACAATCGGTACAGCGCCCCAGAAATGTTCATCTATATCAATTTCCCTATAATCTTTACTGTCCACTTCTTTCACGAAATACTTCAGCACTTCTGATTCTGTATAGACGTTAATGTTGTAACCTATCACTTCGTTGTCAATGTCGCGTTTTTCATAATAGTGGACACCGAACATCGGCTTGTATTCAACCGTGTCATCGACAACAAGGAAAATCTGCCGTGGATCTATGACGGATACTTTGGGAATCGGCTCTTCATCACCGCTCATGAAGTAAAGCTCCAGACCTCTACCGAATACGGATAAGTCCTTCGCTAGCTCTGAATCATGAGAAACGATGTCGATAGCTTTATAGGCTTCTGTAATAGCCTCGATTTGTTCACCCTCATATTTGATTGGCTTGCCAAACACATACCCAGTAGCAATGTCAGTGATGTATTTAGCATGGTTTGCCACCAGCTTATTGTTAGGCAACCCCTTATCCTCATCTGTCGGACGTTCTAGGATAGCGTGATTCCCTTGGTAATAGTCATCCAGCAAATTCAACCGGAGGATATCCTCCTGGTGCTCCTTGATGCAGCTTGCAATAAGTTCTACCGGAATGCCGTTCTCTATTAAATCTCTATCGCGAATAATTGCCACGTAATCACCTCAATCCTAGTTTTGATTTACTGCCGATTTTCACTTTATTACTCTTCTTCATATCGCCCTCAAAAGCGTACCTGGTGGCGTCAATCGTATGGTTGTCCTTATCTTCTAAACGGGGCTTCGGATTGCCGTCACGGTCCGTCTGATAATCGATGTTCTCGAATTCCCTCGCAATGTTAGGAGTCCGAGTTGGATCAATACAAATAAAGTCCAAGTCATCCAGCCACTCTTCTCCGTACTCGACCGAGTCAGGACCTTTGATAGCTGCCTTAAGACGCTTTATGCCGTGCTCATTCCGTAATTCGTCGTTAGACTTAGGTTCAGCGGACTCAGCTGTCATATCCTGCTTTTCGTAGCCCTTTTTAAGTATCCACTCTGCCAGCTTACGGTTACTCACTTTCTGGTCGTACAGTTCATCAATAGCGTAGATTCCATTTCTCTTCTTGTCATAGTGCCAACGGACAAATGCCAAAGGATCTGGTCCATACCCATAGTCAATGCCTTGACGGATGTTGTCGAACGCTCTAACCATGTCGTCCGTGATACTTCCGGCAACCACTTTCAGATTATCGAATGGCACAACACCAGAACCGACTGCCTTGCCCTCATATTCCCATTCATATTTCCTCGGGTTACGCTCCTTGGTTGCCTCAGCTTCCGCTATGAACTGTTTCGAGATAAACGGGTTATCCAAGTACGTTGAATGATGTACAAGCGTGTTAGCGGGTTGAAACGATGTCTCATATTTCTTGTTAACCCATGATTGCTTACGCTTCGGGGGGTTGTACGAAAAGAAAAACTTATAAAAAAGACCATCGCCCAATTCTCCACGTAATAAGGAGTTGGTGATGGTTGTGACTTCATCTTCAGTTTTGAACTCGGCTAATTCTTCTATCCATGCGATAGCAAAAGGAAAGTTAGCAGACTTCAATGATTTGATTCGTTCAGGTTCCTGTGCTCCACGGAATACCATGTAATTTCCACGCGGAATGTAAGTGATTCGCATTGGCGACTTGTTAACCTTGAATAGATGGGAAACACCTTGTTCAGCTATGGCCCATTTCATTTGTTCAAAGATGGATAATTCAATCGTGTTGTCTACTTTACGGATTCCGACTGCATTTACTGCATAGCGCATGAGCAGCTGAACGATGATGTGAGCGATATCGGATGACTTACCTGAACCGCGGCCACCTTTGCAAACGATGTTTAGGATTTCTTCTGCAATGGCTGCACGCCATACCGGGTGAAAAGCTGTTGGTAGGAATTCGGATAGTTTTTTAACTGCCATTCCCATCACCGCTTATGTCATCGATGAATTGAACGGCGCCAGTTACTTCTGTTTGCTGTTTGTCCGTCCACATCGCGTAGCGTTTGCCGAGTAATTCGGCTGCCTTTATGCGGTCTTTAGCGCTCACGTCGATATCGTCAATCGTCTGTGCTCCTTCCCCTATTCCCCGTAGCGTCTCTTCCGTTTGTTCGCCCCGGACAATTGACGAGAGGAATTCCATGATTTCCTGCTGATCCGCAACCCGTTCAGATTTCAATTCTTCCATTCGTTTTTCTATATACGTTTTAACCCCAACATTCTCCAACATTTTATAACTTTGGGCATTCGCATAGGCTTTACTGTATCCCGCTTGTATCGCTGCCCCAACTGCATTCCCAGACTCAATATAAAAGTCGGCAAACGCTTGTTGTTTCGGATTTAATTTCTTCACATTCAATGGCATCACCTCATTATGCTAATCGCTTAGTTTATTTTCAGGCATAGAAAAAAGCACCTCCGAAGAGATGCTTGATCCTCGTTAAAAAATTTTGTTTATTAATTCTTCTGCGTCGCCGTATCTTCTTCCGTTATACTCGTAATAAACCTCGGGATTTGAATAGCACTCGATATTCTTCTCAATCCCATTTAATTGGTGTTGAATCCTTGCTTTTGCAGCCAAGAATTCATCATCAGGTATCGACATCGTACCTCCCGCATAACCCCGGTTCCTGATATGGATATTCGCTCTCATATCAAAACCTTCTTGAATTGATATCAAATGCAACGATTTTTCCACAGAAAATGTTAACTCTTTGTATTTCGCGGTAATAGTTGAATTCTGACCAATTTTCTCAACTTCAAAACCACTCTTTTCAAAATAAGCGGCAACTTTCTCCGCAAAATCATTTTTATACTTCTCAAGTAATGGAAGCACATTTTTTTCATACAAAGATGAACTGTACCCTTCTCGCTCACTTACTTTTTCTTTTAAATCCTCTAACTCTTTCAGTTGTTGCAAGTTCATTTTTCTCACCTCCCATATGACAACATTCGCCAAGAAAAGGTGTAAATCCTTTATATTCTCAAAACTACACACCATATCCAGTCCTGTGAGTTTCTAATGAATTCTGTCCTCATATCTAAACGAGCGTTTTTCACTAGTCAACGATTATTGGATGACTGTATGATGCATAGTTTTCAAAATATAAAAAGCACCCTGTTAAGGATGCTCAGCTTATATCTGCGTATCTTAGTATTGGCGTCGTTGCATAACTCTCTCCAATGAACGAGAATATCTTTCCATCGTTACTGTCTGCTAAATTATCAAAATGTGAATCTATACACTCTATCAATGTGCCATCTGATAAATTCAGTTCATTTCTTATCTCGCCAAACCTACATTCTAAATCAACCAATTGATTTCCGGTTATCGTTGGATGATTCTTTTTGAACTTCTCGTTAAATTTAAAATTATAGTAGGAAAAAACATAACCCTCATTAGCGGTTTCTGTAATGAGGTATCTTTTTGGAGTAGTCTTTGCTTTAATCTTTGAATTAATCTCTGGTAATGGTAACCCCAATGTGGATAAATGTTCAACCCACTTTGGTATATTGGTTACCCCAATTTGGGTGAATGGTGATTCCTCTAAGGCTTGTAGCACATCGTGATCAATTCTATACCACTTAGTTCGATCTATTTTTAATTTGTTATAGTTTCCTGTAACAAGTAATTTCATGTTTTCCAAATTCGTTATAGTTCTCTGTATTGTGTTTTTGCTCCAAAAAGGAAATTGTTCCGACCAACCAGCCACGCTATTAAATGTCCAATAATGACCATCCTTGTAATTGTTGTTCGACTTCTTATTTATTTCATTCCAATAGTGGACTTGCTGCAAAAATATAGATTCATTTAAGCCTATTTTCGACGCCAACCTCGGCATGACCATCAAAGGATGCTCGTCCAATAGCAATTTACTCATAACAACAACCTCCCAAGTTGTCCCCGATACACTAAAAGAGGGACAGGAAGGTGGGTGCCTTCTTTTCGGTAATGAGCCTAGTTCCCATTCTGATTATACCATATTTATACACAAATCGACACCGTGTGTGTCACTCTTATATAACATAAATGTCGGAGTAGCGTGATCTTCGAACGACCCAACTCCCCGACCTGCCTTTAAGTATACTCTAGCTGTTTATTCGATTGCAAAATAGCGGTTATTTGGCTACTTTGGCTAATCTGGCTAATAATATCGTTCTTCTGGTGCCGCACATAATCTTTGGACATAGAAAGATGCTCCGCTATTTGTCTATGCGTCATGTCATCTAACAAACAATCATAGATGATCTTTTGCCTTTCATCCTCCAAGATATCAAGCGCTTTCTCTAACGCATATACGTTTCTTTCATACTTCTCCAGCCGATCTAACTGATTCTTTTCCCGAATATCCATTGCATCCAATTCAGCATAACTTTTCCCCTTGCTCCCCCTTGGCATAGCTGCTTCGATTCCATATAGCGCAACACCCCAAGACCTCATCGGTGTTGAACCGCCCCAAATGATAGACTGCAATCTATTTATCTCATTTTTCATCCAACGATAATCTTTGATTAATTGTGCGATTTTCTCCATGCTGCCATCTCCCTTATCGTCTTCTAAATGCCCCGCCAGGTCCCCGTTTGTATGTATCCCTACGAACACCCATCAAACCCTCTAACTCCCGCCGTGATAGCCGTTCTTTCGGCTTATCCCTACTCTTGGTATTCTTCCGCTCTACTTCGCCTGTACAAGCCTGCAAAAGCCCGTTTCTGACAATCTCACTTTGAAGAGTTCTCATAACTATCACCTCAACGAATTATTTTGCGAACCATGAATTTCGGTTTGTTTGACATAACCTGACTGCGTTTGCGTGTATCCCATTTAAGGTCCCAACCGCAGATTGCTTCATTTCCTGTATTCCAAAGTGATTTCTCGTAATTTTCTATGGCAACGTCTTTTGTCTGGTTCCACAACTTCGTTAATCGCTCTACAAACGGCACAAGCCATTCCACCATCCCTGTGACTCCTATAATCACGTTGTCAATCATTCTTGAAACTTCCTCAATTGATAACTGGTGACGTTCAGCGAGTTCCGCCTTTATTTCATCCAACCGCACTTGATTGATTTCCATTGTCTTTTCCTCCTTTTGAATATAAAAAAGGACAACAAATGACACAGCGCAATGCTGTAATCAATCGTTGTCCTCCAGTTGACTGGCGGGGACTCATATACTTGTAAACTTAGAAAGTTCCATAAAAATAATTTGAATTTTTTCTTTTTCATATTCTTTTATTCTGCGATTGTTTTTCTCTGTTATTTCGTTCATAACAGGTAATACGAATAATTTAAACTGACTTATTAACCCCAAATACTTGTCCAATTGATCTAAATTTAAATTATCTGTGTTGATTTCGCGGAATTTTCTATACTCGTCTATAAATCTTTGTGCAGACGTTCTTTTTGCTTCAAGAAGTGGCTTGGTTAATCTATAATACGCAGCGAGTTCTTCGTCTGGGTAGTATTGGGGCGCGTATTCTCCTTCGCTAATCTCATCCATCGGAACGTCTTGCAGCGGATCTCTAAGTTCATTATAACTATTTTCTGCAAATAGAATCGATTCTAACTCTTCGTATAGATTTTTAGAGTAATGATTTAAAATCCTCAATACTTTATACGATTGTTCCATCTCTAAATCCTGTAGTCTTTGAGACTCTTTTTGATTTATTCTGATGGCTAAAGCCCCAGTTATCCCCGCTCCTGATAATGCGCCTAAAAATGTTGATGCGGGACCCCAGAACGAACTTTCAAAACCGATAACAAAAGTAAATCCAAAAATCGAATTGATCATTCCTGTAATTAAGGCATATAGGACTAATATTAATGCCAAGATGATAGAATATAATACATTCCTCTCAATCTTGTTATCACTCAAAACGATTCCCCCTCATCCCAGTTAACACGGGTCACTATCCCCTTGTGTGTCTTAATCGTTGTATTAGCGTGTGGAGGTAAATCAGCCAACTTTGCCCTACCATCACTGATTACAACGACGCATGACTCTGGTAGTTCCATTGTATCAATATTCAGGATGCCTTGGGAACTAATTTGTAATTCTTTCATTCTAGGAGAAGTCATTCCAACACTTCCAATGCTTGTTCTAATATCTGAGCGGATACATTGTTATTCCACTTATGTTCGTTCAGCGCAAGAACAATAGCTACGCGCAATCGCTTGTTGTCCTCAATTGTTCGTTCTAATTTGTTTAATGCGTACTGGGCGACCGCAGTAGGACAACTCACTATATCCTCCATGCCGTGACCTTCCGCTCGCCTATCATCATCGGTAAATGTATCACGCATCTTTACCATAAATCCTGTAATTTCTTCGTTTTCTTGTTGGATGTCGTGCTTGTTCCTTGCTTCTTGCATCACCCAATCTACATCTCTCACATAATCGGGGTGCATATTTTCTATTCTTTTGGTTTCATTCCACACATTAATAATGCTTGATAGTCGTCTTTTATCGTTTTCAGTCACCCTTATCCACCTCTTCTGCCAGCTCAATAAGCTCCTTCATTGCAACTTCAACTGGTTTTCCGCTATAAATTTCGACAGCCTTCACGAAGCCACCTATCGCTTCTGTTAGTTGCCTGTTTCCCTTTTTTAATTCCTGAACCCGTTCAGCTTGTTCGATAAGCCATGAAATTGAATCAACGGACAATCTTACACACCTTCTGTGAGTATCTTTTATCACGTATAACCTTTCCGAATCCTTTTTAGTCATCCTTATCCACCTCATTTATGAATTCCCTCATTGCTTTACGCGACATTATTTGCGTCAGCGGATCTCCGGCATAATCAAGGCGTGCAGAGGTAATATAATAGACATCATCTCCGCTACCGTTAATTAGTGCATGCTCATTCCCGAACATATCTTTCCAAGTAACCGGATCCATTCAAATCACCCCTTCTTCTTCTTCCATTGCCGCTGTTTTTTAACCATCTTCTTCGAGTACGGATGCTTGTATTGTTCGCTAGCGCAAGAAGGACAGGCGCCGATGTATCCGATGAGATGCTTCGAGCAGATGAAACCTCCATTTAACGGCTTGTCCTGCGAGTTCATTTCTCGTCCCGATTGATACTAAAATCAAAACCGAACTGCCGATTAATCTCCTGCAGGTAAACGTCCAACTCACCAAGTCCCTGGTCATATTCCTCTTGACTATGAATGTAATCGAAATTCACCTTCGTGCCGTTCTTATTTGGTTTTAGCCACTTAGTCGGCTTCATTCTGTCGTTTAGCATGTGCATCCATAAATTAACTTTCATTATTGCATATTCTCGATCGCTAAACTTCGCCGTTAAGTTTTTGTAAACCATTTGGCCACTCATAACTTGTGCCTTCATCCTATTCACCCTACCTCCACCAGATTTTTTATTTTAGTCGTTTCACGTTCAGCTTTCAGTTGATCAATTTTGCTTTGCTGATCCTGTATGATGTTATCTTTTCTGATCTCAGTTTCATAAGGTTCAGCGGTGTCCACCGCGGACACACTTTCCATCGACTCGCCTCCCTGACGCCGCATCCTCACTCCCTCCATCTCTAACGACGGTTAGTAATTATTGGTGAACTAATTCCGAGTAGTTCTTATTCAAAACTATTTATGCGATAATTGATTCGTTCAATGAAAAAATATGAAATGGGGTAATCATTTTGTTTGTGACTGATGAGTTAAAGGATAAACTCGGATATGAAAAATGGGTGCTAAAAGAATCTATCCTTGCAATCGAAAAATATAAAGGCGTCCTTTCAAATAGGACAATCAGATTCGAAATTAACGGAACTATCAATCATCACCTCATGATTAAGAATGAATTGGGAGCGAGTAAACGTGTTGAAATCCTTGAAAAATTAAGTCCTTTACTTTTTGTAACTTCATTTAAAACTCTTGATATGATTTTTGAATGGATTTTAAAAGAAAACGGTTCGACTTCATGGCAATTTGCTAAAAAAATTCAGAACTATGAGATCTTGTCTCAAGAATCAGGCTTTTTATTACCTACATCAATTAATCTAGAAAAACCGTTACTAGAAACATTTTTTAAGCTATATAAAAATCTTGCAGTATATAGAAATCAGATTATTCATGGAAGTTGGGGTACTAATAACGACGGTAACCTATTATTTTCATTCAGAAAAAATGGATTAGAATATAGTAAACAAATTACTTTTACCAATGTTTTAAACTTAGCCGAATCTATTTCACTATTTGCCGATGAAATAATAGTTCCAACTGAAAACAAATCATTTGTTTTTAGTACTATAAAATTTCTATTAGATAAATTAGAATACATTCACGAAGGGAGTTTATTTAATACTCCAGCACCAAGCCATTTTAAGGTTGAATATGAAATATCTGATTCAACTGAAATTTTATTAAAGGAAATATTTGACCATTTAAATCATCAAACATATGGCAATCCTTTTTCTTTTAGTTTAAGGGCTATCTCGAGTAATAAGACTTGGGAATTTCCTTGGAACTATTTAAAAGATCACGATAAGTTAGTTCTTAATTCATCACTGGACAAGTTTCTCGTTTAATTAAAATCGCACTTCAAGACTGTTTACCGAAACACTATTTGTTGGACTTGATGAGTTATCGACCCCTAGGAGTTGTAATTTAGCTACACCTTGTAAGTTACATTCGTCGATAATTCTTGTGTTTTCCTGCCGAATACATTCGCGCAAATTTTTTTCAAACCATTTCCGTCGATTTTTATATCCATAAGCCTGCTTTCCTCCTTTATGAAGACAGCACCCACTTCTAAAATTCCAGCATTCAGGTTATACTGATGATAGATGTTATTGGGGTGCTGCCCTTGTATTGCTCACTCTCTAAGTTGCCGCTTAGAAAGTGAGTTTTTTATTTTACGACTTTCAAATATCTTGGTCGTGGCTTGCGCACCTTTTGAACTTCGCCAGTGTCGTTGTTTATGAGGATTTCCTCGCCTTTATCGTCCTTGAACATCGTAGAAGTGGTAACGCCTTGCTCTTCAAGAAACTCTTCCATGATTCCCTTACCACCTTCCATACGGCGAAGATCACTGGCTGTAGACATCATTTCCACCATGAAGATACGAACGGTCCAATTATCATATTCCATTAAAAACTCTTCGATATCTTCCCCTATTACTTTATCTTCACCGAATTCTTCAATATACTTTTTAGTATAAAAGTAATCTTTCACCTGGTACTTTTCCCCGTCGTAACTTTTCTCGATAGGGAAAACTGTTTGGAATTCTCTTGGTGTTAATCCGCTTGCTATTGCCTGAATCGATGAAATTAGACCAAATCTGTTTTCTAATCCTTTGCGATCTTTACTCCTTGATTTCGAAGTGTTAATCATCTTCACGCCTGACCAAACTGCTTTTCTACGAGTATCTAAGTCGTAGTCTTTAAACTCGGAAAATTTTTTCACGGCACTTTCAAGTGTGTTTATAAATGCGGTTGAATACAACGAAAAGTAATCTGGCTTCTCTTTCTTAATCCCGTTGATGACTCTCAGCTCAACCATCAATCTCACCCCTCTTAGTTTCTAAATCCCTTTCAATCACCGGCAGAATTTTATCCGCTTTAAGTAACTCGTAAATAAACAATCTACTTTTTGCGTCCATTTCGTACTCATTGAAATATCCGGTGTACCGTCACTCCTGGTAATCGGAATAGTATTCGAATGGACATACCCTTTGTCGGCGTATTTCTTGTACAACAACCATTGCTTGCTCTGTTTATATTGGACTTGCAAACTATAAAGCAAATCATTCATTTCTTGAGCAGTCATTCCGTAATCTTTCGCAATTTGCGTGACGGTGACTAGGCCTTTGTTTTTCAAAACGATGTCCGTATAAGCCGCTTTCGGTTTCATTTCCTCGATAACCTTGTCCTTTTCAGCAGACTTAATTTGCAGGGCTTTATTTTCATTACGCTCCTTTTGCAAGGCTGTGAGAACCTTAATCCCAAACTCTGGATTGTCAATCATGTTATCCAGCGTTTGCGGAGTTGCGTAAGCGCCGTGTTTATGAATTGACGGAAGCACGTCTTCGTATAGCCAATCTTGAAATGGTTCAGCTTTGGGTTTTTCAGATTTACCAAATACGCGGTTTAATGCTAAATTAGTTATAAAAGCTTCTCCTGTATTGTGCAATTTTCTATTTCGGTTTAACGCCGAAATAGAAAGGTCGCTATTTCTAACAATGAAGACCTGACCTTCTTTACAAAACTTTGTTACTTCCTCAGTTCTTGTGTATTCCAGAGCTTTTGAAACATTGCTTGCCAAAATGAGAAAATCACCATGAAAGTCAAACGTGAGATCATTCTTAGTCAGAATCATCACTTCGTGTTGCCCTTCAAAAAGCATCAGATCATTCATCCGCCGCTCCCCCTTACCCCAAAATAAGTTCCAAATTCGACCTGACGCTTCAAGTACGCGTATCCACGAATAAATCCCTCTACAAAATGATCTTCCGCATCTCTATCGGCTGCATTTTGCGTGGCATCTTCATATTCTTCTAGCAAGACAAGAGTATCTTCGTTTAGGTTCTGACGGAGTTCTTCAGACTTTTCTACCTGTTCCTTCAATGCTTTCTTCGTGTTTCGAGTCACAAGAATATTTCCCATTCCAAACTCCAAGGCTTCCGCAGCAATCCCTCGTAGCATCTCAATCATGCCTGCCTCGTAACAAGCAGCTCCGAATATCAATCCTTGACCCGAGTCAGTTATTCCTGGTGATACACGCGCTGAGATTTCAGAAATGTTGTCTGCCGTTACCATGGACCTGTTAAATTCCCTAGTTCTTAATTTCATCATTTCCCCTCCTGAAATTCATTTGTGCTTTGCCGCTTTAAAAGAAATCGTTCAACTCGCTCTACAATTTTGCCTAATAAAGCATCATCAACATTTATCCCACCTATGAATTCCTCTATATCTGAATTTCCGTCCCTCTTTGATTGACATTCAGAAGAAGATGTTTCTTTTTCGCCGGCTGATTCAACTAGTGGTAATTCATTTTTCAAACCGTCCGGATCCTCAGTCGTTTCACTAGGCTCATAATTCTGTTCACGCGCACTTTTCAATTCCTGCCACAGAATCCACACTTGATTGCTTTCATTCAAAATCGCATCCGCTGCCCCTTTAAGGAACCAGCTATTCTTTTCGTCCTGGCAAGCTAACGCGATTAACCCCAAATAGATATCCGATGTACTCAGCTTGCTGACACCTACTTCGTCTTGCTCAATTTCGTACCCGTTGATAATCGCAGAAAGTAATTTGTCCGTATTTCGGCAGTTGTTTATATAACTCCACTGGTTCAGCGTATTGAACAAACCTTTTCCTGTTGACATGCCTTGAATTATCCCGAAATCAGTAAATCCTTCACCCCGTAATTTTTCAATTGCGCCAGCCACTTCGATAGGCAGCATTACTTTTTCTATCAATTTAATTCCTCCCACAGTTTTATTTGAATGTTACATGTAGCAACTAGGGACAACTTGTCCTTAGATCAAAATTCAATGTTCCCCAATCGTTTATCCACGGTATCTTTAAAACCGATTCGGTATTGATTTCGCATCAGCCGAGACACCAATTTAGGGTCGTACATCCTCACTAGCGCGTCTTTCGATAGATTGGTTGTGATGATAGTAGATTTGTTCTGGCGACCGTTTGCGATAGCGTAGAGGATTCTCAACGTGAAGTCTGTTGCTTGCTTCGTTGTCCCAGTCCCGCCAGTTTCTGCTCCAAGGTCATCCAATACTAGGTAGTCAACACTCGTCAGTAAGTCCGAAAAGTAATATTCTGTATAGCGACTTTCTTTGTCACTGAAGCTATTCCGGATCCGCAACAACATTTCATCTACACTCACGAACAGACAGCGCTTGTCCTTCTTACCACACTCGTTCAAGTTTCGTAGAATAGACATGGATAAGTGACTTTTACCAACACCAGGAAGTCCTGTGAACCATGTATTAAACACCTTGCCTTGTTTGTAGTTTTCAAACACATCCAGCGCGCTCTTTTTATTCTTATCCGTTTCACTATCTGGTTCGCCAGGGTCGTAGTTTCCAAATGACGCTTCAAGCAGGTCGATGTCAGTCAGTATGCTTCGTTCGTGAAATATGTTGTAATTGCGGCGACTCATGGCAAGCCTGATTTTAGCGTCCTCTTCGTCGCTCAATTCCTGAGAAGCGCGATCCCTTTCGCATATCGGGCAGAAGATTTCCCCATCAAACGAAATTTTTTTAATTTCCTTCACGTACTCTTTCCCATTTGCCAGTACTTTGTGTTCGTAACAAATTTCAGAAGTTAAGCCCATCCGATTGTTGTTGAGGTTGCTGATTACATCCCCTATCGTTTGCATTGTCTCTACCGCCTTTCTAAATTCCTGTTTTTCAGACAATCACCAGTCAAAGCCGTCTGGGTGATTTATTTTAGGTGCTTCGAAATCCATTGCGCTTTGCCGACCGCTTTTAGAATCAATTGTGTAGTCGTCATCCCAACGGGCTTGATTAAACCACGTAGACCCATGGGCAGGTTTATACCAGTCAGTCGCATTGCAATATTTCACATACGCATTTAATCCGTTTTCGATGACTTGATATTCAACGCCTTTTTTTAACGCACCCTTGAAGCTGGTAAATGCTTTGGGTTTCCCTTTTTTATTCGGGTACATTTTCCACAGCGTTTCAAATTGTCGAGCAAGCTCGTCTTGCTCAATATCTTTTAATACCTTCTTATCATTCTTATCCTTCTTTACATTCTTATTATTGTTCTCGTTCTGTTCTCGTTCTGTTTTCGCTCCGTTCTCGGGATGTTCTCGCTCTGTTCTCTCGCCGTTCTTGGTTACACTTTTATAGTTATCTAAACCTTGGTACTGTGCATAATTAACAACTGTGAATAGTGTTCCTAGTTCAGTCTCTTCAACTATCAAACTATTTTCTTCAACTAGCTGATCGATTTTCTTCTTTATCACTGAAATTGAGTATTTTTTGAGCGAACGACTATCAAGGTACTCTAAATCAGAAGACAAATTTCGATAAGAACGGAGAAATTGACCTCGTTGTAAAGTGATGTTTCCTACTCTGACTCCGTTCTCAGAGAAGACTGCATTGCCAACTATAAAGAAGAATAAACGGAACTTTATTACGTCCTGCCAAATCGGATTTTCGAATATCTGCCGACTCGTTTGGAACGCTCCACCTAATCCCTTACTCATTCACCTCACCTGCTTTAGCTTTATCAAATACTATTCACTGATGCAGCTCTATCCATCATTCTCGCTTCCAGAACCGCGTCCAAGACCTCATCTGGCGTCTCTGTGGCATCTAGAGCATGTTTAATGAAGATAAGTGCCCTTGTATCTAAGGAAGAAAGATAGGCATGCGTGAACGCTTTTAATGAATCATAATCAGAGTAATTAACACCGCGCGCTTTGGCGTGTAGGGTTATCGCTAACAAATCGTCGTGAACAGGATTCAATAAGCCTCTGTTCTCCTCTGTATCCGCAAGAGCTACTTGATTAGGCATACTTGTCTCTCCTTTCTACAAAGCCGTCCATGAGCTTTCAGCAGTTTTACTTTGGCCCTTCTCTTCCTCAGTTCAGCACGCATGAGGCTACCAAAATAATTGTCTGGTAAGTAAGCCATTTCCCTGAGTTCCTGTGTACTCATTTTGTAAAATAAGAATCCAAAAACTTCCTTAATCTTCGAACCGTACTCCATCAAAAAATAATCGCCGTGTTTCTCTTGGTACGCCCAAAACAGATCACTGGTCTCTTTGATATGTCGGATTGAGCCGATATTTGTGTTTTCCATATTGCAGATTCTCCTTTTCTTGTGGTATGTTAGTAGTAATATATTTTGAAATGCGTTCACTTAGGTCCTCCACAGACCTGAGTGATTTTTTATTTATTCTCAAAAAATCCTTGCGTCAAGATGATTTGATACAGATCATCGTTAATTCGAATTTCAACGGACGCCCTACCTTCATCGATAACAGGCATTCCAATCGATACCTCACCTTCAAACCCATCGTTTATTTTTGTTAGAAAGAATACGACATCTTCTATATTCATTTTTTCACCTCCATTCTTAGTAAATAAAGCAGGCTTTCCTACCTACCCTGTCGAATAGTGTCAGAGACGGGAGGTGTTAATAATGTTAATGTTCAACTGTTATACATGTGGTCAAAAGTTTAAAATCGCTAACGAAAACCTGTTTAACAAGATTACGATACAGTGTCCAAATTGCGATAACCCTGTGCCACAAAAAGCAGTAGAAGCACTCAGAAGATACAGCGAGGCTTACATGGACTTTATCGACGTTTTGTATCATACAAACGCTGAAAATAAATCTTGGGGTATATCTGTTGTTGAAACAGAAAGCCCAATCCCCCAGAATCCTAATGATTATTTTCATCAAAAACCATACGAGGGAGATTCTTTTTGGAGACACAGAAAGAAACCGTTTGTCCGAGTAGATGCCCAAGTAGATATTAATGACCCGGATTTACCTTTCTGACCGTCTGCCTCAGTGCACTTTTCCGAAGTTCATCTTCGATAGGCGAAAGTAAGGATATTGCTTGCTGGTAACTGATACTATTTTTATGAAAAATGCTTAATACTTCTTTTGCAGCAGCAACTTCATTTGCAGATGGGGTTGCTGCGACTTGATTCCCCATCCCTTTCACTGTCCCGTTATCAATCTCATCACAAGTATGAAGAATCAAATTAGCAAACGAACGGGCATCATCAGCGGATACAATAACAACTGAATCAATTTCCTGTTTTCCTATCGATAACCGCCCCATTTCAAACAGAACAGCATCCTGTGCAGCTTGTCCTTCTGAAGGATCCTTATAATTCGACTCAACACTCAAATAATGCTTAACGCCATTTACAACTTCTTTGATAAGCATGTTCTCAATTCCACCTTTCACTTCTGATTTGTTTAGCTTGTCCTACATAGCGATGTATGACTACCCATGTCCATTCCTCAACCTTCACCAGCAACCAATCATCAGCATTCGCTAGAACCGTCAGAGCGTGCTGATATTCGCTTCTAGTAAACTTCCGACCTCTCATTCTTGTTTGGGTGCTACCAACAATTGACCATTTTCGTCAAAGTAGTCATCCAGCATTTCAAGTATCGTTTCAGTGGCCCAACTTATTTGGGTACTGAGGAACCCTTCATGAGAAATCGGCGTTTCTTTTATGTCCCCATTCGGTAGCATCTCCCGCAGAACAAAGGGACCTTTTCTCATACCGGCCGCACTAAGTATTTCTACGGTTTCTCGTAACGCCGTGACATCGACTAACCTTGCAACGATTTCAGATTCTAGTAGTTGCTTTTCAATCACGTCTGCCGTGACCTTCCCAGCTGATGCCTGTCCATCTTTAAATCCAATTTGATAGATCTGTTCTGCTAATGCAGCGATTTCTGCACGCTTTGAATCGCTCAAACCCTTGATGTTATTCTTCAATTACTTTTCCTCCCTTTTCTCATTCTGGTTTACCTAATCGATGCCACCTCCAGCTGTCTGATATTATTTGGATCAGTTAGGTCATGACCTGCATACCTCCGCATGAAATCATCCAGTTCCATCGTTGAAACTTTCATACGGCCAAGTTTCAATCCTACTAATCTTCCAGACTTGATTAAGTCGTAGACTGTATTTTTATTGCATTTTAGGCGCTTTGCAACTTCTGATACATCGAGTAGTTCGTGCATGGTTACACCTCCAATCAGATATTTAAAATCTTACAAATGTGCTTAATGTGCTCTTGCGCTTTCGGTCCATCTTTACGTCCGCGGATAATATCAGATAGATAAACACTTGATATTCCGATTAAACCAGCCAACTCTTTTTGGCTCATCTTGCGTTTGAATAATTCCGACCTAACTTTTATTGCTAAATCTTCAGACATGACTAAACCTCCTTTAAGCTAATAGTTTGAATATCTTATACCGTCATTGGCTCGGTATCACAGCGCGATCTCGAATATACACAAGCTAAATTATTCTCTAATTGTGTTGACGAAAGTTAAAGAACATTATAGAATATAGACATAGCTAAATAAGACTTTGAAAAAGCCTGTAATTGCACATTTTGCCCGTTCCCCAACGAAAAAATGTATTTGTATAGGTCGTATTTTCTATTGTCTTTTAGCAAATAATTCAGCTTATGAACAAAGTATATTAAAGAAGTTTGTAGATGTCAACAAACTTTTATAAAGTTCTTTAATATAATTGTTTGTAGCAGTATAGGATGGTTGATATGACAACGTTTGAAAGGGTTAAAGAACTTTGTAGTGAATACGGAATAACAATTGTTCAACTAGAAGAAAAGGTCGGTTTCGGAAGAAATTCAATGTATTCATGGAAGAAAAACAAGCCTTCTTCAGAGAAGTTAGAAAAAGTGGCTGACTACTTCAATGTAAGCACAGACTACCTCCTAGGCCGTACAGATAAAAAGCGTCACAATAACCTAACTGAAAAAGATGAAAAAGACATAGCGAAACGACTCGAAGATTTTAAAAGGGACCTTACAAGTTCTGATGGATTGAATTTCTCTGGTGAACCTATGAGTGATGACGCAAAAGAATCTTTAATAGAAGCAATGGATCACATTTTTCGCCAAACACAACGTATTAATAAGAAGTACATTCCTAAAAAACACAGGCAAGATGAAGACTGATACGATGCCTTGTTGACTTGGATTAAAGAAACTGTAGAGAACTTAACTAGGCAACATGAAACCAATGATCCTTATTAATGCTTGAATATCAATACCCACGGCGAAGATCCTCTGAATGGATTCAAGATATTTTACAAGCGCTTTTGCACCTCTTTCTATTCGCATTGTTACATCTCCACATGCAACAACGCCTTTAATTGATTGAACTTCGATGGGTAATAGTGGGGTTGCGTTTCTTTTGGATTTCGTGTGTTAATAAGGTTCTTTCCGAACATCAAACCTTTATCCGTCAGGGATTTAAATTCTTTCAAACCACCTTTAGAAGACGGACGCTCTTTGATTTCTAGAAATCCAAGTTCAATTAATTTCGTATTCGCTTTCGCCGCACCTATCCCTACTTCATGTTCTTTCAG
Source organism: Sporosarcina sp. FSL K6-3457 (assembly GCF_038007285.1). Lineage (GTDB taxonomy): Bacteria > Bacillota > Bacilli > Bacillales_A > Planococcaceae > Sporosarcina. The sequence goes on from NZ_JBBOWX010000001.1 coordinate 2,721,462, forward strand.
TAATTTAGATAATGGCAGTGTAACTTCCTCATCCACATATACTGGAAGGTGGTTTGTTGGTACACCGTGTTGCTCGTGAACAGTTTCTAGCATTCTTACATTCGATGTTGTGTCTAAGCGTAGGATCTCAGATGCGTATCGTGCACCAATCAATTGCATCTCGAACTCTTCTTTTGCGGAAATAGTTTGTGGTCGGACAAGGACTACTTCACCCTTGCGTAACTTTGAAAGTAGTTCGTATACAAAATCGTAGAAATCATCTGCTTTAGGTTGTTCGCTACGACGAGCAATTTCATAAATTCCATGTTCGTTGTAAATTGTTGTTTCACGAAGGCCTGCCTGAGTGGTCAACTTGACCACCGTAGAAAACTTATTTAATCTTTCTGAATTACGCTCGTGAACTTTAGATACGGATCTTCTTGGATCTGCATATTCAAGCGCCTGCCCAATTTGTTCCCTTGTCATGAAAACCTCATCTTTTTCGTTAATCCAAAAATCACAGAGAATAGAATTAAAGTGTTGTTGTGTTGCTAGCGTTAGATTCATTTAGGCATCTCCATTTCCGACCTTATTCTTTCAATAGCATTCAATACCTGCGTTCTGCGATCCACCTCCATTTCATGTTTCATCCAGTTATGGAGTGTGTTTTCGTGAATCCCTAAACGTTCTGCTATTATCCAGAATGGAATGCCCCCTTTCGCATCCCTGATATCTTGATTTCTTTTAAACATTTTCTAAATCACCCCTTTCTATGTACCACACACAATATTGTTTTGTTGTTGTACTTGTGGTATATTCAACATAGCACATAGGCGAAATAATGTCTACAACGCAAAAGTATTATTTTGAGAGGTACAGGTGATTTTCCGTGGATATTAATGGAAATTTTAATTCGAAAATATTAGTTTATGATGATTATTCGATTGTTAACCCCAGCGAATTGAATAAGAGGTTGCAGGGATTATCTGAGTATAATTCACACTATATTTCCCCGATGAAGTCTACCGAATGGATATCAATTTTATTAGAAGGTGAAATAAGTTCAGGACAATGGAAATACGAAGATGTTATTTATTTTTCAACGAAGGAAGATTTTGATATCTGGAAAAAGAAAGTAGCTGATTTCGATTACAAGAATGAAGATGAGTATAAACAAGAAATACTAAAATTCGGGGGAATAAGCGTTGATTCAGAGACATTAAATAATAAACCTGTGAAAACTATCAGCGATGTGGTTGAGCTTGAAGGGCTATACACTGAATTAGCGAAAGTCAGACCGTTTGATGAAAAAAGATTGGTGAATTTTAGTAAAAGCTTTGGAATTCCAATTGGTTCACTTATCGGGCTCGGAGACGATGGGACTCAGGACGGGATAATTTGTATACAATTCTCATTTCTGCTTCCACTCTATACAGAACTAACCATTTATAGATTTATATTTAATTGCTGGATCGCTTTGAAGTCTGAGGATGAAAATCTAATAAAGGGAATAGAAGATAGATATTACAAAGCATTTGATGGTCAAACAATCACTTTTATGGGTGAAAAAAGAACAATCAAAAAGTCTGGCACTAAAAAAACTCTAATTGAAATAATTATATCTTTCCTTAATGCCTATGACTACATACCTAATACAGTACCTATAAGGTATGAAGCAATTAATAATAGCGTAAAAATTTCGTTAAATTACCAAGACTTACTATCCGTTGCCTATCATCAATTAATTCAAGCAATCGTTAAGAATGCTTCATTTAAAGTTTGTGATAATTGTGGGCATCTTTTCGAAATTATTCATGAAGGTAGAAGATTTTGCCCACCATTGCCCGGTAGAAAAAGAAGTACTTGTGAAAATACATTCAATCAACGATTAAAAAGAAAAAGAAGAAGTGAACAGAATCCAGAGGAAAGTGAATGAAGTAACTTAAATCACTTGATACTCCAAGGAGGTGATGCACATAGCAGAACGTGCTTTAATTTTTTAATACTATCAGAAAAGGAAGTGTTAATTATGCGAGGAGAAGTACGAAAACGCGGAAAGAATTGGTACTACCGTTTCGACATGGGGATTGTGGACGGCAAAAGGCAGCGTGTAGAGCGTGTTGTTGGTCCAGATAAGAAAGAAGCTGAAAGAGCTTTGAGGGCTGCGATGGCTGAATATGAAAATACAGGACTGCACTTTGAGCCATCTACAATTACATTGGCCGACTTCATGGACTATTGGTACAAAGAATATGCAGAGGTGAATTTGAAGCACAACACGCTGTTAGCTTATGAGCGTGCTATTCGTTTGCAAATTAAGCCGGCACTCGGAAAGTACAGATTGCGATCCTTAACGCCAGCAATTCTACAACAGTTCGTAAATGATTTGTACAGGGAAGGATATGCAAAACAATCTTTGGAGATATTTGCAAGCGTCGTGAATAACGCCCTAAGACAGGCTGTGCATCCTTGGGGCTATTTAAAAGACAATCCGATGCAATATGTCATCATGCCTAAATACGACATCAGAAAGACCACTGAGAAGGATTTAAAGATACTTCCGATGGAGAGCTTGAAGAAAATTAATGAATATTGTGTTGAGGGTAATCCTCTAACAATTCCTTTTCAACTAGGGCTGCATACAGGTATGCGGGTGAGCGAAGTATGCGGGTTGATGTGGAAACGTATAGATTTAGAACGAGGGACGTTACAAGTAGACCAGGCGATGATTAACAAAGAAGGAGAATGGGTTCTCGGTACAACGAAAACAGTTTCTTCCGAACGACAAATCATGCTAGGAGCTTCAATCATCAATATATTAAAAAAACACCGCATTTGGCTTAAAAAGAATAAGCTCAAATACGGCGTCCATTACACTGATTCGGATCATGTTTGCGTGAAAGAATGTGGGAGCATTATCACGCCAGCTGTTGTTAAATACAATACCAGCAAGATGAAAGAAAAGCTAGGGATTGACTTTAACTTCCACAGCTTGCGTCATACGCATGCCACTATGCTTATGGAGAACGGCGCAAAGGTGAAGGACATACAAGCACGACTAGGACATAGTCGTTCTGCAATCACCATCGACACCTATTCACATCTGACACAAAAGATGCAAGATGAAACCATTGATATATTCGAACAAGCCATGCGTGAATTAGAATAGTTTGCCCCCAAACTTTCTCTTATGGGGGCAACACGGGTGCAAAACACTATTTTTCATGATTCACCAAAATCGCAAACCGCATACCTACAACACTCAATCCTCATCCATCCGCAATACAGCCATAAAGGCTTCTTGAGGTACTTCAACAGACCCAACTTGTTTCATACGTTTTTTACCTTCTTTTTGCTTATCAAGAAGTTTACGTTTACGCGAGATATCTCCACCGTAACATTTGGCAAGGACGTTTTTCCCCATTGACTTAATTGTTGAACGCGCAACAATTTTTTGGCCAATTGCCGCCTGAACAGGCACTTCGAATTGTTGTCTCGGGATTAGTTTTCTTAGTTTTTCAACGATTACTTTTCCGCGCTCGTATGAGAAATCTCTATGGACGATGAAACTAAATGCATCGACGTGCTCGCCGTTTAACAGGATGTCCATTTTGACGAGTTTCGATTGCTTGTAGCCAATCAGTTCATAGTCAAGTGAAGCATAGCCTTTTGTGCCTGACTTCAATTGGTCAAAGAAGTCATAGACGATTTCTGCAAGTGGCAGTTCATAAATAATATTGACACGTGTTGAATCCAAGTAATCCATTGTGATAAAGTTTCCACGTTTTTGCTGGCACAGTTCCATTACAGAGCCTACATAATCGTTTGGCACCATAATCGATGCTTTCACATATGGTTCTTCTACATAATCGACTTTTTGTGCATCTGGCATCATCGCAGGGTTGTCCACTTTCAACTCAGATCCATCAGTTAGTACAACATTGTAAACAACACTTGGTGCAGTTGTAATCAAATCTATATTGAATTCACGTTCAATTCGTTCTTGAATAATTTCCATATGCAGTAAGCCTAGGAAACCACAACGATAACCGAAACCAAGTGCTTGTGACGTTTCCGCCTCATACTCAAGTGCCGAGTCATTCAATTCCAATTTTTCAAGAGCATCGCGTAAATCATTGTACTTTGATGTATCAATTGGATACAGACCGCAGAATACCATTGGATTCATGCGACGGTAACCAGCCAATGGTTCGCTCGCTGGATTTTCCACGCTAGTAATCGTGTCACCCACTCGTGTATCGCCAACATTTTTAATAGATGCCGATAAATAACCTACATCGCCAACTGTTAGCTCATCACGTGGCGAGATTTTAGGTGTGAAAACACCTGTTTCAAGCACTTCGAATTTTTTTCCCGTTGCCATCATATGAATCATGTCACCCGGCTTAACCGAACCTTGCATGATACGAATATTAACAATAACCCCTTTGTATGGGTCATAATGCGAGTCGAAAATGAGCGCTTGCAGTGGAGCATTTGGATCTCCTTGAGGCGCAGGCACCTTTTCAACAATTTGCTCTAAAATGTCTTCAATACCAATACCCGCCTTGGCAGAAGCTAGAACTGCTTCTGAAGCATCCAATCCAATGACATCTTCAATTTCCTGCTTCACACGTTCTGGATCAGCTGCAGGTAAATCGATTTTATTGATAACAGGTAAAATTTCAAGATCGTTATCAAGCGCCAAATAGACATTCGCTAGCGTTTGCGCTTCAATTCCTTGTGCTGAGTCTACGACAAGGATTGCGCCTTCACAAGCCGCTAAACTGCGCGATACTTCGTATGTAAAGTCGACGTGTCCCGGCGTATCAATCAGGTGGAATGTATACTCCTCCCCGTCTTTCGCCGTATACGTCAACTGCACAGCATTCAATTTGATGGTAATTCCACGTTCACGTTCTAAATCCATTGAGTCCAATGTTTGGGTTTTCATTTCTCGAGATGTTAATGTTTGCGTTTTTTCCAAAATGCGATCGGCCAACGTTGATTTCCCGTGGTCAATATGGGCAATAATGGAGAAATTCCGTATGTTTTTCTGACGTGCCAATTTCTGCTCATAATTCATCGTATAGTTCACTCCTATTTTAGCTATATGAATTATAGCAGTGAACGGCCTAGACTTCAATATTCGGCGCGTGTAGAATTTTCTATGACCGTTGCCGCCGCCTTTGCGATAACAGCAACAGTCCGATTCAGTTCGTCTTCCGTATTTTCAATCCCTCCAAGTTCAATAACAAGAAGCGAGGGGTCAAGGTCCTGATTATACTTGCCGTCAACCCCGGGTCCATGCTTCATGATGAGATCACGTGTAATACCTGGTACGAGTAGCTCCATCTCTTTTTTCAGCGACAGCGCTTTGGCACGATTTTGCTCAAAATTCGCATGCTCCATTCCGATGACAAAACCAACTTTCGCATAATTTTCTTCATTATAGGAAATCGTTGTTCGATTTTTAGGAGGGTCATCCCTATGAAGATCAATGATGAGATCATATTTTTTTTTCTTCAATTGTTCTTTTACATACGGACGAATTAACCGATAAGCTCCAGTATGCGGCACGTCAACAAATAGCGCATCTGTTTCAATACCGTTAAATGCAAGTTGCGTTTTTAGTTTCTCACCAAATTTAGTAATATTTTCCGTTTGATGAGAAACAGCGATAACACCATTTTTTTCTTTTGTCACTGGCTTATAAGCTTCGTTTGAATGGGTGAAATATAGAAGCGCTGTTCCTGGGTTCGCAACTACTATTTCCTCTTCAAGAATATTTGCAGCATAGACCATGTACGTTGTCTCTTTCATGAGCTTTGGCGCTTTCGCCGTTTGTTCACTCGGGAACATATTGATAGCAACAGGAAATAGGAAGAGAACAAGTATAAGTGTGCCCCAAATTAGCGATGTCTTTTTCAATTGGCATCCCTCCGTCTCCAACTATATGCGTCGGAAAACGGCATCATGCCTATTTTTTCAAGTCAGACACCCAAGAAGCCAACGAGTCAGAAAGCGTATCTGCATAAATAGAAACCCACGCATCAATCTCTTTTGGTGAAATGAACGTCCGAAGCTCGTGGTTTGTCAATACTTCTTCAAATAATTGAACGCGGTCTTCATGCGGCCACGAAGCCCAATCACCGAAAATTGGAAGTAGATTAGAACGGTCAGCATCTTTACTTTCATTATGCAACCAGGGCGTTACAGAAAGACGTGATGATGGGCTATCCTTTTCGTTTATTTTGGACGCGATATAGCCAAACATTGTATCGATGGCATCTGCAATCAAAACAGGACCATCGACAACTGTTGGAATCCCAATTGCAATAACGGGCAGTCCAAGCGTATCTTCTGAAACTTCTTTTCGGCTGTTGCCAACTCCTGAACCAGGGTGAATGCCCGTGTTCGTCAACTGGATTGTCCGACATAGTCTTGAACTATTGCGAGCAGCCAGCGCATCAATGACAATGAGTACATCTGGTTTTATTTCCGCGGCAACTGCTTTAACAAAATCCGCTGTTTCAAGCCCAGTCTGGATGGTCACGCCCGGCGCATAGACATATACCTCGCTACCGTCTTCGGAATAATAATCAGGTACGATGTTGCGCAAACGGTCCATTGTCATTGGCCCTACTGCATCAGGTGTAATATCCCGATTGCCAAGGCCAATGAAAAGAATTTTACCTTTTTGAATACCGGACAAGTCCGCAAGCATCTCTTCCAACTTGTCGATTAACACACGTGACAAGTCATTCATGCCAGCGTAATCATCCGGTGTGAGCGCTGGAACCGTTAACGTGATGTAGGTCCCTTTTTTCTTACCAATTCTTTTTTCGCCTTCCGCATCGACGGTTACAGACGTGACGATAACACGTCCTAATCTTGATTCGCCAAACGTGACACCATCTGCCTCTTCCAACCTATTTTTTTCCGTCGCTGTCCGGTGGCGGACCATTTCTTCACTTTCGTCTAATAAATCTGTCCTAAAAAAATCATACTTAGCCATCCAATCACCTCATGTCTCAGTTTGTGCGATATTGCGAGGAAATATTCTTCCATCAATAGGAGGCAGCCTTTTTCAAACTACATTTTTTCTCACGCAGCAAACTTCGATTGCGGTCTTTTCGGCTTTTCTAGTTGCAATCTAACTCGTGGTTTGTTAAAATAATGCTTGTTGTGAAAGTGATATCCTAAACTACGTGGAAACACTCTTGCCTTACCTGAAATTGGAGGTGAATGAATTGCCAAACATCAAAGGAGCTATTAAGCGCGTGAAACAAAGCGCTGCTGCAAACGAACAAAACTCAAACACAAAGCACGCTATGCGTACCGCTGTCCGCAAAGCTGAAGCTGCTCTTGAAGCGAAAGCTGAAGATGCTGCTGGTCTTCTAAAAGATGCTATCAAAAAAATGGACACTGCTGCACGTAAAGGCCTTATCCATAAAAACACTGCATCACGTCAAAAAGCACGTCTTACTAAAAAAGCACTTTAATAAAGCCTAAGACCGTCCGGATTTAATTTCCGGACGGTCTTTTTTATGCTTACAAAACCACAAAATCTCGTACTGTGGATAAGTTATGACGTAGAGATTTCGCGCTTAGGGGCTTGCGCTTTTGTTCTTATTTTCTATCCCTTCCGCAAAGGCTCCATAAAAAACAATTCCAATATCCGCTCTCTTTTGCCGCTTGTTGATTTCAATTTATAATCGATTGCAGCTAGCTTATCTAAAATCAACAGTAGACGCCCTTCACTCGGTAGACTACGGTTTTCCATCATCAATTTTACCCTATAAGGATGGACACTCAATGTTTGAGCAATTTGATTTTGTTGATAGCCTTTTTTGCGTAAAGATCCTACATGAATCATCAAACGAATATGGCTTGCAACGAGTGATGTCAACATGATAGGTTCCTCTCCATTACGCAGTAGATCATGGTAAATAGAGACCGTATCCCCCACACGTCCGGTCACATAAGCATCCGTTAATCGAAAAACATCCATTTCAGGTGTTCGCGGTACAAGAGATTCTATGACCTCGGCTGTAATGTCTCCTTCTCCACTCAAATAGGTTGCCATTTTAGCCAATTCCGCAGAAAGCGTTAATAGACTATCCCCCGCCATTTGCACAAGTAGTTCTGCATTCTGCGGGGCTATACGCGCCCCCTGTGCCCCTGCCTCCTGTTGAACCCATGTAAATAAGTCCTTGCCTTGAAGACGAGCTGCTTCGATAACCGTCGCATGTTCTTTCAATTTTTTCGTAATGCGTTTCCTAGCATCCAACTTTTCATAAGGGGCTATAAATACCACAATTGCAGTCGGAGATGGATTTGCTAACCACGCTTCCAGTAGCTCCAAATTATGCGTCACTTTCTCTTTTCCTTTATCTTTCGCAGTTAAAAAAGAAGCGTTTCCTGCTATGATTAACTTGCGATCCTCGAGAAATGGCAACGTATCCGCCTCTTCGATGACCGCGTCAATCGAGCTCTCTTCCAGATCAAAGCGAATGACTGACGCATCATCTATATCAGGTAATGCTTTTTTTAGACGCGCAATCGTTGCATCAAATATATGTTGTTCGAGCCCAGTTAGTAGATAGACTGAATCGATTTCCCCTGCGGCTATTTTTTTCCATACTGCAGTCGCCACATTACTCACCTCTTCTACATTTATCACTTTCGATTATACTACATCATAAATCAACTGTATCAATTACGCCTCGATTCAATTTAATCAGCAGGGAATTCAAGCTCCCTGCTGATTAAATTGAACAAATTGTGTCATTTACAGACGAACATGGACAAAAGTTTGATTGCTCTGGATTTTTCGTCCGCTATCATCTATACTATAATGGAATTAGGAGGTGTAGCAATGAACGATTTTGAACACGACGTACAGTCCAAACGTAATGATGCTATCGATTCAGGTATCGGCTTCGCAGTAGCATTTGTAGCTTTTACAGCAATCTTTTTGATTGCTACAATTATCGATATCGTCGCACGCTAATATTTTTCTAAAAATAGCCTTGTAGCTTCCTTTACCGGAAGGACAAGGCTATTTTTTTATGGAGCCGGCGCCATGACAGAAACCTCATAACGTTCTTTTTTCACGGTTACAGTTATCGAACCTGATTCCGCCGTCGATAACGTTGGAAGATCATATTTGCGAAATGTCTCAACAACTTCTGGATGCGGATGCCCATAGCGATTATTTTTACCTGCCGAAAAAATAGTTAATACCGGTCGCACTGCGTCAATGAACGGTTCTGTACTAGATGTTCGGCTGCCATGATGCCCCGCCTTTAAAATAAATGAAGAAAAATCAGCTTGTCCATACCGGCGTAAAAACTGTCGTTCCCCCTCTTTCTCCATATCGCCTGTAAATAAAAACGAAGGTCCTGTCGTCGTCATGTACAAAATGAGGGAGCTTTCATTTCCTTTATATACGCCATCTGTCGGCCCTATATAATGAAATGCTGTCTGACCTTCCTGCCATGAAACGCCTGCCTTCATCTGAAAAAGAGGAATTCGCTGCTCCTCTACAAGGCGCATGACACTCTCCATCGCCTTTTCCTTGTCACTACCAGCTGCAATATGGATTTCGCGCACCCGGATGTCTTCGAGCACTTCATCCGCACCTTCTATATGGTCGGCATCTGCATGTGTCAGCATTAGTTTGTCGACAGTTGTAATGCCTCGTCCTTTCAAGTAAGGAACGACAATTTTCCGCCCCACTTCAAACGGTTTACTCGACGTTTTCCAATTCTTCTCCCCAAATGTAACTGTCCCACCCGTGTCAATTAAATAAACCGCTCGGCGATAAGGAAATTCAATAACAATGCTATCTCCTTGTCCCACATCGAGGTAAGTCACACGCAACGTACTGTCCGTATAAGGCATCATGTGGATGATGACTGCTGGTACGATAACCCAAGGCAATGACCGAAAAACAGCAACATTCCGCTCACAATGAATAAAAAATAACAACACGCCCACAACAGCTAGTGCTGCACATAGCGCATCTGGTTTACCAGGTGTCCATAACTGGTATGGCAATGCAGCAAGCCAACTCGTAGCACTACCAACCAGCTCTCTCAAAGGGACATACAACAGAAACAACAGATCAGCTAGCTTCGGCCACAATAATGTCGTCAATAAAAATAAAATATTTGCAGGTAAAATAATGACCGAATACAAAGGTACATAAACAAGATTCACAACAAAGGATGATATGCTCAGCTCATGAAAATGAAATAACAACACGGGATAGAGCGCCAACTGGCTGATTGATGTGACGTAAAATGATGTCGCAAGGGCCGTTTTCGCCTTCGCTAACAAAGACGATGAATAAACAATTGAACCAGCTGCCAAATAAGATAATTGAAAGCCTGGTTGAAACACCACAAATGGTTGATAAACGATCAAAACGACGGCACTAATGGCGAGCGCATCATCTAACCTGACCCTTATCCGCCCTGACGCTGCTAAAAGGACGAGCATCGTCACTGACACTGCTCGCCACACTGACGGGGCTCCACCCGCCATAACTGCGTAAAGAGGCAACAAGATAACGAGCAGCATGTCCACAGTCTCTTTCCTCATGGACATTCTGAGTAAAATTCCACGGAACAGGAACGCCAGCAGCCCGACGTGTAGTCCTGAGATGGCAAACAGATGGGTAATGCCAAGCGTCCGATAATTCGACGCTAGCTCGTCATCCATGCCACTACGATCCCCAATCAATAGCGCCTCCGCCTCTACTCTGAGTGTTTCAGGAAATGTCGCTACGATATGTTTTTTCACATTATTCCTTTGTTCGGATAGACGGGTTCGGATACCCGATTTTTGCTCGACCTGAATCATCAAGTTTGCTTCAAACACACCCGACGCCCCGTACATCTTCATATATTTTGTCATATTAAATGAGTAGTCATGTGAGGGGATATCGGGCTCACGGAAGGTCCCAGACATCGTAAAAATCATCGATGAGCTATTTATAGTAAGAAAGCGCATTTTTTCTTGTTCACTCGTAAAGGAATAGACGGCGTACACCGTTTGCCCAGATGAGGTTTTGGCAAAGCCTTTCATTTTTCCACCATCAATTTTCACAGTATCTGACCAGGTGAATGAAAGAGTTGCAGGACCTTCTTCCATCATGAGCGGAGTGGTTGCTGATATATAGAAATAGGAAAGAAATGCAGCTACAACTGCGAGGATAGGTGTGAGAAAATCTTCTTTTCTACGGAAGAAAATGGGGAGTAGTAGCAGGTTACACACTAGTAGATAAACCGGACCGTATGCAGCAAATGCTGATACGGCGACCGGTATGGCGATATAGATGAATCGTATACGCGCTATTATTTTCCGAATAGGCCATCCACCCTTTGCTTATAAGGGATAAGTTCTTCATTGTCGACGCCAAGCTCCTGCATTTTATGCAACAGTTCATTGAATAGCTCCAACTTGCTATCGCTCGTAAAATCGACATGCTTTTCATCGAACGGAATATGCTGAACAGCCACCCCCGATTGGGCAAACAGTTTAATAGCATAATCATTGTTACGGTAATCTGTCGAGTAAATGACCTGCCGTATTCCTGCCTGGATGATTGCTTTTGAGCATTGTAAACACGGAAAATGCGTGACATACAACGTCGAACCAGCAACAGGTATTCCGTATTTCGAACATTGTAGCAATGCATTCATCTCTGCATGAATCGTTCGAATACAATGATTATCGACGACATAGCAACCGTGATCGATACAATGGTCTCCTCCCGATATGGAGCCGTTATAGCCTCCTGCGACAATGCGATTATCTCTGACAATCGTTGCACCAACTGCAAGCCTTGTACACGTACTTCTCAATGCTAGTAAATGACATTGAGCCATAAAAAACTGATCCCATGTTATTCGCTCCATATGATTGCCTCCAACATTTTTTAGTTATAGCAAGTTGTTACGCCACTAATCCACAGTAATCTGGAGGACCAGCTTATCAAATGTTTTCTGACCGATTCCGGAGACTTCCATCAACGATTCAGGCATTTTGAACAAGCCATGCTCCTCCCTATATTGAATAATAGCGGCCGCTTTTGACGGACCAATGCCAGGGATGGTCATCAGCTGTTGTTCATCCGCGGTATTGATATTGATTTTTCCGTCATCTTGTTGCACGGTTGTCCCAATCATCGGGAGTGACGCGAGCTCTACAGGTTGTTCTCCTTCGACGGGCACATAAATGACCATTTCATCCACTAATTTCATCGCATGATTCAGCATGCGAGAATCAGCAGTAGGCAAATAACCGCCTGCTGCATGAATGGCATCAATAAGACGGTCTTCTGGTTGCATCGAATAGACACCAGGATGCAAAATCGCTCCTTTTACGTCCACAACAATAGGAACGGAGACAATAATCTCTGTCGTTTCTATCACTTCTTCACTTGATAGTTCTATCAATTCAGGGAATGGGTTTTGTTCGCTCATGACAAACGCATTGTTGTCAGCCTGTCCTTTGGGGAGGAACAGTACGGCGAATATGACAGCGATTGCTGCGATTGGGGTTATGATTTTACGCCATTTACTAGATACAAACGAAAGAAACAGTACATTCACCTTCCTTCAGCAGCATCCATATGGAGTCCTTTCCATTATATTGCAAAATACTCCATAAATCAACAGTGCCTTGTATCTTTTTAGATACTAAAAAGGATTAGAGTTATTTTCGTACTTGAAAAAATATTCGTTCACTTTCTTCATGCGGCGGCTCATCTTCCCAATCCGCAAAAATTCGTTCCACGGAAAATCCTGCTTCCATCAGCATTTCCACATAATCATGGACTGCAAACGTGCGCTGGCTATGAACTTCATCAAAACGTCTATACAATCCATTCGCTTCTTGAATAAAAAAGGCCAGTTCGGAATCCACAGAGTGGGGCTGTTCGCCCTCTTCCGTTTCCCATATGTACGCAATTCGACCATCATCAAACGTAAAAGGACCTTCCATAAAAATCACATCTGTTTTAAACGTTGAATGGACATCAAACACCAATGCCCCTCCTACAGCGAGTGATGCATAGATTTGCTGAAATGTTGCTTGCACATCTTCTTGATCTGCTAAATAATTCAGTGAATCAATCGCAATAACAGCTAGGTCAAAGCCAGTAAAACCGGCTAGTTGCTGCATCGGTTGTTCAATGAATTGAACGGGCAAGGAAAGTGCCTTTGCCCGTCCTTCTGCTACTGCAAGCATTTCGGCAGAAAGGTCAATTCCCGTGACTTTCGCACCAATCTTTGCAAGTTTCACGGATAATAATCCCGTTCCGCAGCCGATATCCAATACGCGTTTACCGGCAATCCCCCCCGCTGCTTCGTCTAGTAGATCAACGTAAGCATCGTAGGGAATATCCGTCATGAGTTCATCATAGACAGCGGCAAATTCAGTATAGGACTGCGTCATTTTCCTTCAGCCATATCAAGCAACGGGGCGTCTCCCCAAAGCTTTTCAAGGTTGTAGTAACCGCGCTCATCGCGATGGAATACATGAACAACAACGTCGCCAAGATCGATGAGTACCCATCTTGCTAAATCCATTCCTTCAACTCTTTTCACCATATAACCGTTTTCTGAAGCTTTATCCGCTACTTCTTTTGCTATAGCTTGGACTTGTCGTTCTGAGTTGGCATGGCAAATGATGAATTGGTCCGCAATAAGCGAAACGCCTTCCATGTTTAAGACGACAATGTCTTCCCCTTTTTTATCATCCACCGCTTTATAAGCTGTTGCTAGTAATGTAGTTGTCATTATGTCACTGTCCCCTTCTTGTTTACATACTCATTATAACAGTCAATTGAATCCGGAAAAACCGGCACTCTTTTATTCACCAGAAATTGCACTGACTGATAGATGCAAGCTTCCATTGCTATATCGAGATTTTCTTCAGCTCGTTGTCTTAAAATTTCCACGCCTGGAAAACTGCGTCCAGGTTCAATCATATCTGCGATGTAGATAAGTTTTTCAAGCATAGACATATCGGCACGACCCGTCGTATGATAACGGACCGCATTCAATACATCCTCATCCTCGATACCGAATTCATCACGTGCAATCATCGCACCCACTGGCGCATGCCATAATTCGTGGTGGAATGAGGTCAGTCGTGAATCCTGACTCCATCGCACAAGATACAGACGTAAATCATCCTTATCCATACATTTTGCAATGTCATGGAACAATGCCGCCTGCTCCGCTTGTTCAACTGACATCTGGTACTTTATCGCCAGCAACTTTGCCGTTTCTGCGACACGTAAAACGTGTTCATAACGTGCTGTTGATAGTCGTTGCACTAGTTGTTGTTTTAGTTCGTTAACATCCATATAAACCCTCCTCACGGATAAATGCCTCCACAGTAGGTGGGATTAACAATTGGATGGTACCCTTATGAGCAAAACGTTGCCGAATTAACGTCGATGACAAATCAATTTGCGGAATGTCTACATGGATAATTGGATAATCGGTTTCACCAATCGTTCCTGGTCGTCCTACACCCACAAAATGAATAAGTGTCGCAAGCTCTTCAATACGATGCCATTCCGGCAACAAGTCAATCATATCGCCGCCAATAATGAAATAAAAGTCGTTATTAGGCTCAAGAGTCTTTAACTGCTCCATCGTATCATAAGTGTAGGAAATACCACCTCGTTCAACTTCAAACGGAGATACGACTAGCCCATCTATGCCTGCCACAGCCATCTCCACCATATGAAGGCGCTGCGTAGCCGTAGCATCGCCTGGCGCTGTCTTATGGGGGGGAACCGCTGTCGGCATCAATCGAACTTCATCGAGGTTGAGCTTATGCCGAACTTCATTGGCGACAAGTAAATGGCCGATATGAGGTGGGTTGAACGTCCCACCAAGTATGCCTACTTTTTTCATAATATCGCACCCCCTTACGGCAGTTCGATACGTTTTTTCTCTTTTGATTCTTTATATAATACAATAATACTACCAATCACTTGGACAACTTCAATACCCACCTCGTTATCAAGCTTTGCAGCAATATCGTTTTTGTCTTCCTCACAATTTTGTAAAATCGTTACTTTGATCAACTCTTTTGCTTCTAACGCTTCTTCAATTTGAGCAATAACTGACTGTGTCAAGCCACTTTTCCCAATATGAACGAGCGGTTGTAAATGATTAGCGTTACTGCGTAAAAATCTTTTTTGTTTACCTGTTAACATGTGTTAACCTCCAAGAGATGTTGTTATTTTTTGTATCATTTTTTCTGTATTCGGTCGGACACCTGTCCATGTTTCAAAAGCGAGTGCACCTTGGTGGACAAACATACCGACGCCATTCATCGTTTGTGCACCCTTTTTACGGGCTTCTGCAAGGAATTCAGTTGCAAGTGGGTTATAGATAATATCAGCAACAACAGTTCCTGCCACCATGTTCTTCGGGTCTAACGGCATACCTGGTTGCGCAAAGTTCATGCCGACAGTCGTTGTTTGAACAATCAATCCAAATTCAGCAAGCGAGGACGCTGCCTCTTCGATCGTTAATACTTCCGAATTCGCTATACCTGCCGCCAATTGTTCAGCTTTCTCCATTGTTCGATTTGTAAATGAAATCGGTCCGTACCCCATGCTGTGGAGTCCATAAGCAATCCCCCGCGCCGCGCCACCAGCACCAATAATCAAAACTTTCTTCCCCTTGCACTGCACGCCATATGCTTCTTCTAGCGCCCGAACAAAGCCCAGCCCGTCTGTATTAGATCCAACAAGCTTACCATCTGGCAGAACGTGAACCGTATTGACTGCGTCCATTAATTGAGCAGATGGTTCCAACTGGTCTAGAAATGGAATAATCGCACTTTTATGCGGTACCGTCACATTCCAACCGCTACAACCCAAATTTTTCAAGCCAGCTACAGCATCCTGAAATCCTGCTGCTGTTACATGAATCGGGATATACGAAGCATCGATGTCATTTTCTATAAACCAAGCATCATGCATTGCTGGAGACATCGACTGGGCGATTGGGTCTCCAATAACGGCGTGCCATTTTTTCATAGGATGTTCCTCCTTAGATTAAGGCTGGTCGCAGAACAACATCGACGCCGCGCGGTGCATGAACGGCGACAACAACGCCCGGATGCTGGATTGTTACCCATCCAAGCCCCGAAATGACCAAATCCATTTTGCCTTTTTTAATCGAAAACTCATGACGCACGAATGGTGGTAGCTTCTCTAACGATTCACCAGACGGCGGCGATAATAGCTCACCTAAGTGTTCCTTATACAACGCATCTGCATTCGCTAACTTTGTCCGGTGAATCGGTAAATGATTGGACACATGAATCGTAAAGGAAGAGCGATCCCCCGCTATAAAATCAAAACGAGCGAGTCCTCCAATATATAGCGTCTGTTCCGCATTCAGCTGGAACACCTTTGGCTTAATTTCTTTTTTAGGTGTGATAGCTTTCAAATCCTGCGCATCAAGATAATGGGCAATCTGGTGATCGTTGATGATCCCTGGTGTATCGTAAATTGCCTTCCCATCATCTAGTGGAATTTCAACAAGGTCCAGTGTTGTTCCTGGGAAATGAGAAGTCGTAATGACCTCCCCAATACCTGTCACACTTTTAATAATCCGATTGATGAACGTCGATTTTCCGACATTTGTACAGCCGACCACATAGACATCCTTACCATGACGATGTGTATCAATGGCTGTTAGCGCCTCTTCCATTCCTTTTCCTGTATGAGCAGAAACGAGTAACACGTCAATCGGCTTCAAGCCTAGTTTCGCTGCCTCTGTCTTCATCCAGTTAATCAAACGATTTGGATTCAATGATTTCGGTAATATATCTGCTTTATTGCCAATCAGTAAAATATCTTTCTGACCTACAAAACGGTGTAAGCCATTGATCCAGCTACCATTGAAATCAAAAATATCGACAACTTTGACGACCAAGCCATCTTTCTGACCAATGCCATTCAAGATATTGAGAAAATCATCACCTGATAATGAGACAGGCTGCAATTCATTATAATTACGCAGTCGGAAACAACGTTTGCAAATGACGTCTTCTTTTTCTAACGATGCAGGAGGCGCATACCCCTCTATTTTCGGATTGTCGGTCTGAATCGTAATGCCACAACCAATACATTTTATGTCTTCCAAACTTATTCCTCCCACTTCAACAGGCCTTTACGTTTCAAATTAGCCATAATTCTTCTTTCCATCATTCGGTTAAACTTTGTAAAGAAGCCATCAGAGTTCGCCACTGGCACAACAAGTATTGTGTGCAAGCCTGCTCTGTTACCGCCTAAAATATCGGTCATCATCTGGTCACCGATGAAAACCGCTTGCTCTTTTTGGATACCCATAGTGGTAAGCGCCTTATTAAAAGACTTCTTGAGTGGCTTACGCGCCTCACAAATAAATGGAATACCGAGCGGATCACAAAATGCTTTGACCCGCACATTATTGTTATTCGAAACAATCATCACTTGTATGCCAACATCTCTCATGGATGTCACCCAGTCAATAATTTCAGCAGTTGCATGGGGGCGGTCCCATTCAACAAGTGTATTGTCTAGATCGGTAATAATACCTTTAACGCCTCGGGCCACTAGTTTCTCTGGTTGAATATGAAAAACGCTTTTGACGTATTCACCTGGCAAAAAATTGTTATACACGTTATCCACTCCGATATAGTACTGTTTCTGAAATGATTATAACATAATCATGCACTTTACACGCGTTGTTGAACAAAAGCGTCTGGCGCCCGGAGTATAGACGAGAAAATACGGACATCCTGTATCGCCTGTCCGACTAAAAAATCGGTGATATGGCAGGACCCGACCGCATATGCTGTCATACAACGACACAGGAGGTGGCCCGATGAGCGGGTTTGTCATGGCAATTGTACAGCTATGGCTCGAAGTTCCTGCAGTGATCGGCTATATTCGAGGGCAGGCTTTCCAGCGTCCCCTTTCGAAGGAAGAAGAAGCAGCTTGCCTACAACGCCTTGCAGAAGGCGATGAGGACGCTAGAGACGAACTGATTGAACGCAATATGCGCCTTGTTGCTCACATCGTAAAAAAATTCCATCCAAAACACGAATTGCTTGATGATTATATCTCCATTGGAACCATCGGACTCATGAAAGCCGTGAACAGTTTCACACCCGACCGCAAAACAAAACTTGCCACGTACGCCGCTCGCTGTATTGAAAATGAAATACTGATGTATTTGCGCACGCAGAAAAAAGTTCAAAAGGACGTTTCCCTCTTCGATCCAATCGGTATGGATAAAGACGGTCAATCACTGCAAATTGCAGATTTGCTTCAAACGGATGATGAAACCCCCGTCGAAGCAGTCGAGCACAAGGAACGCAAAGAAAGATTATATCGCCATCTCGGGAAACTGGATGGCCGGGAACTCGAAATCATTCAAAGACGCTACGGTTTGCTAGACGATCAACCGATGACGCAAAAAGAAATCGCCGAACAGCTCGATATTTCCAGAAGCTACGTCTCCCGCATCGAAAAACGTGCAATCGTTAAATTGTATCAGCTATTTAAGCATGAATACAACGAATAAAGAAATGCAGAAGCCCCTAGTCGCTAGAGCTTGACACCGATAAAAAAACAAAAAGGCGTTTCCATGCGGGAGTGATCCCAGCACAGGAAACGCCTCTTCTTTTATCTGAATTCAGCAGAAACTCCCTATTCTAGGGGGAGAAATTAAGTTTTATTTCTCCTTAGTGGCAGGATGAATGCAAGATGCCTTTTATTCAGCGGGAGTTCAAATTCCCGCTGACTCCAGATAAAGCCTCCGGCGGATGTCACGGATTTTTAGGGAAGCTTTTCGAGCTCGCTCGAAAAAATCCGGACGCAATTACGCCGAGGCGTAATTGATTACTCAATCCGCACGAACCTCACGGGAAATAACGACTGCAATGATTGTTGATGCGATAAACACACCTGTCATTAGAAATAACATGTGAAATCCCTCCTTGAAGATGTATAAATAAGAACTATCTATACATCTATCTTATCATGAAACACTCAAAGTTTCGAGATAGCTTTTAAAACAATATCCGTTGAATGGCGAGCCGCAATTGGAAGGAACTCATCGAAGCTAATCGATGATTCTTTGCCTGCGATATCTGATAACGCACGAATTACAACGAACGGCGTACCGAATTGATGACAAACTTGTGCAACAGCCGCTGCTTCCATCTCTGCCGCAATCATCGTCGGGAATTGCTTCTTCACT
This sequence comes from Sporosarcina sp. FSL K6-3457, assembly GCF_038007285.1. Taxonomy (GTDB): domain Bacteria; phylum Bacillota; class Bacilli; order Bacillales_A; family Planococcaceae; genus Sporosarcina. The sequence goes on from NZ_JBBOWX010000001.1 coordinate 2,740,739, forward strand.
TTATCAACATGCTCAGCATCGCTCATAAACGTATCCCCAGAAGCAATTAGCCCTGTCGCATGTGCATGCTCTCCGAGTTCCTCAACAGCAGCACGCGCTACGTCAATCAGCTTTTCATCTGAGCGATATGCTGCAGGTTGTCCAGGTACTTGACCAAGCTCATAACCAAATGCTGTCACATCGACATCATGATGACGTACTTCATCAGAAATCACAACCGTGCCTACTTCAAGGGATTCTAAGAAGCCACCTGCTGACCCTGTATTCAATACGACATCTGGCTTAAAATTATTCAAAAGAAGCGTCGTTGCCATAGCTGCATTCACTTTACCAATACCACTTTTCACAAGAATCACCGTATGTTCGCCAATTTGTCCATTGATGAATTCACAACCCGCAACTGTTGTTACTTGACCTGAACCGACTTCTTCTCGTAAAAGTTCTACTTCTTCTTCCATTGCACCAATCACTGCGATTTTCATGCTATTCCCTCCAACCGTTTCTTTACGCTCTATCTCTTAATACTCAAAGTCCAACGTCTTCAAAACGTCCATTTTAACAGGCTTCCACCCTTCGCCATCTACCCACTCTAAATAGACACGATATTTTTCTTCTTTATCCCTTGATGAAACAATTCCTATCGACTTTTGCGGGTCTCCACCATTTTTGATTTTCAAAAAAAGCATCGATTCTTGAGGTAACCCAGTGGCATAGGCAAGTGCTTGCTGTTTTTCCACCCAGTCAACAGATTTCCCATCATACTGTGATGCATGTTCGCCTGATTGAGTCGTGCCAATTGGTTTCCACGCTGCACTTATAATTGTCTCAGCGATGATATCATCATCGGACGTGAGGTAAGTAACCGAACCTCCACTTTCAGGTTCATCTTCCTTTTCCACTTCAGCCTCTACATCTACTTCAGCTTCTTGCTTCGGCGTAGATGCTTCCGTTTCACCAGATGCTTCTCCGCTGAATGATTCAGACGTGCTGTCCTCTGCTTCAAAATCATCTTCTTCGATAGCAGGTTCGTCTTCAATCACCGGGTTGTCAGTCTCTTCTGACTGAATGTCAGCACCATCTGTTGTGATCAATTCCTCGTCAGCCATTTGTTCATCGTCTTCATTTCCAAGAAATATCGTCGCAGCCACAATGATAATGAGTAGGACAACAACTCCAATCAAGCTATTCAACATAATACTCGAACGTTTTCGATTTTTGTTACGTCCCGATCTTGAAAAATCAGGTCCTCTTTCAGTCATATGTCATCATCCTCCATTTTCATTTCGTTAGCTATTCACACTATAAAATGACGATTCCCAAGAAAATTTGTTTCTCCTAAATGGTGAAAAAACCACCCTCAATGACGAAGGTGGCTATTGACACTTCATTTTATTTCAACAATGATAACCAACATTTCTCCACCTGGAGTCATAATTTTTACTTCGTCGTCTTTGCGACGGCCTATCAATCCTTTAGCAATCGGTGAATCATTTGAAATGAGTCCTTCGATTGGATTAGCTTCAGCAGAACCGACAATCGTATATGTCTCTTCATCGCCATCTGGCAACTCTTTAAATGTAACCGTTTTCCCGAGTCGCACTTCATCGGTATTCAGCTCATCTTCAGTAATAATAACCGAATTACGAATCATCGACTCAAGCGATGAAATTTTACCTTCTAGGAAACCTTGGTCTTCTTTGGCAGAATCGTATTCCGAGTTCTCTGAAAGGTCGCCGTAACTACGTGCAATTTTAATACGTTCGACGATTTCCTTGCGCTTAACCGTTTTTAAAAACTCAAGCTCTTCTTCTAATTTTTGTTTACCTGCTACAGTCATTGGAAACTTCTTCTCTGTAATCATTTCACAACACTCCTCATATTCCTGTTCATAAAAATACTATGCCACTCCTGCGATAGGTATGCGACATAGTGTTCATCTGTATAGAATTCTGTCATCATCATATTACAGTTTCGTTCCAGATTCAAGAATTGTTTTTATTTTTGTAACCATTAAGTCAATTGCAACTTCATTATGCCCGCCTTCCGGGATGATAATATCGGCATATCTCTTCGTTGGTTCAATGAATTGATTATGCATCGGGCGAACGACTGACAAATACTGATCGATGACCGATTCAATGGTACGGCCCCGCTCATTAATATCCCTCATAATACGACGAATAATACGTAAATCAGCGTCTGTATCAACGAATAACTTAATATTCATCAGTTCACGCAGGCGAGCATCTTCGAGCACTAAAATCCCCTCCAGGATAATGACATCCTGTGGTTCGATGTGTATTGTCTCGTCAGACCGTGTATGTAATGAATAATTGTACACGGGTTTCTCTACTGATTTCCGCTGAAGAAGCTCCTCTACATGACTAATCAACAAATCTGTGTCAAACGCTAATGGATGATCATAATTTGTTTCTAGCCGTTCTTCAAACGCTAAGTGAGACTGATCTTTGTAATAATAATCCTGTTCTATTACGACGACAGAATGCTCTTTGAATACATCATAGATTGAATGGGTAACGCTTGTCTTACCGGATCCCGAACCACCGGCGATACCGATGACGAGAGGTTTTCTAGATTGCATGTCTAACTTCTCCTTAGCCTATCATTATTTCTTCACTGCGATTAATAATCCATCCCCGACAGGTAATAGCGATGTTTCGTAATCTGGATGAGCCATAATCCATGCAGTAAATTCTTTTAAATTACGTATCATCGTGCGATTACGCCTCGGTATTTCTTGTTCATCGTACAGCACGACGCCGTGCATGAACATATTGTCGCAGTAGATAACGCCCCCAGTTGCAACAATTGGCGAATACTTTTCGAAAAAACGTTTATATTGCCCTTTGGCAGCATCGATGAACAGCGCATCATATGATTGATTGAAGATAACGGCTTCTTCTGTCAGCAGCGCGTCTGCTTCAATAATGGTAATCCGCTCGCCCAATCCACTGCGGGTAATATAATCGACAGCTTTTACGTATCTCGCGGTGTCTCGTTCAATCGTTACGACAGAGGCTTCTGGCAGTGCCTCTGCAATTCGAATCGCAGAGTAGCCGATAGCACTGCCAATTTCAAGGATTCTTTGTGGCTGTTGAATGCGTAATAGGCTGATAAACAGCTCCATACCGCCCCTGTCCATAATCGGTACATGATGCGTTGCCGCATACTGCTCCATCTCAACGACAAATGGACCTTGCTCTTTGTTAAATTCGGCTACATATGCCGCATACTTACTCATGCTGTTCCTCTCAGTCTCCGGATAAATAAAGGTCCCGGTTTTTCAAATGTTGATCGTACGAATCGGTGAAATGGTTGACACCTTGCTTATCTGCTAAGAAATAAAGATAGTCTGTCTGCGAAGGATCGATAACCGCTTCGAGTGACGACTTTCCTGCTCCGGCAATTGGGCCAGGTGGTAAACCTTTATTGACATACGTATTATAGGGATCTTGCACTTCCAAATCCGCATAGAGAACTCGATCCTTATGCTCCCCTAGTGCGTACAGGACTGTTGGATCCGTTTGTAATGGCATGTCAATCTTCAGACGATTGTAAAATACGCTTGCAATCGTTTCTCTATCCGACTGTGCTGTCGCCTCTTCCTCCAGTAAGGAAGCGAACGTCAGCAGCCAGTGTACTGATTTCTCTTCTCTTTGAAGAAAGTCGAAGAAAGGCGTGACATTTGTTGCGGTTGCTTGAATCATCGTGTCAACAACCGTCGCAACAGTAGGCTTTTCCTCATAAAAAGGATATGTCGCTGGGAATAAATACCCCTCTAAAGGATATTTGATATTTTCAGCTTGGATATCCTCTGTCAAAATGGTTGAATATTTACCCATTAGCATACTAATCGTTGCTTCGTCATTGACATAATCCAGAAATTCTTTTTCAGGAATCCCTGTGCGTTTTTCAATAACCGTAGCAATTTGCTTGAGGGTTAACCCTTCCGGAACCGTCATGGTGAATACAGGCTCTCTGTACACTCTTCCAGTTTTCAGACTTTCAATTAACTCATCCAACGTCATGGCCTTTGTCAAATCATACGTCCCTGCCTGAAATTGCGATTCATTATTGAATTTTGCATAATACTTAAAGATGCGTGCATCCTTAATAATTCCTTTTTCGGCTAATTTAGCCGAAATCGTATCCAGACCCGAACCGATTGGAATTTCTACTTCAATCACTTCCTCGGAATCTGGATCGATCGGTTGCAGTGCACCTGTTATGTACTTATAGACAGAACGACCACCAATAAGTCCAACAATCAGAACAACTAGCGTTATGACAAGAACAATTCGCCGAACGATTTTCACTTCTTTCTTCTTTTCACGCATCCGTTCGAACATAACATCCTTTTTCGAACCGTTCTCCATGCGTAATCCACCTCTTTCAATTGAGCATCGACCATAGCCCCTGTAAAATGAAATGTATGTCACATCAATGCAAAAAACGGAACGGTCTGCACCGTCCCGTCCGTGCACTTATCAATTACGCCTTGGCGTAATTGCGTCCAGATTTTGAATCGAGCTTGCTCGATTGACTCCTTTCAAAATCTGTGACATCCGCCGGAGGCTTTATCTTCATTCAGCGGGCGTTTAAACACCCGCTGAACAAGAAAACAAAATCGCATTCATCTCTCCACCTATAAAGGTGGGAGTCTTTTGCTGAATGAAGATAAATTACTCTTCGTCTTCGTCCTCTTCTGCAAGGAACGTGTTTAACATTTCTTCGATCATTTCCCATTCTGCGTCATCTTCGATTGGCATCAATTCGCCATCCTCATTGTCTTCAGAAGGAATGAATGAAGATGCGTGGATTTCGACTTCTTCATCGTCCTCTGTATCCTCTTCACCTAATACATGATACAGCACATATGATTTACCGAATTCCTCTGAATCGAATGTAAAAATAACCTCACATACATGCTCAATTCCATTCTCGTCTACAATCGTCATTGTCTCTTGTCCGTGTTCCATTCCGATCACCTCTTCAATTTTTTGAATCAAGATACCCTTGGAGTATCATGATTGCTGCCATCTTATCAATGACAGTCTTTCTTTTTTTACGACTCACATCTGCATCTATTAATACACGCTCTGCTGCCATCGTCGTCAATCGCTCATCCCATAATATAGCTGGGAAACCGAATGTATCTGTTAAAAGTTCCGCATACATTTCAGATGCTTCGCCTCTCGGTCCGACTGTATTATTCATATTTTTAGGGTAGCCCACTACAAATCCAGTCACATCGTATTCTTTTACAAGCTCCTGGATTCTTTCCATGCCAAACTGGCCGGCACTTTCATCGATCTTTATCGTTTCAATGCCCTGGGCTGTCCACCCAAGCGCATCACTGATCGCAACGCCGACCGTTTTGGTCCCTACATCCAATCCCATTGTCCTCAATCCGGTTTTCCTCCGTTTTCACGGATATAAAACTTGACAAGTTCTTCTAAAATCTCGTCCCGTTCCAATTTCCGAATTAAATTTCGTGCTTCCTCATGACGTGGTATATACGCTGGATCGCCCGATAAAAGATAGCCGACAATCTGGTTGATTGGATTATACCCCTTGTCGTCAAGCGCCTTGTGCACATGGAGCATGACCTGCTTCACTTCTTGCTCCATCGACTCCTCGGGAAAGTTGAATTTCATCGTCTTATCGTATGAATCCATGATCGACACCCCGCTTTCAGATCATCCGTTTTACGAATCGGATCGCATTCTGGCTTTCATTATACATGATTATGATTGTGCCATCAATTACGCTAAAACAAATTAGATGGATTTTACATAATCATACACGGATTGTAATGCTTCATCAAGTTTTGATGCGTCTTTGGCTCCAGCCATCGCCATATCTGGTCGGCCTCCGCCTTTACCATCACATTGTGTCGCAACATGATTGACGATTTGACCTGCATGATAGTTCCCTGACTTCAAATCATCCGTCACACCCGCAACAAGCATTACTTTCCCATCGACAGCTGCACCAAGGACGATAACAGCCTTCGATTGCTTCTGCTTCATTTCATCCATCATTTGACGCAATCCATTATTATCCTTCACGTCAACACGCGTAGCGATGACTGATACGTCGCCGATTTGCTGCGCTGCCGCTAGTACGTCTGCAAGCTGGCTGTTCCCTAGTTTAGCAGCAAGTGATTCATTGTCACGCTGGAGCTCTTTCATGTCCGTTAAGACAGTACCAATTTTCGTGACAAGGTCTTTTGGATTTGATTTCAACAGACTTGCAGCACTGACAAGCGTTGCTTCCTCTTCTTTGAATGCTCGGTAGGCCTGTTGCCCTGTCAATGCTTCGATACGGCGTGTACCTGCCCCAATTCCACCTTCTGATACCAGTTTGAATAAACCGATGACGGACGTTGATTCGACATGACAGCCTCCGCAAAGTTCCAACGAGTAATCACCGACGGACACAACGCGGACAACATCCCCGTATTTTTCACCAAAGAGCGCCATTGCGCCCATCTCTTTCGCTTCAGCGATTGGTTTTTGCGCAATATCCACTGCAATATCTTGCCAAATTTTCTCGTTGACAATCTGTTCAATTGTTTCCAATTCTTCTTTCGTTACTTGACCGAAATGCGAAAAGTCGAAACGCAGGCGATCTGGACCTACATAGGAACCTGCCTGATTGACGTGCTCACCCAATACTTCTTTTAAAGCTTTGTGAAGGAGATGCGTTGCAGTATGATTTCGGATCGTCAATTTCCTTGCTTCTGCATTCACTTCTGCTTGGACTGTCGCACCTGCTAGCAATTCACCTGAACGGATAATAGCTGAATGCAAGTTTTGGCCATTTGGTGCTTTTTGCACATCCTTGACGTCCGCAACGAATGTATCGCCGCTAATCGTTCCTTTGTCTGCTACTTGTCCGCCACTTTCCGCATAAAACGGCGTACAATTTAAGATGAACTGAATTTCATCACCCTCTGATGCACGATCTATCAAAGCACCTTGTTGCAATAAAGAAACGATTGTTGCTTCACATTGTAGCTTATCATAGCCGATAAATTCACTAGCGTCATAAATATCTCCGAGTACCCCCGACTGAACATGCATAGAATCGACATCTTGACGAGCTGCACGTGCACGCTGACGCTGATTATCCATTTCGGCATCGAAGCCAGCACGATCGACCGTAACATTCGCTTCTTCTGCGAATTCTTCCGTTAGTTCAAACGGGAAGCCATATGTGTCGTACAAACGGAATGCATCCGCTCCTGCAATAACAGCTGTACCCGATGATTTCGCCTTGTCGATGACACCTGTCAAAATTGCCAATCCTTCATTCAACGTTTCGTGGAAGCGTTCTTCTTCATTTTTAATGACTTTCATGATGAAAGCCTGCTTATCATCTACTTCTGGATAGAAGTCTTTCATAACTTCCCCAACAACTGGGACAAGATCATACATGAACGGTTTGTGGATACCTAATTGTTTTGCAAAACGTACAGCTCTGCGTAACAACCTTCTTAGCACGTAGCCACGTCCTTCATTGGATGGTAATGCTCCATCTCCAATGGCAAAAGCCACTGTACGAATATGGTCTGCAATGACTTTGAAAGCTGTATCTTTCTCGTCATTGACACCATACTTCTCACCAGAAACTTGTTCTGTCGCCTGGATAATCGGCTGGAAAATATCGATATCGAAGTTCGTCGGAACGTTTTGAATGACGGATGCCATGCGCTCAAGTCCCATACCTGTATCAATATTCTTTTTCGGTAACGGAGTGTATGTGTTGTCTGGATTATGGTTGAATTCCGAGAATACCAAGTTCCAGATTTCAAGATATCTTTCATTTTCCCCGCCTGGATACAATTCAGGGTCAGAAAAATCATCGCCGTATGTTGGTCCGCGGTCATAGAAAATTTCAGAGTTGGGACCACTTGGCCCTTCTCCGATATCCCAGAAGTTCCCTTCTAGTCGGATGATTCGGTGTTCTGGAATGCCTACTTTATCACGCCAAATCGCATAAGCCTCTTCGTCTTCTGGGTGAATCGTAATAGACAGTAGCTCCGGATCAAAGCCAATCCATTTGTCATCCGTGAGAAATTCCCACGCATGGAGGATAGCTTGTTCTTTGAAGTAATCTCCGATCGAGAAGTTACCAAGCATTTCAAAGAATGTATGGTGACGCGCTGTTTTCCCAACGTTTTCAATATCATTCGTACGGATAGATTTTTGTGCATTAACGATACGCGGATTTTCTGGTACAACACGCCCATCAAAATATTTTTTTAGCGTTGCGACACCGCTGTTAATCCATAGAAGGGACGCATCGTCGATTGGAACTAGTGGTGCGGATGGTTCGATACTGTGTCCGTGTTCTTTGAAGTATTCTAGGAATAGCGTACGAATTTGTGACGTTGTTAGGTTTTTCATGAAAATTCCTCCTTATGATTTGAAAAGATGCATGGAAGGCGGCTTAAGTGCGCGACTTCCTGTCGCAATAGCCGCACACCCGCATCCTGCGGGCGCGTAAACATAAAAAAATCCCCGCCCCTAAACAAGGGACGAAGATGTTAGTCTCGCGGTACCACCCTAATTACCGAACAACTTGCATTCGGTATCTCTGGTTGCCTTAACGCGGCGGACGGCAGGGATGAGCTGCACTCGGGAGTAGCTTTTCGACATGCACCCTCGAAAGCCCTTCCAGCCAAGGGGCTTCTTTCTGAACGAGTAGCTATGTGTACTTTCTCCGTCAACGTATTTCGTATGATCAATTACGCCTTGGCGTAATTGCGTCCAGATTTTGAATCGGGCTTTATCGATTAACTCCCTTCAAAATCCGTGACATCCGCCGGAGGCTTTATCTTCACTTAGTGGGAGTTTGAACTCCCACTAAGTGAAGATGAATGGCTTGATTATAGAAAAGTTCAAGATGATTGTCAATCAGAAGTTTCAAGATAGTCGTAGGGCGTAATACCTTTCATGCCAATCATCGGATCAATTGCGATAAACGTAGCCATTGTCAGCTCATAAACTGGCGTTTGTGCATCCTCTTCTGGCGGCCTTGCTTCAGACTGTTGTTCAACAGCTTCTTCACTTTCAGGCACAACAACGTCGCCATTCAAGCGCTCTTTTAATGTTGTCTGTCTCTCTAATTCATCCGTTCGGTTAATGCCCGCCCGAAACTCCTCCGGCTCTCCGCATAAAATCAAGAAATTCTTCGCACGGGTAATCCCTGTGTACAGTAAATTACGCCGCAACATTTTACGTTGACTCCGAACGACTGGCATAATGACAATCGGAAATTCGCTCCCTTGCGACTTATGAATGGAGCAACAATACGCCAATGTAATTTGGTTCAAATCATTACGCTCATACGTCACTTCAATGCCATCATACGAAACGACGAGTAATTCTTTTTTGTCGATTGTCTCTTTCGCTTTGATGATGGAGATGACTTCCCCCATATCCCCATTGAAAACATTACTTTCGGGTTGATTGACAAGCTGGAGCACTTTATCACCAATACGGTAAATAGCTTCGCCAAAAACGACTTCCTTGCGCTGGGGTCCCGGTGGATTAACCATTTCTTGAATCATTTTGTTTAAGCCATCAATACCAGCCGGCCCCTTATACATTGGCGCAAGCACTTGAATATCTTTGATGTGATGCCCTTTGGCAATGGCATTTTTGACAACTTGCTCAACAACTTCGAGAATGCGGTCAGCACCTGCTTTAATAAATGAACGATCGGATGTTTTTTGCGTAATATCTGTGGACCATTCGGAGCGTTTGATCATATGAGCCATTTCAATAATCGTCGAGCCCGCACTTTGACGATAAATTTCAGTGAGTTCAACGACGGGCACTTTGTTGGACTCCAACATATCCCTCAGCACTTGACCGGGTCCGACTGGCGGTAACTGATCTTGGTCGCCTACGAATAATAATTGCACGTCATCAGCCAGTGCTTTCAGTAGCTGATGAGCGAGCCAGGTATCCACCATCGACATTTCATCGATAATAATTAAACGCCCCTTCACTTCCCGCTCCGTCTCTTCTTCCTTTTCCAATCCATTAAATCCAAGTAAACGGTGAATTGTCATCGCTGGCAATCCCGTCGATTCAGACATTCGTTTGGCCGCACGTCCTGTGGGTGCCGCTAAAACAATCGGAAACGGCTCTTGCTTTTTCGCGTATTCCTTTGGATCAAGTGACAAGCCATGCAGTTCGGCATAGACCTCGACGAGACCACGAATAACAGTCGTTTTCCCTGTTCCGGGACCACCTGTTAAGATCATTGCGGAAGAATGAAGTGCCGTTTCAATCGCAGCTACCTGTGTTTCCGCATAATTGACACCAAGCCGTTCTTCTACTTCCCCAACCGCTTTTCTTATTTCAGACACAGGGAACTGATCCGTTGTATCATTTTGCATTATGCGCTCAATCTTCGTCGCAATACCAATTTCAGAAAAATATAAAGACGGTATGTACAGCCTACGCCCTTCTGCTGCTAGCTTTCCTTCCTCGACAAGTTCAATAATTGCCTGGGAAATAGCGTCAAAAGGAATATCAACAGGCTGACTCATTTCAAGGAGACGTTTAACCTCCGGTAAAACGGCTTCCGCTTCTAAGAAAACATGTCCCGCTGATTGCACCGCTTGATTCATCGAATGGAGGATTGCGGCCTTTATCCTGGCAGGATGGTTCCCCGTGATGCCAAGATTCTTCCCCACTTCGTCCGCCCGCTGGAAGCCGACACCTTCCACCTCTTCAATCAACCGATACGGATTTTCAGTCAACTGTGAAATCGCTTCTTCTCGATACGTTTGATAAATACGCATGGCGATTTGCGGACCGAATCCCCATTCATTCAACTGGATAATCGTCCGCTCAAGGCCCATATTTTGTGCGAGGACAGAGACTAGTGTCTCTTTTTTGTCATCTGATAATCTCGGAACGCCATCTAAAACAGATGGGTCATCTAAAATTTTCTTAATGACGTCTTTGCCAAGTTTTTTGACAATCGTTTGAGCTGTTTTCATCCCAATACCGGGAAATAAATCACCTGACAAATAATGAATCAGTCCCGTTTCCGTCGCTGGCATTTCTTTCGCAAACGTCTGCACATCAAACTGCGCACCGTACGTTGGATGGTTGACAAGCCTGCCCGTAAATTTATAATCCTCATCAGGTGTTAGCTGTGGAAAGCTCCCTTTGACGATGATTTCCTTATCTTCATAGCCACTGTTCGTGTCACGCACCTTCAATTTGACAATGGTAAAAAGGTTATCAGGGTTATGGAAGATCGTTACAACCGGTCGTCCAATTAAAAAAATCTCATCTACTTTTGTTGCTTCGATTTGCCCTTCCATCACCGCACCCCTTTACTTTTCGTTTTCACCTAGTTGAATCATGTCGTAAATATAACGCGCTTGCACATGCTCAGGATCAATGGTAAATGCCTTTTCGAGATGTGCCAGTGCATCAGCCTTCTGTTCTGTCGATACAGCATATAGGAACCCTAAATTATAATGGGCATCGGCATTTTCAGCATCCTGTTCGATAATAAAACGGAATTCAGCTCCCGCTTCTGTAAACAGCTCCATATTTGCCAATACAATGCCATAAGATAAGCGAATTTCCAAATCATCAGGCGCCAATTCAGCTGCCCGCTGCAAGTAAGGCAATGCCAATTTTTCATTACCCGAACGCTCCAAACTTTTACCGAGCATGAAATAAGCGTCTGCTTCTTCTACGCCATGACGAACTGCCGTTTCGTATAATTTAGCCGCTTCCTCGTAACGCTCTTTATTGTAATAAAGATTGGCGAGACCATAAAAAGCTGTGCCCGCTTCCGCATCGAATGTAATGGCTTTTTGAAAAAACGGCTCTGCTTTCTCTGCATCTCCAAGTGAGGCAAACACATTTCCTAAGTTGATGTAACCAACCGCATTTTCTGGGTCCTGTTCAATCGCTTTAACAAACGATTCAACTGCTTTTTCATATGCTCCATCTTGTAGGGCAGTAATGCCAATTTCATTGTAATTCATGTCAACTTCCCCTTACCCAACGTATTCCAATTGTTGTCCATTTTTAATAACTGTATCGATTGTTCCGCCACCGAGACACTCGTCGCCGTCATAGAAGACAACTGCTTGGCCTGGTGTAATCGCACGAACAGGCTGTGCAAATGTAACATTGGCTGTTCCATCGCCAGTTAGTTCAACTGTCACGTTCGTATCAGGCTGACGGTAACGGAATTTCGCCGTGCAGTTGAATGTAGTTGGTAGCTCCCGCACCGTTGAAAATCCAACGTCAATCGCCGTCAAGCTATCTGAAAATAAAGCTTCGTTATGGAAGTTTTGGCCGACAAGCAACACATTCGTTGCCAGGTCTTTGCCAAACACAAACCACGGGTCACCTGCCCCGCCAATCCCTAAACCATGACGCTGACCGATTGTATAATACATTAGTCCATCATGACGGCCGACCACCTCGCCATCCATCGTCTTCATATCACCGGGCTGAGCTGGCAAATACTGACCGAGGAATTCCTTGAAGTTACGTTCACCAATAAAACAAATACCCGTAGAATCTTTTTTCGTTGCAGTCGTAAGTCCTGCTTCAACTGCTTTTTCACGCACCAAACTTTTATCCATATGCCCGATTGGGAACATAACTTTTTGCAATTGCTCTTGCGACAATTGGTTAAGGAAATACGTTTGATCTTTATTTTCATCTTTACCGCGTAGCATAGATACGCCGCCTTCTACTTCAACGACCTGCGCATAGTGGCCCGTTGCCAAATAATCTGCACCCAGGCTCATCGCATGTTCAAGAAATGCTTTAAATTTAATTTCTTTGTTACACATGACGTCCGGGTTTGGTGTCCGTCCTGCTTTATATTCTTCAAGGAAATAGGTAAATACTTTATCCCAATATTGCTTTTCGAAATTAACTGCGTAGTACGGGATACCTATTTCATTGCACACACTGATGACATCTTCATAATCCTCGGTTGCCGTACAAACGCCAAATTCGTCTGTGTCATCCCAATTTTTCATAAAGATACCGATGACATCATAGCCTTGCTCTTTTAATAGTAGTGCTGCAACGGATGAGTCGACGCCGCCTGACATGCCGACAACGACGCGTGTATCCGCAGGTGCTTTTGCTGTTCTCATATGTTTTTCATCCTTTTTATATTCATTTCACAAGTCGTTGAACAATTTCCGCTGTAATTTCCGCTGCTTTTTTCACGCTGTCTTCATCTAAACCAATACCAAAGCTGAAGCGTACCGAATTTCGTAGCTTCGGTGAGCCTGCTCCGAACATCGCAGTCAGAACATGCGACGGATCGAGTGACCCTGCGGTACATGCCGAGCCACTCGATACAGCAATGCCTGCAATATCGAGATTGACGAGTAGCGATTCGATATCTGTACCTGGGAAGCTAATATTAAAGACATGCGGAAGTTTTTCTACATGGCTGTCGACATTCACTTCGTAAGAAACACCTTGTTCATCTAATACAGTCTTTAAAATGTCAGCGTATTTCTTATAATTATCCGTACTTTGGTCCATCTCCTGCTCCGCAATAGTTACTGCCTCTGAAAAAGCGACGATTGCCGGGATGTTTTCCGTGCCCGCACGCCTTTTTCGCTCCTGTTCCCCCCCAAAAAGTAAGGGTGCTGTATCTGTCCCTTTTCGCTGATAAAGGAAGCCAATTCCTTTAGGGCCGTTCAATTTATGGGCTGAAACGGATAACAAATCGACACCGAGCTCATCCACATCTAGCGGAATAAGCCCATACGCTTGAACAGCATCTGTATGGAATTTTGCTTGATGGTCTTTTAATAATTCACCAATTTCACGAATCGGTTGAATGGTGCCCACCTCATTATTGCCATACATAATGGATACCAAAATCGTTTGATCCGTCAATGCAGCTTTCACTTGCTCTACACTAATTTGTGCATTGTCATCCACTTCTAAATACGTAACGTCGTAGCCAAGCAATTCCAGCTGTTTACATGGATTTAAGACAGCATGATGTTCGATTGTCGTCGTGATGATGTGGTTTCCCTTATCTTTCATCGCTAATGCTGTGCCAAAAACAGCGTTATTATCTGCTTCCGTGCCACCTGATGTGAAAATAATTTCTGTCGGTTCTGCCTGAATAGACTGCGCCAACGTTTTTCTTGCGTCATCTAACCATTTTCTTGCTTCTCTACCATTGCTATGAATGCTAGAAGAATTGCCGAAAATAGTTTGTTGCAGTTTATAATGCGTTGCGCTGACAGCTGGATGGACTGGTGTCGTCGCCGCATGGTCTAAGTATATTGTTGTCATATTTAAGTAACTCCTTTAAATGTAGAACATATAACTATCACGTTCAGCCGTTCGGCCAGAATCCATTAAATCTTGAATCGTTGTCGTATCGAGCACACCGCGCACTGCATCCCCAATTCGATGCCAAAGCTCCTGTTGTGGGATATCCGTTTCCTCCAACCCTTCAACAAGCTGAATCGGCCCTTCAAGTATACGGATTACATCGCCGGCAGTAATTTCCGTCGGCAACTTAGCAAGCATATAACCGCCGTATGCGCCACGAACACTTTTCACGATGCCGCTGTTGCGCAGTGGAGGAATAAGCTGCTCTAGATAGGCTTCAGATAACTCCTGTTCCTCGGCAATTTTCCGCAGTGGTACCGGCCCTTCCCCATACTTACGGCCAAGCTCCACAACAATTGTCAATCCATAGCGTCCCTTTGTAGAAATCTTCATCTTTTAACCCCGTCCTTTTCTTACGATAACTTCAAAATATTATAGCATAAATGATTGCCAGCTAGCTTGAAATGACTTCCATGCATCTAATGTGTATACTAGTGGAACGGATGTACGAGGAGTGATTATGTGCATAATGAACCATTGGCGTATCGAATGCGCCCTAGAAATATTGATGAGATTGCAGGACAGAAGGATATAATCGGAGAAAAGACCGCCCTTTACCGGATGATTAAAAACGGGCACGTCCCTTCTATGCTGTTGTATGGAGAACCAGGAATCGGTAAAACATCGCTGGCACATGCAATCGCCGGTACTAGCGATCTGCCCTTCATCGCCCTCAACGCAACAGTCTCTGGTAAAAAAGACGTGGAAAGCGTTGTGGCAGAGTCACGAATTACGGGGAAAGTACTATTATTTCTTGATGAAATTCATCGCTTCAATAAATTGCAGCAAGATACCTTGTTGCCGCATGTCGAAAGCGGAGCAATTGTGTTAATCGGGGCAACAACAGAAAATCCTTACCACGACGTCAATCCGGCAATTCGTTCGAGATGTGGTGAAATTCGGCAGTTATCAAGGTTAGAGCCGGAGGATTTGTTAGAGGTTCTTCATACTGCTTTGGCAGATGAGGAGCGTGGACTTGGCAAGATGGCGATTGACATTACAGATGACCAAATTGTGTTAATTGCTGAAGGTGTGAATGGAGATGCACGCAAAGCGTTAACCGTACTGGAATCAGTCATTTCTGCAAGTGATGAAACAGACGGAAAAACCGTCGTCGAGAATTGGCTGATTGAAAACTTGCTTGGGCGAATTGGTTTATTTGGCGATAAAAAAGGTTCACATTTTTATAATCTATTATCTGCATTGCAAAAATCTGTGCGCGGCAGCGACGTGAATGCTGCCATGTATTACCTAGCTAATCTGTTGGAGATTGGTGATTTAGTAGCCGTATCCAGAAGATTACTTGTGATGGCGTACGAGGATGTCGGGCTAGCCTCACCTGAAGTAGGCCCACATGTCCTCGCAGCGACAGAAGCCGCAGTACGACTAGGTATGCCTGAAGCTCGTATTCCACTTGCTAACGCCGTCATTGAAATGTGTCTGGCATCGAAATCGAATTCAGCGTACAAAGCATTCGATGCCGCCGTGATGGCCATCAATGAAGGAAAAACGGGAGACATTCCTCTCCATTTACGAGATGCTCATTACGCTGGGGCTGCGGAACTTGGACACGTCGGCTACAAATATCCGCACGACACCCCACTCGGCTCGTTCGGCGGTTGGGTCAACCAACAATACTTACCTGACAAACTGGTAGGCACCGAGTTTTACAAACCTGTTGGTGCAGGTGAAGAGAAGAAATTGGCTGCCATTTATGAGAAGTTGAAGGAGTTTCGCAAGAAAAAATAGGCAAGAACCTCCTAGGATAGCAGGAGGTTCTCGCCTTTTATTATTGAGCTGCTACCTCCAACACGTTTGCTGGGAACTTGATAGGCTCTACATGATCATATTTGCTGTAAATAGCCGTAATCGTCTGTTTGACACGATGTGCATTGCCGTTAACTTCTGTTGTTGAATACGTCGTTGTATCCATCGTCATTTTGAAATCCGTTGTATAAAATGTGCTAATATCAATGCCAATGACAATATCAAATTTATTAATAAAAGCATATTCCCCGCTAATGTCATCTACCCCGAACACGAGCTTTTGAAATTCATGATATTGCTCTCTCGACAAGGATAGCCTTAAATTATAGCCGTAATCAATCGGCTCCAACTCAAACTCATCCGCAAAGGTATCGAAGAACGATAAGTTTACTGTTGGATTAACATGATCCATCATAGCACCAAACAACTCTGACAGTGCACCTGAAGATAGCTCGTCCAACTCTTTTTCCGTACCTTCCTTCACAAAAATACGGTCATTCGTTTTATATACATTCGCTTCCCATGCTTGTTCACCGCTAGGTTTAACAATTAACTGCTGTTTGAATGCAACTGGATGTAAAGTGGCATCTGATATAAAATCATATTTCATCGTCTTTCTATCCTCTGGTGCAGTTGTCCGCCAAAAATCTTCAAAAGAAATCGTACTTCGGACGCTCTCTAATTTAGCTGATGCATCCTTCGCTTTTTCGAACACTTCTTGAGCCGTTAAATTCCCTTGCGCTGCCGCATTGCCACATGCTGATAAAACGACTGTAAGCAAACCGATAATGGCTATCTTCCAAACATTTTTCACATCGAAACTTCCTTTCTTCCAAACCTACACTTATTTTACTGTACTCTGGGCAAAATCTAAAGTAAAACATTATTCTCCCCTTCTAGTAAGAGACGCTTGAACGAGTCACTACGTTTCATTTCCTCGTGAAAAGATATTTTTCCCCATTATCCTGAGCAACTGGATCGTTATTTTTAGTCCATTGTCGTGTATACTAGTACTCATAGAAACGAATGGGAGGTGTGACGATGACAACAACGATTGCTGATATTGCTCAACTAGCAGGAGTTGCTAAAAGTACCGTTTCCCGTTACCTAAATGGTGGCTCAGTTAGCCAAGAAACAGGACTAAAAATTGAACAGATTATTCGTGATACAGACTATACACCGAATGCATTTGCACAAAGTCTAAAAGCAAAGAAAACAAATATTATAGGCGTGATTGTGCCACGTCTTGATTCCTATGCTACGTCACGTACTTTAATCGGGATTGATGAGCAACTAAGGAAACATAATTATCAAATGCTAATTTCTAATTCTAGTCAAAACCTAACACGTGAGATTGAAAATATCTATACGTTAGCAAAACAAAAAGTTGCAGGAATCATTCTTTTAGCTGCTCAAGTTACGGACAGCCACTTACAGGCTTTTAACAAAATTGACATCCCAGTTTTATTAGTTGGACAGGAGCATCCTGACGTTCATAGCTTAATTCATCAAGATTATGAGGCTGCTTATGAGCTCGGCAACTATATTTTAGCAAAGGGACATCGAAAAATTGCGATTTTAGGTGTCACAGAACAAGATATTGCTGTCGGTGTCAGACGTAAACAAGGTCTTACACAAGCCTTCTCGGAAAACAAACAGTGCGAGGTCAACCATTACCTCACAAGCTTTGATATGACCGAAGCCATTGCGCAAGCATCCATCATCATCGATGAATTTGCTCCTTCTATTATCGTCTGTGCAACAGATAATATTGCAATGGGCACAGTGAAGGCCGCCCATCTAAAAGGGTTACATGTGCCGCATGACTTGTCCATCACAGGATTTGGCGGTTATGAGGTCGCAGCCATTATACACCCCAGTTTAACAACAATCCATTATGATTATAAAGGAGCAGGACAACAAGCAGCTGGGCGAATCATCCAATTAGTCAACAGTGAACAGGTTGACAGGCTCACCTTCTCAGATTATCAGTTAATTGAAAAAGAAAGTGTTGACAATTATCCTACTCATAACTTAAAATGAAACGGAACCGGTTCCATATTTATTTCCAATGAATAAAAACCGGTTCCAAAATTTTTTAACTACTTTTGGAACCGGTTCCAAATGACTGATAATAAGAGGAGGATTCGAATGGATTATAAAAAAATCGCACAAGAACTTGTCGTTGCATTAGGTGGAAAAGAAAATATAACCGCTGCTGCACACTGCGCCACACGGTTACGTTTAGTGTTACAGGACGAAGAACAAGTGGATCAGGCAACATTAGATGAAATGGATGTTGTCAAAGGAACTTTTTCCACTGGAGGTCAGTATCAAGTCATCATTGGGCCTGGAACTGTCAATGAAGTGTATAAAGAGTTTGCTAAATTAACGGAGCTTGGGGACATGTCTACAGCAGATGTCAAACAAGCTAGTACTAAGAAAATGAATGTGCTACAACGATTTGTTAAAATGCTATCCGACATTTTTGTCCCTATTATTCCAGCGATTGTTGCAGGCGGTTTACTCATGGGGATTAATAATCTACTAACGGCGCAGGACTTATTCATTAAAGGGCAGTCTCTGGTAGAAGCGAATCCCGGAATGGCTGACTTAGCAGCATTAATTAATACATTTGCCAATGCCGCCTTTGTTTTCCTACCCATTTTAATTGGATTTTCGGCGACCAAGCGATTTGGAGGAAATCCTTATCTTGGAGCAGCACTCGGCATGATTATGGTCCACCCTGACTTGCTCAACGGCTACGGTTATGGAGCGGCTATATTAGCGAATGATGTACCTGTATGGAATATTTTTGGCTTTACGATAGAAAAAGTAGGTTATCAAGGGACCGTGCTCCCTGTGTTAGTTTCTTCATTTATTTTAGCGAAGATTGAAAATGCCTGTCGCAAAGTGATTCCGACTGCGCTGGACAATCTATTAACACCGTTATTCGCCATCTTTATAACAGGCGTTTTAACGTTTACAGCTGTTGGCCCCTTCACGCGTGCCGCCGGCGATTTACTGACAAATGGGATTGTTCTCCTCTATGACACGACTGGTTTTCTTGGCGGTGCTGTATTCGGATTACTGTATGCACCGATTGTCATTACAGGCATGCATCATAGTTTCATCGCGGTGGAAACACAGTTATTAGCGGATATCGCAAAAACAGGTGGCTCTTTTATCTTTGTCATTGCAACGATGTCAAACATCGCGCAAGGTGCTGCCACATTAGCGGTATTCTTCATAACGAAAGATAAAAAATTAAAAGGAACAGCATCGGCGGCAGGAATTTCTGCACTCTTAGGGATTACAGAACCCGCCATGTTCGGTGTCAACTTACGATTAAGATATCCATTTATCGGGGCAATCATTGGAGCAGCTGTAGGTTCTGCCTTTGGGACCCTTTACAAAGTAAAAGCAATCGCACTAGGTGCTGCCGGCTTGCCAGGCATTATTTCGATTAAAGCTTCATCGATTCTTCCTTATATTATTGGCATGGGCATTACATTTGTCGTTGCATTTGCTATCACGTTTTTATTAGCACAAAGAGAAAAAAATAAGCAGTAACTATTTCCCCAGGAGAATCATCATTTGATTCTCCCCTATTTCTTCAAGGAGTGAGTAATTGTGGAATGGACAAGACAACAACGTTACCGACCATTAAATGAAGTCAGTTCCACCGAATTGGCTGAGCTTCAGTCAACAGTAAATCAATGCGAGTGGCGTCAAACGTTTCATATACAGCCAAATACGGGACTACTCAATGATCCCAACGGCTTCTCTTATTTTAATGGAGAATATCATTTGTTTTATCAATGGTTTCCACTTGGAGCCGTCCATGGGTTGAAATATTGGTACCATCTAAAGTCGAAAGATCTTGTGTATTGGGATGACCTCGGCGTTGGATTAACACCAGATAGTGATTTCGACAGCCACGGTGCCTACTCTGGAAGCGCCATTGAACATCAAGGCAAATTATATTTACTATACACGGGCAATACGCGTGATGACAACTGGGTGCGCCATCCCTATCAATGTGTTGCTATAATGGATGACGACTATCAAATTACGAAGCTCGACAAACCCGTGATATCCTCGATACCAGAGGGATATACTGACCATTTTCGTGATCCAAAAGTCTGGAAACAGGATGACCAGTATTATGCAGTCATTGGCGCACAAAGAGTAAATCAAACAGGATGCATCGTGCTCTATAACTCGACTAATTTACTCGATTGGACATTTATAGGAGAAATTGAAACTGAGATGGACTCCTTTGGCTTCATGTGGGAATGCCCCGATTACTTTGAATTAGAAAACCAAGGCGTTGTCATTTTTTCACCGCAAGGATTAGCAGCGAGTGGGGACCAGTATCAAAATATTTATCAATCTGGCTATGTGATTGGTGAGAAATTAGATATGCAGCAAAATAAGTTGCGGCACGGTGATTTTCATGAATTGGATCGCGGTTTTGATTTTTATGCACCGCAAACGACTGTAGATCCATCAGGCCGCCGTATTTTGGTTGGTTGGATGGGATTACCGGAAATTGCTTATCCAACAGATTCGAATGGCTGGGCACATTGCTTAACATTGCCAAGAGAGTTATCCATTCAAAATGGTAAATTACTTCAACAGCCAGTGAAAGAACTTGAAGCACTTCGCCAACAAGCACATACGGTAAAAGATACGATTGTCAATGCAACCAAAGTATATGAAGGCTTTACAGGCACGACTTATGAAATGATTTGTGAGATTAACTCGATTGACGCACAAACAGTCGGCATCGAATTCCGCACAAGTGAACAGGAAAAAACGATGATATACTATGATGCGATTGGCAAAAAAGTCGTTCTTGATCGTACGAACTCCGGTCAAGAAGTTGGTGTAGATTATGGTACCATCCGACAATGTGCAATTGATGCAAATAACATTACGTTTCAGCTTTTTGTAGACGTCTCTTCCGTCGAGATTTTTATCAATGACGGCATAGAAGTATTTACAAGTCGAATTTTCCCTAGCCAAAACAGTGATGGCATTCGTTTTTTCGCCTCAGCAGGAAGCGCGGAATTCCAAATGTCGAAATGGGATTACTAAAGCATTCCCCCTCCCCTCCACCTATATCTTTGTTGGAGGGGATTTTTTGTTACTAGCTACCCTAATGAGTCGATTCATTTTTGATTGTGATTTAAATCACATACCTCTCTCCCTACTAATGCTATTGTATAAAAAATGATTATTACGCTTCCCTCGCCTCATCTTGCTATTACATCCAAGTTTACTCGTTTCATTTTTCATATATGTATAAAAGTTTTCACAACTAAAAAGGAGGAATTTATTGTATGGATATTCCGAAAATGATTATCGGACATATGACGCCTAAAATCCCTATTATGCAAGGCGGCATGGGTGTCAGAGTTTCACTCAGTGGACTCGCAGCTGCTGTAGCAAATGCAGGTGGTATCGGGACAATTTCCGGCACAGGCATTCCAGTTGAGACATTACGAAGTCATATTCGGAGGGCAAGAGAACTGACTAACGGCAAAGGATATATCGGCGTAAATGTCTTATTTGCGATGACTGATTTTGCTGAAAACATCAAAGCGGCAATGGAAGAAAAGGTCGATTTCATTATTTCCGGGGCTGGTATTTCGCGTGATATGTACAGTTGGGGAAAGGAATATAATGTTCCTGTCATCTCGATTGTATCCTCGGCAAAACTAGCGAGGCTTTCTGAGAGACTCGGCGCTGCCGCAGTTGTTGTAGAAGGTCGTGAAGCAGGTGGACACCTTGGGACAGATAGAGCCTTATTCGATGTGCTGCCCGAAGTGGTCGAATCAGTCGGCATTCCCGTCATTGCAGCAGGCGGCATTCTTCATGGTGAAGATATCGCAAAAGCTGTCCAATTAGGGGCTTCCGGCGTGCAAATGGGCACACGCTTTGTTGCCAGTGACGAATGCGATGCACATCCTGCTTTTAAACAAATGTATGTAGATTGTAATGAGGGAGACACGGTTCTTGTCAAAACAACGGTCGGCTTAGAAGGACGCGCCATTCGTAACCCATTTACCGATTTAATTTATGGCGATAAAAAAGTGAAGATTAAAAAATGCTACAACTGCTTAAAGCAATGTTCGTATCGTTTTTGTACGCTCGACTCGTTAAAACATTCCGTAGACGGCGATGTCGACAACGGATTAGTCTTCGCAGGGGCAAGAGTGCATGAGATTAAAGAAATCTTTTCTGTACAAACGATCATGGATAATTTAATACAAGAATATAAGCTAGCTAAATCACTATAATTTCATTAGCCCCATACAAAAACGGCCTAAAAATCGGATGTGTATGAGGCTTTTTTAACGGGATAATTCCCCAAAAACTGTAACCTTCCCCTCATTCCATCGTCTAACCTGGTAATAAGGAGGGATTTTTATGAATAAAAAATTATTTTCTATTCTACTACCGATCAGTCTATGTATGCTGGTAGCGGCGTGTAGTGCAAGTAGTTCAAAAGACGAGGCGAAATCTGTAGAATCGATGGCAGTTTCAAATGATATCGGCGCAGAAAAAATGATGATGAACCAGGACCAATCCACTGAAGAGGCACCATCAGAGCAAGAACAAGCAGTCACTACGACGGACCGAATGATCATCCACCATGCGCAATTGCAGGTGAAAGTGAAGAAATTTGAACAAGCACAGCTAAAAATTGAAAAGAAAGTTACAGAATATGGCGGTTATATTGTCGAATCTACTGTCTATGGGCAAGACGCTGAGGCTGTTAGTGGAACAATGATCATTCGTATTCCAGAAAAGCATTTCCAAGCTTTTTTGAAGGATGCAGAAAAGGAAGCAACTGTCTTAGAACGTCATGTGACCGGCCAGGATGTGACGGAGCAATATGTAAATTTACAATCTAGAGTGACCTCTAAACGTGCAGTAGAAGCACGCCTGCTAGAGTTTATGGATACTGCACAAAAGACAGAGGATTTACTGAAAATCTCTGCTGATTTAGCGACTGTTCAAGAAGAAATTGAAGTCATTGTCGGTAAGATGAACTTCCTCGAAAACCAAACGTCCTATGCCACGATTGAAATTTCCATATTTGAAGATCGTGTCATCGTTCCCGGACTCGATAAAAATAACTTAGATACGTGGGATAAAACAAAAAAACAGCTGGCAACCAGCACGAATTTCATACTAGCGGCTGGGTCCGGAATAATTGTATTCTTTATCGGAAACTTACCAGTGATTATGCTGCTATCGCTTATTGGAATCAGCATTTATTTCATCATCAAAAGAAAGAAGTCTACAAAAGAATAAGCCTTTGAAAAAATCTCCCTGTATCAATTAAGTCACAGGGAGATTTTTACTTATAGCTTGTCCTTCACACGTCGAATCGGAATATCCGCGACGATATCATTGATGACCCAACTCGCGCAAACAAGTCCAGAGACCGACGGCACGAAAGCATTTGAGGCTGGAGGCATTTTGGCTTTACGAATTTGCGCTTCTGGCTTGCCGACTGTACCCACAACATCTTCCCTAACAACAACAGGACTCTCATCAGAAAAGACAACAGGAACGCCTTTGTGAATACCTTCTTTGCGCAAACGTAGGCGAATGACTTTTGCAATCGGATCCGTATGTGTTTTAGATATATCCGCAATTTGAAAACGAGTTGGATCCATTTTATTCGCCGCGCCCATGCTTGAAATGATTTTCACATCGCGAGCGAGACACTCTTTGATAAGGTGAATTTTATAGGCGATTGTATCTGATGCATCAATGACATAATTAGGTTTGTAACTGAAAAATTCATCTGCTGTTTCTTCTGTATAAAACATATGCAGCGAAATCACTTCACAGTCTTTATTAATATCCGCGATACGCTCCTGCATAATTTCCGTTTTCGAGCGACCAATCGTCGATAAGTAAGCAACACTCTGCCGATTAATATTCGTAATATCTACATTGTCCTTATCGACAAGAATGATGCGACCAATGCCACTCCTTGCGCAAGCTTCCGCTGCGAACGAGCCCACTCCTCCAACACCAAGTATCGCGACAGTCATGTCACGCATACGTTGTACACCTTCTGTACCAATTGCTAATTCATTCCGTGAAAATTGATGCAACAAGCTAATTCCGCCTTTCGTTAATCAAATAAATATGATTTTTTTCCAATAAAAAACCTCTCCGCAAAGCGCCAGAGAGGGTTATGAGTAAGATAAGAACAAATCCCGAATGTGCCGTCTTTGTAGTATCGTTTTGAACCTGCAAATTCAGCAGGTGGGTGTCCTATCCGATTACTTTGACGTCCCCCGAAGAAGGCGTGTCATCCTAATCAAAATGCGGGCTCCCGACGATAGAATGTTCGGTCAAAACTGATTGGCAAATAACGAACACTCCAGGATTCGTATTACCTTCATGGTAGCACACATTGACAGTCAATTCAATAATTTTATGAAGAAATTATTAACGTCTTACTTGTTCTTCGACATGACAAGGATACCAAGTTCCCCGAGTTGGCCGTCATCAACACGGTCAGGTGCCCCAGTTAACAGGTCGCTTGCACTTGCTGTTTTCGGGAATGCAATCGTATCACGCAAGTTTGTTGAACCTGCCAGCAACATCACGATTCGGTCAAGACCAAATGCCAAACCACCATGTGGAGGCGTTCCGTAATCAAATGCGTCAAGTAGGAAGCCAAATTGTTCTTGTGCTTGCTCCCCAGTAAAGCCAAGTGCTGCGAACATTTTCTCTTGAACATCGCGTTCGTAAATACGTAGTGATCCACCGCCAAGTTCGTAACCATTCAACACGAGGTCATAGGCAAGTGCTTTGACTGTTTCAGGGCTTGCGACCAATTCCTCTACATCGGCTGGCATTGTGAACGGGTGATGCGCTGCAGAGTAGCGTCCTGCTTTCTCGTCATATTCAAACAGTGGCCATTCTGTGACCCACAGGAAATTGAATTTTGATTCGTCGATTAAGTTATGGTCTTTACCAAACTTAGAACGAAGCGCGCCAAGTGCGTCGGCTACAACACTCTTCTTATCTGCTACGAATAGCAACAAGTCGCCGGCCTCAGCATTTGCTGCCGCTTTCAATGCAGCGCCCTCTTCGCCTTCGAAGAACTTCGCGATCGGTCCTTTGAAGCCTTCTTCGTCCACTTTCAACCAAGCAAGTCCTTTAGCACCGTAAAGTGCTGCAAACTCTGTCAATGCGTCGATATCTTTACGCGAGTATTGATCTGCTAGACCTTTGGCATTGATCAGCTTCACTTGTTGGCCTGATTCAACAGCTCCAGCAAATACTTTGAACGATGATTCTTTCATCACTTCTGACACATCTATCAATTCCATAGCGAAGCGCGTATCTGGCTTATCTGAACCGAAACGTGCCATTGCTTCGTCATAAGGTAGACGTTTGAATGGAATTTCAACATCGATGCCTTTGACATCTTTCATAACCTTTTGCATTAATTTTTCGTTCAATGAAATAATTTCTTCCATCGACATGAAACTCATTTCCATATCGATTTGTGTGAATTCCGGCTGACGGTCAGCACGAAGATCTTCATCACGGAAACAGCGAGCGATTTGGTAATAACGGTCGAAACCAGATACCATTAGCATCTGTTTGAATAATTGCGGTGATTGTGGCAAAGCGTAAAATTCGCCTTCATGGACACGGCTTGGTACGAGATAGTCACGTGCGCCTTCTGGTGTTGACTTCGTCAAAATCGGCGTTTCTACTTCAAGGAATCCTTCACTATCCAAGAAATTACGTACTGTTTTCGTAATATCCGAACGCATTTTAAAGACATTTGCTAGCTTCGGACGACGTAGGTCCAAGTATCTGTATTTCAGTCTAATTTCTTCATTGACATCTGTTTCATCTTCAATCATGAAAGGTGGGTTTTTAGCTTCGTTAATAATTGTTACTTCATCCACTTGAACTTCAATTGAACCTGTTTTCACTTTCGGGTTCTTTTGGCCCTCTTGACGCTCGATGACTTTACCCGTAATTTCAACTACATATTCGTTACGCAGTTTGTCTGCAGTTGCCAGCGCTTCTGCTGAAATATCCGGATTAAAGACGGCTTGAACGATGCCTGAACGATCCCGTACATCGACGAAAATAACGCCGCCTAGGTCACGTCTTTTTTGCACCCATCCTTTTAGTGTTACCGTTTCTCCAATTACTTGTTCTGTTAAATCTCCACAATAATGCGTTCGTTGCATTGTCTTCATCCGCCTCTCTTAGCCTAGCAATGTTACGTTAATTTTTGCGACAAGTTCTGTGAATGGCACTTTTTCCTGTGTGCCGTCCGCCATATTTTTCAGTTGTACGACGCCTTCTGTCACTTCATCTTCTCCGATGATAATGACTGTTTTCGCAGTTAGACGATCTGCCGATTTCATCTGCGCTTTCATTTTCCGGTCCATATAATCCATATCTGACCGGATGCCTGCTGCTCTTAATTCGCCTAACAGCTTGAACCCCGGACGGCGCGCGCTATCACCGAGTGTGACGATGTAGACGTCCAGTGCCGGCTCTGCCTCAAACGATACGCCTTCAGCCCCCATCGCGAGCAACAAACGCTCAATACTCATGGCAAAACCAATACCAGGTGCAGATGGTCCGCCGATTTCCTCGGCAAGCCCATTGTATCGCCCACCGCCGCAAAGCGTTGTAATCGCTCCGAAGCCTTCTGACGTACTCATAATTTCAAAAGCCGTGTGGTTATAATAATCAAGACCGCGCACAAGATTAGCATCGACCTCATAAGCAATCCCTGCGTCATCTAAATAACTTTTTACCTCTTCAAAATAGTGCGCAGATGCTTCATTCAAATAGTCAGCTAAAGAGGGTGCTGAGGCAAGTAACGGGTGACCACTATCGACTTTACAATCTAGAATACGCAATGGATTCTTTTCCAATCTAGACTGACAATCCCCACAAAATTCACCAATATGCGGATTAAAGTGCGCAATAAGTGCCGCACGATGTGCAACTCTACACTCCGTATCACCTAGCGAATTAATGACCAATTTCAATTTTGTCAATCCAACACGCTTATAGACGTCCATTGCCAGCGCAATGACTTCTGCGTCAATTGCTGGGTCTGCACTGCCAATCGCTTCCGCTCCAAACTGTACAAACTGACGATAGCGTCCGGCTTGTTGACGTTCGTAACGGAACATCGGACCTGTGTAGAACAGTTTGACAGGCTGATCGGCATAACCGAACATCTTGTTTTCCACGAAGGAGCGGACAACAGCCGCAGTCCCTTCAGGACGTAACGTCATCGAACGTTTTCCTTTATCATCAAAGGTGTACATTTCTTTTTGAACAACATCCGTTGTTTCTCCTACAAGACGTTGAAACAATTCTGTTTGTTCGAAAATAGGTGTGCGAATTTCTTTATAACGGTAAACGTCGCATACGTCGTTAATGATTTTTTCCGCTCGCTGCCATTTCCACGTTTCGGACGGTAATATGTCCTGCGTTCCTTTTGGTACTTGAAATCTCATATCCATTCCCTCCTCATGATAGTGTTTTTAGCATAGAACAAAAGCGCAAGCGCCTGTTCAGCGGCTGGAGCCTAGACGCGAAATCTCTACCTCATAAATTATCCACAGTACGAGATTTTATAATTTTCTAAGCAATAAAAAAAGACGCCCATCCCTTGCCTATGCAAGGGACGAGAGCCTTTATAGCTTCCGCGGTTCCACCCAAATTGACGCCTCTACCTCGCGTCCACTCAAAACCCGGATAACGGCCGGTTCCGTTTGTACCTACTGAATAATAATCTTTCAGCACAAAGCCTCGATGGTGTTTTTCGTTATACACGTCTGTAGGGTGGATTTCAGCCACGTCCGCCCCTCTCTTGTCAGTCCGTTATACAATTACTTTCCACGTCATCAGCAAACATTTTATATAACTTGATTAATGCTTATCTTAATGATTCCCCAACAGCGTGTCAACCTTTTTCGATTAATTGTAGTTTTTTGTCCTGAAAACTTCTACAATAGAGCATAGGGGGGATGATATTTTGTCGAAAATAAGCAAATGGATCATGGTTAGCATACTTCTCTTGAGTATATCCCAGGCTACGCCAACTACATACGCCAATACAGATTCTGTCGTCGTGGATACGGCATCGCTCCATATCCGATCTGGCCCTGGGCTGACATATGATGTCACCGGCTCACTGAAAAAAGGGAGTCAAGTAGAGGTTTTATCGACTTCAGGAGACTGGTTAGAAATTCGGGATGGTAACAGTTCGGGTTGGGTCGCTTCATGGCTAACAACTTCCACCAATCAGTCAGCTGCGAGTACGACGACCATCGTGGCACGCGTCGACCAATTGAATATTAGATCAGGCCCTTCCATTGGCTCCGCCGTACTAGGACGCATGTCTGCTGGAGATGAGGCGCTGATGACCAGACAAGACGGAGAATGGGCTGCGATCACATATAGCGGTGTAACCGGCTGGGTACATACAGACTATATTACACAACTGGCCGAGCAAGCGAGTACACCTACGACAACTACATCTGTTGAACAAACAGCAACAGCGGAATTGTTTACTGTGGCCGTTGATGCGCTCAATGTCCGAAAGAAAGCCGATCTTTCATCCAAACGGATTGGACTTATTGCACGCGGCGAATCGTATAGCGTGAAAAAGGTCGATGGCAACTGGGTACAAATTGCAATTGATAAAAACAAACAAGGATGGGTCTATTCCTTCCACGGGACACTGTCATCAAGTGGCACGCAAAATGCTGACACTTCTGAGGCAGGGACAGTCACAATCCTGTCCAACGGTACAAATATTCGTACCGAGGCTACAACTTCCTCAGAGATTGCTACACGTGCAGATGCGGGGCAAAAGTTTTCAATCATCCAGGAACATGGAGATTGGTATGAAATTGCTTTGCCGACAGGAGGATCTGCCTTTATCGCCAAATGGGTTGTGTCTATCGGAGATGAGCCGACTACAGCTGAACCTGTCAAAAAAGAAGCGCGTCCGCGCGTTCCTGGTACCTTAAAGGGACTAACCATCGTGATTGATGCTGGGCACGGCGGCTATGACCATGGCACAACTGGCGCACGAGGCACAGACGAGAAAGACATCACATTGCTCACTTCTGAGCTTTTAGCATCTAAATTGACAGCAGCAGGTGCCGAGGTTGTCATGACGCGTGAAGCAGATACCTTTGTATCGTTAAGAAAACGAGCCGCCGTCAGTAACCAAGTAGCGGCAGATGCATTCGTCAGTATCCATTACGATGCAAATCCAGATTCAAGTGTGGCAGGCTTTACAACCTATTACACCCATCCGCATCAAAAAGCGCTAGCTTCTTCAGTGAACAGTAGTTTGGCTTCTTCCATCAATCTACGTAACCGCGGGGCACAACCAGCAGATTTCCTTGTCCTTCGCGAAAATAGGCAAAATGCGATTTTAATAGAGCTCGGTTTCCTATCCAATGCAGCTGAAGAGCGGACAGTCACCACCGACATGTTCCGCGAACAAGCAACACACGGGATTTATAATGGGCTTCTCAACTATTTCGATTCAATTGATTAACGATAAAAAGATAAAAAGCAAGATTTCCTTTTGGTTTAGGGAATCTTGCTTTTTATATTATTTCGATTCTACTAGGATTGTCACAGGACCATCGTTGACGAGCTCTACATCCATCATGGCGCCGAAAACACCTGTCTGAACATGTAACCCCTCTTGTTCTAGCTTGCGGTTAAACGCTTGCCATAATGGTTTTGCCTGTTCAGGCCTAGCCGCCTCTGTGAAGCTCGGGCGACGCCCTTTTTTCACATCCCCATATAGCGTAAACTGAGATACTGACAAAATAGCTCCGCCCACTTCGAGAATAGAATGGTTCATCTTCCCTTCGACATCTTCCCACAAACGAAGACCTGCAATTTTTTTCGCAATATATGCCGCATCTTCTTCCGTGTCCTCATGCGTGATACCTACAAGTAACACATAACCCTTATCAATCGAGCCCGTCACCTGTCCGTCAACTCGCACAGCAGCCGGCCCCGATCTTTGCAACAACACTTTCATCGGTTCCATCCCCCTAATTAATGACACGCTGCACGGAGTAGATATCACGAATTTGTTTAATTCGATCGACAATTCTGTGCAAATGTGCAATATCCGTAATCTTAATAGTCATATTGATACGTGCAATTTTGTCACGATCCGCTTTGCCACTCACTGCCACCATTGGTGTTTTCGTTTCCGCAACGACCATCATCACTTCGTTTAGTAAACCTTGTCGATCAAATGCAGATACTTCAATATCAACCAGAAATTCTTTCTTAGAATCCGCTGGTCCCAACGCCCATTCCACGTCAATAATCCGATCACTATCCCCATCATCAGTCATAATATTCGGGCAGTCCATGCGATGGACGGAAACCCCTCGCCCTTTCGTGATAAATCCAACAATTTCATCGCCAGGTACTGGATTACAACACTTCGATAAGCGAATGAGTAAATTGTCGATTCCTTTCACGATGACACCCGATTCAGTCATTTTGTCAGGCGGCGTTGCCTTCATATCCTTAACAATTTTGTCGATCGTATCTTGTTGTTCGCGTTCTTTACGCAGTTTCTCGGCCATACGATTGACAACTTGTTGGGCCGTTATGCCGTTAAATCCAACAGCCGCGTACATATCTTCTTCTGAAGTAAAACTAAACTTTTCAATGACCCGCTTAATTCCCTCTTGGGTAAGTGTTTCTTTCAGGTCATATTCTTGCGCTTTTATTTCTTTTTCAATCATTTCCCGACCTTTAAGGATATTCTCATCCCGCAGTTGTTTTTTGAAATACTGTCGGATTTTATTTTTAGCTTGAGAGGTATTGGCAATTTTCAACCAGTCACGGCTTGGCCCAAATGATTGCTTCGATGTCAAAATTTCAATAATATCGCCCGTAAATAATTCAGCATCCAACGGCACCATCTTGCCATTCACTTTCGCACCGATTGTACGGTTTCCAACCTCAGAATGGACACGGTAGGCAAAATCAATAGGAACGGAACCTGCTGGGAGCTCTATTACATCGCCGTCTGGTGTAAAGACGTAGACCATATCCGAAAATAAATCGAATTTCAAAGACTCCATAAATTCTTCAGCGTTCGAAGATTCGTTTTGGATTTCTAGTATCTCTCTAAACCATGTCAATTTCGAATCGATATCACTTGGAAGGGCAGTCAGCGTTTTCCCTTCTTTATACGCCCAATGTGCAGCAACCCCGAACTCGGCAATTTTATGCATTTCTTCTGTCCGAATTTGTACTTCCAACGGATCACCGGCTGGCCCGACAACCGTTGTATGCAACGACTGATAAAGGTTTTGTTTCGGCATCGCGATATAGTCCTTAAATCTTCCTGGCATCGGCTTCCACAGCGTATGAATGATACCGAGGACCGCATAGCAATCTTTAATACTTGAGACAATAATTCTGACAGCTAGCAAATCATAGATTTCATTAAATTCTTTTTTCTGAATAACCATCTTACGGTAAATCGAATACAGATGCTTCGGTCGCCCCGAAAGATCGGCAGCGATGTCCATCTCTCCGATTTCACTTTTAATCTGTTCCATTACATTCTCTAAATAATTTTCACGTTCCACACGTTTGCGCTTCATCATATTGACAATTCGGTAATATTGCTGCGGATTCAAATAACGCAAAGCGATATCCTCTAGTTCCCATTTGATAGCAGATATCCCTAAACGATGAGCGAGCGGTGCAAATATTTCCAAAGTTTCGGCTGCAACTCGGCGTTGCTTTTCTTCTGGCACATGCTTAAGCGTCCGCATATTGTGAAGCCGGTCTGCCAGTTTGATCAAAATAACACGGATATCCTGAGCCATTGCCACAAACATCTTGCGGTGATTTTCCGCTTGTTTCTCTTCTTTCGATTTATACTTTAACTTTTCAAGTTTCGTCACGCCATCGACGAGCATCGCGACTTCTTCTCCGAAGTCATCGATGATATCTTCCCTGCTAACGTCCGTATCTTCCACAACGTCGTGGAGGAATCCCGCAGCGACCGTCGAAGGGTCCATTTGCAATTCGGCTAGAATACCCGCAACTTGGACAGGATGAAGAATATATGCCTCACCTGAACTCCTATACTGTCCCACATGTGCAGACTTCGCAGCCTCATATGCTTTTTTGACGAATTCAACGTGTTCTTCATTCATATAGGAGGCGACAAATGAAAATATTTCTTCTGCCGTCATGTCACGATTTTTCGCCATCATCTTACCCCTTTCGACCTTATCCGCAAAATTATTAGTATTCCTATTGTATGTATAAAAGCATGCATATGTAAAGTCCTTATATAAAATCAATTGCGCCTCGGCGTAATTGCGTCCAGATTTTTTTCGAGCCCGCTCGAAAAGCCACCCCTAAAAATCTGTGACATCCGCCGGAGGCTTATTTTAAATATTGGGGGGGGTAATCCCCATTATTTAAAATAGAAAAGTCCTTCGCGTGTCGTGCGAAGGACTTTTCTATTTTAGTACGTAATCAGTGATCGCATGTCATAGCCTTGCAATTTTTCACGACCGTCTAAATAAGACAACTCAATGATAAATGCACAACCTGCCACTATGCCACCAAGCTTTTCAACAAGCTCAACTGTCGCACCGACCGTACCACCTGTCGCTAGGAGATCATCTACGATTAGTACACGCTGCCCTGGCTTAATAGCATCCTTATGAATCGTCAATGTGTCTTTACCGTATTCAAGATCATACTCAACCTCAATCGTTTCCCGTGGTAATTTACCAGGTTTACGAACCGGCGCAAAGCCAACTTCTAACGCATAAGCAACCGGACAACCGATGATGAAGCCACGTGCTTCAGGACCAACAATAATATCCGTCCCTACTTCTTTGGCAAATTTAACAATTTCATCTGTCGCAAATTTATAAGCCTGGCCATTATCCATAATCGTTGAAATATCCTTAAAGCTAATACCTTCCTTCGGATAATCTGGCACGATTGTTACATATTCTTTTAAATCCACAATTATTCCTCCCCGTTGCTAGTTCCATTTCTAACATCTTCAAACCATTGTTTCAATTCCATATATGGCGCATAGAGCAATACTTTTTCAAGTTCCATCTGCCGCTCACGCTCCTGATAAGAGGGCGCTTCAGAAAGATCCCGTTTACCCACTGTCTCCATAACAGAAACAAGACCATTTTCTATCTTAACAAACCCAAGCTCAGAAAACACCTGTGACATGAAATAAACCGTATCCTTTTTCCATGCTTTATGGGCCGTCAACTGCTCTCCATTTTTCGCCATATCAAATTGTCCACGTTTTTTCAAGAAGCTATAGTACCAGCCAAACTGATCGCGAGCTGGTAAGCCATCAAAATACTTCGAATCTGCGGCATAGAAGTGCGCATACACTCGCTTCGGATGAAGCCCTACAACAAGTTCCTCCAAATGCTTGGCGTCATCTGGTATATCCAGCAAAACAAGATTATCGGCCTCTGCTACCTGTCCCTGCCCGGCAAGGTGAATCGCAATCCCTTGTAAGGATGATTGGAAATACATCACCGTTTGTTCATGAAAGGCTACAAATAACGTATGTTCCACTGGAATGGTTGGCAACCATCTCGCCGGTTCACGAATACCTCGCAAGTCGAATAACTGCCAATCGTCAGACCGAATATCACTAATGAGTAATTGCGGCTTTTTATTGCCATTCCATTCATTGACTTGCAAATCGCCTACAACGGATAATTTGATGCCTGGCGTAATGTCATCAGCGATATGCCCTAAGCTGAAACCAATCGCGTCCAACGAATGCTCACCAGCGGCCAATTCCAATTTCATATGATTTTTTGCTGCACCAATTTTTCGAACTGTCACTGCCGATAAATCTTCCAGTACGTACAACGGTTTTTGAAAATCCATGCCGAAGGGGCGTAACAGCTCCAGTGACTCTAAAACTCCTACATCAATCTCGTCAATCGATAACGGTACATCGATCACAATCTCGGGAGACAAACTATCCCCCGTCAATACTTGTGCCGCTTGCGCATTTAATTGATCGCGCAACACATCCACATCCGAAATTGCAAGAGACATCCCTGCAGCCATTTGGTGACCCCCAAAGTGTGGCAGGATGTCTTTGTTCTTCGATAACTCCGCAAACATATCGAAGCCTGCAATACTTCTAGCAGACCCTTTCGCAATCCCTTTTTCCGCATCAATCGATAACACAATCGTCGGACGGTAGTATTTCTCAGTAATGCGCGAGGCAACGATGCCGACAACCCCAGCATTCCAACCCTCTGCGGCAATAACGAAGACATAAGGAATATTATTACCATACGTTTTCACAATGAAATCTTCTGCTTCCTGACTAATAGCCGCTACAATCGCTTGCCTTTCTTTATTCAACGTATCTAGCTCTTTCGCCAATGATGTCGCTAGTACCGTATCTTCCGTTTTCAGCAAATGAACGGCTGGAGAGGCATCACCTAGACGCCCAGCCGCATTCAAACGAGGCCCAATCATAAATCCAATTGACTCCTCCGATAGTACGGCTTGCTCAGTACCTGCGATGCGTGCGAGTGCTTGTATCGCGGGACGCTTCGAAACACGCATTTGCTTAATGCCTTCTTTAACAAAATAACGATTTTCCCCACGCAATGACACAAGATCCGCGACTGTACCGATGGCCACAAGTTCAAATAAGTCTTGTGGAACTTCACCAAGTAACGCACAGGCAAGCTTGAATGCCACACCAACACCCGCTAGGTCGCCAAAAGGATAATCCCCCTCTGGATGACGCGGGTGGACGATGGCATCTGCTGGTGGCATGACACTGCCGATTTCGTGATGGTCTGTCACAATGACATCTAATCCAAGTGTTTTGGCATAAGCAATTTCGTCAATCCCCGAAATGCCATTATCGACGGTCACAATGAGTGACATGCCTTGTTCATAGAGCTCTAGAAATAAATCTCTATTCGGACCATAGCCATGCGTAAAGCGGTTAGGAATCGCGAATACAGCATCCGCTCCTAGCCGCTCAAGTGCTGTCATGAGAACCGTAACACTGGTCACGCCATCGCCATCGTAATCTCCATAAACCGCGATTTTTTTATCGGCAGCGATAGCTTTTGTAATGAGCTCAACCGCCTTATCCATTTCATAAAGTAAATAAGGATCATGCATAGCTGATGCATCCATATGTAAAAAAGCTTTTGCTTCCTCTGGATTCGTTAGCCCTCTTGAAGCCAATATTTTTGCTTGGACTGACGACAGGCCGAGTTCCGTTGTCAACAAGTTAACAATTTGTTCGTCCGGCCGCTGCACTGTCCATCTTTTCATTGATTCAATCAAAATCTTTCACATCCTCACGTTCATTATAGCGGATGCGCAGAATATCTGGAAGAAAAGTTACTAGGCTATAAGCATAAAAAAGCACCTTCTCTGATAATCGTTCGAGAAAGGTGCTCATTCCATTAGTCAGTTATCGGTTCGACAACTTTTTCTACTTCTACTACCGGGGCCTTCGGATGCTTCTGTAACTCTGCAATTTCATTTTGCTGCGACGCAATTGTCTGCTCTTTCAGCGTAATTTCTTTCTGCAATTCTTTCAGGCGATGATTGGACTGCACCGTACGGAACATTGCGACAAAACCACTCACTGCTGCTCCAAGAAGGGCCGAAAATAAAATGACAAGAACGAGTGGCAACTCTGCTGTACCGAAAATATAATTCACTCGTACAGCATCAATATTGAAGATGGCAAAGAGAGAGATAATAATTGCAAATAACAGTCCTAACAGCAAACTCCATTGAAACTTCATAACACTTCCCCCTTTTACTAGTATCAATTACGATTCAAATTAAAAAATGGAACAGGATATACTGTAGAGTATACCCTGTTCCATGAAGTTGTGAAACTCTTATACGACAGGCTCGTCTGAACCCCATTGTTTCTTCTGCTCATCTGCTTTAATAGGACCTTTTTCTTTCAATTCACGTTTCTTCAGATCAAACCAAATTTGAGCTGAGATGAAGATTGAAGAATATGTTCCCGCAAACAATCCAATAAGAAGTGCAATCGAGAATGGACGAATCGATTCTGCACCTAAAAGTGCTAATGCTGCAACTACAAGAATAACAGTCAGCACTGTATTGACAGAGCGTCCAAGTGTTTGACGCAATGACTTGTTGACGATATCCGCTAGCTCTCCCTCTGTTGCAATATGCTTACGATGGCTAATATTTTCCCGTATCCGGTCAAACGTAACAATCGTATCATTGATGGAATACCCGACAATTGTCAAGACTGCCGCGATGAATGTCACATCGACTTCAAGTCGTAAAATACTAAAGACGGCAACCATGAAAAATGCATCATGCAATAGCCCAATAATGGATGCTACGCCCATACGCCACTCAAAACGGAAGGCGACGTATATGACAATGCCTAAAGCTGCATATAACAGTGCATACATTGCGTTTTTCGCAAGCTCTTTACCAACTGTATTGGATACTGTTGAAACATTCGCTTCAGCACCAAACTCAGCTGCTAAATCAGCCTTCAACTGGCTAACCTCTTCCTGTTTAAATTCTTCTTTATAACGAACAACACCAATATTTTTCGTATCTCCTGAAATAATAATATCAGTAGAGGGATGTCCGATTTTATCAAGATAATCAGAAACCTCAGCTGTTGTTATAGAGTCGTTCGACACTACTTCAACACGCGTACCACCTGCGAAGTCAATCCCTAGATTCAATTTGAAGATACCAAGCACAATAATGCCTGTTGTCAACAAAATCGCTGAGATGGTGTAAAATTTCTTACGCGTACCCACAAAATCCAAACGGTCGAATTTCGTTGTTAACTCCAATGTTTCTACTTTCTCTTCTGCAGGATGAATTCTGTTTTTCGAAATACCGAATAGTCCTGTTTTGCCATCTAGTAGGCCACTGTTGACAAGAAGAC
This sequence comes from Sporosarcina sp. FSL K6-3457, assembly GCF_038007285.1. Taxonomy (GTDB): domain Bacteria; phylum Bacillota; class Bacilli; order Bacillales_A; family Planococcaceae; genus Sporosarcina. Next base: position 2,778,014 of record NZ_JBBOWX010000001.1, read on the forward strand.
CTAGCAATAAGCGCGATCCCCAGACAGCCGTCAAGAAGCTGGCTAGAATACTAATAATCAACACGACCGCAAACCCTTTGACCGAGCTTGTCCCAAATATAAAGAGTACAACTGCTGCAATCATTGTCGTAATATTAGCATCCAAAATAGCTGTGAATGCAGATTTTGCCCCTGCTGAAAATGAGGTTTGGATTGATTTACCTACACGTAATTCTTCACGAATTCGTTCGTACGTCAAGATATTGGCATCGACGGCCATACCGACCCCGAGCATTAGAGCTGCGATACCTGGTAGCGTCAGCACACCATTGATGAGCGTGAAGACGAGTAAAATGATGTAAATATAAATTGACAATGTAATAACTGCCACCAGACCTGGTAGACGGTAGTAAGCAATCATAAAGACAAAAATAAGCGCAATACCAATAATTCCTGCAAATATCGTCTTGCTCAGTGCCTGCTCACCAAACTGTGCCCCGACTGAAGTTGAATAGACTTCTTCCAGGTGGACAGGCAGTGCACCGGCGTTCAAAATACCCGCAAGTTCTTTCGTCTCTTTCGTCGTAAATGACCCATCAATCTGCACATTAGAAGAAGCGATTGTTTTCGTCACTTGAGGAGCTGAAACAATTTTACGATCCTTTTCGGGCTTTAAAATTTCTGTTGCATAAGAATCTTCACCTTCAACAAAATCGAGCCAAATAACGAGTAAGTTCTGACCAGGCGGTTTAGCCTTAATTTCAGTCGTAACCTCACCGAATTTATTTGCATCTTTCATTTCAAGCGTCACGACAGGATTATTATATTCACCAAAGCCTCCCGTCGCTTTACCTTCTTTCAAATCATCTCCACTTAATAGGAGCTTGTCATCAACATCCCTGAATGTTAAATCTGCCTGCGTCGATAACAGTTCACGGGCTTTGTCTTGGTCCTCTACACCTGCAAGCTGTACCCGAATCCGGTTATTGGATTCAACTTGAATATTTGGCTCACTAACACCGAGAACGTCCACTCGGCTTCCCAGTGCATCCGCTGTATCTGCAACAACTGATTCCGTTATTTTTGTACCGCCTTTTAATTCTTGAACTTCATACAGAACTTCAAAGCCCCCTTGTAAATCAAGGCCAAGTTTAACATTGTTCAATATCGGACTAGTAGTCGTTCCCATCGTCCCAGCGAACAAGACAAGCAGTAATAGGAACGCAATGATCCGTCCTCTTCTTTTCATAATTCCATTTCCCCCTCTTTATATGGAGCTGTACGGCAATCTGGTGTACATACTCCGAGAACAACACAATACTTTATACTAGAAACACAATATGTACATTATGAAACACGACCACCCATGTGTCAAATGGTCGTGTGTAAGTATATCATATCTCTACTTTTGAATGACTACTTTTGATTGAACGGGTGCCAGTAAAATTTGTAATTCTTCACTATTAATAGCTGAGAACCAATCGGAACTTCTTTGTTCTTCAATTTGGGTGAATGTCATAAACTCAGCAGATGACACATGCAAGATATCATGAGCCATTTCATGCATTCGCATCGCAAGAATATCTTTTTTGCGCCATTTCTTTTGAACACAATATGTCCAAATCGCTTCATTAGTGACCGTTGGGTAGCCGTAGAGATGAAACTCGTTCTTTTTGCTGTCAATCGCGGGCAACATGTGGGTGTACAATTGTTCAAATTGTCGGACCATCATCCCATTCCTTTCATCCATAGTCGTAAGTGCGTACATTTTTGCATACGCTAAGTGTATATGAAATGACCGGAATTAGGAAGGAGTTGTTTAAATTGTCTTCATTTATCCGCGGGACAGTCGTTCTGATGGTCGCTGTCTTCCTGTCCAAGCTTTTAGGATTCGTCTTCCGGATTCAATTCATGAGGATTGCTGGTGAAGAAGCCGTTGGTATTTATATGACCGCATACCCCGCTTTCATTTTTTTCCTGTCACTCGTCCAACTCGGCGTTCCAATTGCCATTGCAAAAGTCATCGCCGAGCTTGATGCCAAAGGGCAAACAGTCAAGCTACCTGCTGTCATGAAAACGGCAACCTTCATCACCATCTTAACAAGTGCGGTTTTCATCCCCGCCTCCATTTTGTTCGTCCCTTACTTATCAGAGACCTTGCTCGGCAACGCGGCCTCCTCGACGACATTGTATGTAGGGATTGCAATTGTGCCTGTTGCTGCAATCGGCGGGTTAATTCGCGGGTATTTTCAAGGGATTGCCCGCATTGAAGAAACAGCTTGGTCACAAATCATTGAACAATTTGTACGAATTATACTCATTACATGGCTGTTACCCTCTCTTTTAATAAATGGCAATACCGCCATGAATGCCGCCTATGCAATGGGCATCACGTTGCTGGCAGAACTCTTTTCTTTACTCTACTTATTACTCAAATACCAACAGCGAAAAAGACGTATTCCGAAAGAGCAACAGGTCAAGCGCTATCCAATGGAACCGCTACTCGCCATTGCACTCCCTTCTTCTGGTAGCCGACTATTCGGAACGTTTACATGGTTTTTAGAACCGATTATCTTTTTACGTGCTTTAGCTATGTCAGGGGTTACTGCTGTCGCCGCTACGTCCCTTTACGGCATCATATCCGGCGTACTCATACCGTTACTACTGTTCCCCTCCTTTATTCCTTACGCTTTGTCCGTCGTCCTTGTACCTGCCGTCAGTGGTGCAGCAGCTTCGACAAACAAAGGGAAATTACAGGAACGGATTCACTTATCCCTTCGATTGTCAGCCTTGACAGGGGCTTTTGCAGCGGCGGTTTTCTATGTTCACGGACAGGCACTGGCAGAAAAACTGTTTCATGTGACAGAAGGGGCATCCTTTATGACGTTACTCGCCCCTATTTTTTTCTTTTATTACATCCAAAGTCCACTCTATTCAATTTTACAGGCAACAGGGGATGCAAAAGCAGGGATGATGAACTCCGTATATGGCGGCATTGCGAAGCTCGGTGTTATGTTCATCCTCGCTTCGCAGCCAGGTCTACAAGTGACAGGTGCTGTCTTAGCCATTGGTTTCGGTGTACTCATTACATCCTTTCTCCATATCGCAACATTGCGTAAAAACAAAGCGACTGCGACGGGTTTCACTATGTTTGCCATGCCCTATGCTTCCTTCATCATGACCGCCATTATGCGCCCGATTTTCATTCCAATTGGTGATTTTGGCTTAATCACAGAATGTATCATTACAACTCTATTCCTATTTGTCATTCTCATGCTGACAGGGCAAGTGAAGAAAAATGATTTACTGCAATTCAAAAAGCTAGTGAAGCGTCATTGAAATTTCTCTTTTAGTTGATATTTCAACTCTCCATTCTCAAATGTACAGTAGAAAATCTGTTGTATCTCATTAATCCCTTGGTTTTTTAGTTCCTTTTCAAGCCATTCTTCTGTTTGGCCGGTTAGCGCTAGATGCTTATGTTGAATAACCCCATCAGAAATAAGCGCAAAGACAGGCTGAACAGCATCATGTTTGAATACGGATAAGTTCCCCGACGGTTCCAAATAAGCAAAAGAGACTTCATGCACCGAGCCAATTTGTTGTTCACGTAGCTGTTGAAATAAATCATCCAAATTATACCGCTGTTTTCGCATTTCATGTTCCATTATTTGACCATGCCGAATAATAATCGTCGGCTCACCATCTACAGTATCTCTAAACCTTTTACTTTTTAATGAAATAAAAGAGGATAGTAATTGAATCCCCAATAAAATAAGCATCGGCACAATGGATTGCAGTAGCTTTTGGTCAGGAGAATCGAGTGCAAATGCTGCCACTTCAGCCATAATGACAAAAACAACAATATCGATAACCCCAAGCTCGCCAACTTCTCGTTTCCCCATGATGCGCAAAATAATAACGATGAGGATATATAAGAAAACTGTCCGAAAACCAATGATCAATAAGTCGTGCATAACAATCCCCCCTTTTCACGAAGGATGCCCTTTATACTTCGACTTATATACACAGTCCATATAGAAAAAGAGACGACTGCCTAGAAGGATAATATCCTATCTAGCCAATCGCCTCTTCTTGTACTTATAGACCTGCTTTAGATTCTGTTACACGTCCGACTGCTTGTCTATCGAATTGCAATGTTGTGCCTTCAGCAACTTTAAGGAATACCGACGAGTCGTCAACCGCATCGATTGTTCCGTGTATTCCACCAATTGTAATGACATGATCTCCGCGTTTCAAATCGCTTTGCATCTGCTTCGTCGCTTTCTGTCTCTTTTGCGCCGGCCTGATTAACAAAAACCACATCACTGCGAACATCGCCACGAACGGCAATAATCCAGCTAAACCTTCCATAATTTCATCCCCCTTTCAACCATGATTCATTATACAAGATTCAGAAGTTTTTTGCATTCGGTTTGTTGAATCCATAGCTTTCAAAAAATTCTTCGCGGAAATCGCCGAGGCGATCATTGCGAATCGCATCCCTGACCTGCTCCATTAAATTGAGCAAGAAATGGAGGTTATGATGCGTCGTCAAGCGGATACCAAACGTCTCCTCTGTCCGGATTAAGTGATGGATATACGCTCGACTATAATTTTTGCAGGCATAACAATCACAGTTCTTATCCAGTGGACCGAAATCATTTTTATATTTCGCATTGCGGACTACTAAACGTCCTTCACTCGTCATCAATGTGCCGTTCCGTGCAATACGTGTTGGCAATACACAGTCAAACATATCAATCCCACGAATCGCACCGTCAATGAGTGAATCAGGTGAACCGACACCCATTAAGTAACGCGGCTTATCTGCCGGCAACAGCGGCGTCGTATACTCCAGAACGCGGTTCATAATATCCTTCGGCTCACCAACAGATAATCCACCAATCGCATAGCCTGGGAAATCAAGTGCGACAAGATCCTTCGCACTCTGCTTACGTAATTCCTCAAACTCGCCTCCTTGGACAATGCCAAATAACGCTTGTTCATCAGGACGCGCATGAGCTGCTAAACAACGTGCCGCCCATCTCGATGTACGCTCAACACTTGCCTTCATATACTCATACGTTGCTGGGAATGGTGGACATTCATCAAACGCCATCATAATATCCGGCCCGAGTGCATTCTGGATTTCCATCGCCTTTTCGGGACTAAGAAACAGCTTGCTGCCGTTCAAATGATGTCTAAAATGAACACCTTCCTCTTCAATCTTGCGAAATTTGCTCAGTGAAAAAACTTGGAAACCGCCTGAATCAGTTAAAATAGGTCTGTCCCAATTCATGAATTTATGCAAGCCGCCCGCTTCTTTAATAATTTCATGGCCTGGACGAAGCCATAAATGATACGTGTTGCTTAAAATAATGCCCGCACCAATGTCTTTTAATTCCTCTGGTGACATCGTCTTAACCGTTGCCTGTGTACCGACTGGCATGAATGCCGGTGTTTCAAAGGACCCATGTGGCGTATGGACAATACCTAGACGCGCCCCCGTCTGTTTACAAGTTTTAATATGTTCATAAGTGATCGCTGCCATTACTGTAATTCCTTCCTTTGTGACGGTTTGATGAACATTGCATCTCCAAAGCTGAAGAAGCGATACTTTTCCTCAACCGCCTGTTGATATGCTGCGAGAATATGCTCCCGCGTTGCCAATGCCGAAATCAACATAATGAGTGTCGATTTCGGTAAATGGAAGTTGGTCAATAGTCCATCGACAATACTAAATGTGTAGCCCGGATAGATGAAAATTGATGTCCAGCCACTGCTAGCAATGATTTTACCATCATTTGCCGAAGCAATCGTCTCCAACGTTCGAGACGAAGTAGTTCCAACGGCAATGACACGACCACCGCGTGCTTTCGCTCCGTTAATAGCATCTGCTGTTTCTTGTGTCACCTGATAATATTCAGCATGCATCGTATGTCCTTCAATTGTATCGACACTGACTGGACGGAATGTGCCTAATCCCACATGTAAGGTGACAAAGGCAATGTCCACGCCTTTCGCGCGTATGCTCTCCAAAATGTCATCCGTAAAATGCAGCCCCGCTGTTGGTGCTGCTGCTGAACCGCGCTCTTTCGCAAAGACTGTCTGATACCGTGCCTGATCATCTAGTGTTTCTGTAATATACGGCGGTAACGGCATTTGCCCAAGTGCATCTAGAATTTCATAAAAAATCCCAGCATAGATGAATTTGAACGTCCGTCCTCCTTGCGCCTGTAAGCCTGTACACTCCGCCTTCAAGCGTCCATCACCAAACGTGACAACCGTTCCCAATTTCACACGCTTCGCCGGCTTAACAAGCGTCTCCCACTCATCAGCCCCTGTTTCTTTCAATAACAGTACTTCAATTGTAGCACCCGTGTCCTCTTTCACACCCATCAGACGTGCTGGCAAAACACGTGTATCATTTAATACGACAATATCACCGGCCTCAAGCTCATCCAATAAGTCAGGAAATTGACGATGATCTACTTGTCCTGTCGTTTTATCAAGCACCATCAACCGACTTGCCGTGCGATCGACTAGCGGCGTCTGTGCAATTAGCTGTTCTGGTAAATCAAAATCAAAATCATTGACATCCATCGTCTATATTATCTCCCTTTATTATCAAATTACTGTTCATGATGCTCTGGAACTACATAACCAAAATGGTCATAGGCTAAACGCGTCGCCACTCGTCCACGCGGCGTCCGTTGGATAAAACCAATCTGTAACAAATACGGTTCGTAAACATCCTCAATCGTCACGGATTCCTCACCAATACTTGCGGAAATCGTATCAATACCAACAGGACCACCACGAAAGCGCTCAATCATGCCTGTCAACAATTTATGGTCGATATGATCCAAACCATGCGAATCCACTTGTAGCATTTCAAGTGCTTGCTGTGCGGTACTAACCGTAATATTACCATTGCCCCTCACTTGCGCAAAATCACGCACACGACGCAACAAGCGATTGGCGATACGCGGGGTCCCCCTTGAACGACGCGCAATTTCCACCGCAGCCTGTTCATCAATCGCTACCTCAAAAAGACCTGCACTACGCACAACAATTTCCTTCAGTGGCTCCACTTCATAAAACTCAAGGCGTAGCGGCACGCCAAAACGGTCCCGTAAAGGCGCCGACAAGGCACCTGCACGCGTCGTCGCTCCAATTAGTGTAAAGGGTGGTAAATCCAAGCGAATCGACCGAGCAGAAGGTCCTTTCCCTACAACAATATCGAGACAAAAGTCTTCCATGGCAGGATACAACACCTCTTCAATCGCCCGATTCAGCCTGTGTATTTCGTCTATAAATAACACATCACCTGGCTCAAGCGAAGAAACAACCGCCGCTAAATCACCAGGGCGTTCAATTGCCGGACCACTCGTCATACGAATGTTGACATCCATTTCATTGGCAATGACGCTAGCTAGCGTCGTCTTACCAAGCCCCGGAGGTCCATACAATAACACATGATCCAAGCTCTCACTGCGCCCTCTTGCTGCCTCGATGAAAACACCTAAATTATCCTTCACTTTTTCCTGCCCGATATACTGGCTAAGAAACTGTGGTCTTAGCGATTGTTCAAAGCGCTCATCAAAATTGGATGCTTCCCCCGAAATGACCCGTTCTTCCATCGTCCGCCCCCCTTTCCAGCTTATCCTTACTCGAAGTAAGGATTCAGTTCCATCCTTACCCAGTAAGGATATATTACTGTTTCAACAATAACTTCAAAGCCAATTTCATATAACCTTCAGTATCATGCTCTTCATTTTCCAATTTCGGCTTCACTTTCGTTAATTCACGCTGTGAATAGCCAAGTGCTTCCAGCGCCAAAATCGCTTCATCCAACGCACCATTATCCGCCATCGTCAGCAGTGTCACATCGTCGTCTGGCATTTCCATTTCGCTGAATAAATCGAACAGCTTGCCTTTCAAATCTAGAATCATCTGACGCGCCGTCTTTTTACCAACGCCCGGGAACTGAACCAAAAACGTCTCATCTTCCCGTTCAATCGCACCAATTACTTGAGAAGGAATACCGCTTGCAAGAATAGCCAAAGCCCCTTTCGGACCAATACCCGAAACCGTAATCAGCTTTTTAAACAATTCACGTTGCTCCAATGACTTAAAGCCCAGCAATAACTGAATATCTTCACGGACATGCAAATAAGTAAACACTTGCTGAATATCATCTGTCTTATGAAACGCATACGGATTCGGCGTCATAATGAGCCAACCAATGCCACCTTGTTCCAACGTAATGTACTCCGGCGTCACACGCGTAATCTGCCCTTTTATGTAGTCGTACATCCTATCTGCCCCCTATATGGTCAGAACTGATTATACCATACGAACGCATTTTCTACATTCGTTAACTGCTATCACAGTCAAACCGGAATCGTAATCAGAAAAGTTGTCCCTTTCCCTACTTTACTTTCTACATCAATCGTCCCTTTCACATTACAAATGGTACTGTAAACCATTAACATACCAAGACCCGTTCCTTCTTTTTTGGTGGAATAATAAGGTTTCCCTAGTTGTGCAATTTCTTCACAGGACATACCTACTCCCCTATCTTTAATTTTAATAATAATATTATTCTTGTGTTCCACAACATCTATCGACAGCGTCCCACCAGTGTCTTTCATCGCTTCAATCCCATTTTTAAATAAATTGATAAAACACTGCTGCATTTGATTTTCATCATATTTCTTCTTCAATGAATTTGTAAAATGAACTTGTATATCTACTTGATTCATCTTGGCATAGGGTTTCATAATATTTTCTACATAGGTGATTTCATCTTTGAAACTGGCATAAACCATATGTGCTGATTGGGGTTTTGAAAAAGTCAAAAAATCACTAACAATCTTTTCTGCCCGTTCCAATTCTTTTAATGAAAACTCAATATAGCCCTTTTCGTCAGCTGTAATCGTTTTGGAACCCTTTAAAAGTTGTAAAAATCCATTCGTGACCGTCAATGGATTTCTTATTTCATGGGCAATACTTGCTGACAAATCACCAATATCCTTTAGTCTTTCCGACCGAAAATAAAGTTCACGGGTCTTCACATTAAAGATAACCTTTTCTATTAAAGACATAATAATGGAAACGACGATGATATGTATGACTAACGCATAGACGGTTAATGTCCAAAACTCACTTGTTAAATTGGGATAATGAAAGCCCAACGTAATAAAGTAAAATACCGTCACCAGAAAAGTGACAACGACTGCATAGATCATTCTACTTTTCCCGTTTTGTTGTATAAACCTTCTACTCAACAATGGCACAACAATAAAAATAACCGTTGAGAAAATGAGCGAGTGATAAATCCCTTCCCCTCCAATAAAAAACCGATAACTATTAAGTACGAGGTACAGGGGCAAAACCATTTTGTAGCCACCAAAAAGTGCGGCGATTATAAATGGAATGTACCTTAAATCAAAAATAAACCCCGTTTCCAATGTAAATGGGAAGGCCATACAAAAAATAAGTACGACAGACGAAATAGAAATAAGTATATATTCATTACTTTTCGTTAATCTATTTTCAAAAAATATGACCGCTATTAAAACCGGAAAAAGTAAAAATAGGACATTTAACAATAATGTTTCAATCAAGCCAAACTTCCTTCCTATGACACTTATTGCACAACCTAATACGTATATATATATATCAATCCCTTTAGAATTGTACACTATTTTCCGATGTAAGATGTAAGTTTTTTTCATTATATCTCTATCAAATTAAATACCCACCACTGAAGAGTGTATACCATAAACATACTATAATCACACGGTTCAATCAATGACGCTTCTGATTCCTCTGGTAGCAGAAAATCATAGATTATATGGCTATTGTGCAAGTACCAATTCTCTATATCTCACCACACCAATATTTGTGAATGTGTTACACTATACCAATAATTGATTATCCAGTTGTTCAACAATACGGTCAGATTTTGAAATAAGATAACTAGACTTTTAAATATTTAATTGTAGATAAATGTTCATCTTAAATAAAAATATAATGGGGGTATAATTATGTGGTTAATATTTGGACTAATTGCTATAGTAGCAACTTTTATAAATCTTTATATGTACGGAACAGGCAAAGATTATAAATTGGCAATGGCAATGGGGTTATCATTTACAGCACTAACACTTGTTGCAGATTACAGTATGGTGTCCGATTGGGTAAAGGCGGAAGATTGGTCTGCTTTATTAGATGTAGTGCCTACGATGGCAATAGCGTTTTGGGTTTTGACGATTATATCGATTTTATTAAATATAACTCCTATACTTTTAGAGCTAAAAAACAAAAAATAATTACTTATTAATGTGCAATTGCGGCATAAGAACAGGACTTGTGAATGATTAAACTTCATATTGCAAGTCCTTAAAAGGCCAAATTGTTTTTTTATAACCGTTAATTGTACGATGTGAAAAGTTTTGAACTTCGATATGATACAAATATTCTTCTAACAACAAAAAAGACACCCCCCTAATAAGATTGTTTTTCAACAATACTTGTAAGGAAATGTCTTCAATTAAATGTCATAAGTAAAAGGTTCGTTTTTAACATATATATCGTAATAAAACTACAATCTCACGTTGAAAAACTAACTTAGAACCTCTTCAAACCCTTGGTATATCAACGTTTCCAGTTTCAACTGTTACTCCGCCGCATTATGGTAGATGTCCTGCACGTCATCGTCATCTTCCAGTGCTTCGAGCATCTTGTCAAACAACTCTTCATTATCAGCAGAAAGCTCCGTATACATGGATGGAATCATCTCGATTTCCGCTGAAATAAAGACAATACCTTCTGCTTCCAGTGCTTCTTTCACCGTTAAAAAATCAGACGGCTGTGTGACAATTTCAAAGCCTTCTTCTGTCGATTCGATATCATCCGCACCTGCTTCAAGTGCCGCCATCATCACTGTATCTTCATCGGTGCTATCTGTCCGTTCAATGAAAAGACGTCCTTTGCGGTCAAACATGTAACCGACTGAACCACTTTCTCCAAGACTGCCGCCGTTTTTATTAAACGCGACACGTACATTTGGAGCCGTTCGGTTACGGTTTTCTGTCAGACAGTACACAAGTACAGCGACTCCGCCTGGGCCGTAACCTTCATAGATCACTTCTTCGTAGTTCTCATCGGCACCAGCACCTGTCGCCTTATCAATCGCCCGTTTAATAACGTCATTCGGAACGTTCACACTTTTCGCCTTTTCAATCGCTAGACGAAGTGCAGCATTCAATGCAACGTCCGGTCCGCCCGATTTTGCAGCTACAAAGATTTCCTTGGACATCTTTTGAAAAATTTTACCTCTTTTTGCATCTTGTGCACCTTTACGGTTTTGAATATTCTTCCACTTGGAATGGCCTGCCATACTGACTACCCCCTATATGTTTATCCGTTCTACATCATACCATAATTTCGGCCAATGTGAGAGCGCGGACTCTGTAAAAGGGATGAGCTGCTTCGCCTGTCTTTCCCTACTCGTTGGGGATAGCGTGAAGAAATGGAGCCACTCACGTAGTAATTCATTCGGAAACAGTAGCAATGTCTTCGATGCTGCGTCCAACTTTTGCAAGGAAGGCTGTTCATCAAACAAAAAATCAAGATCATAATCGATTTGCGGTAGCACACGGTGAATCCACAGTGCAATTTCAGTACCAGCCGGTCCCGTACAAGCTAGATCGAAGTCGATGAAGCGAATCACACCATGCATATCACGCAAAATATTATGATGCACAACATCTCCATGGAGTAACGTGCCATCCAAATGATCCTGATAGGTTTTTTTGACTACACTAATAGCGTTCAATGCATAAAACAAAATTTCGTCAACTCGGCCTTTTCCAATATACGCCTCACACGCACTGCTAATTTCGCGAAAACGAACGATTCGATCCTCCCATTTCATAACGAGAGGATAAGGGTGTAAATAAGGTGAGGCGTGCCAGTCGATTTGTGCCTGTGTTGCATGAAGGGCATGGAGGGCCGCAAGCGAATCCGTCCGATCAGCCCTTTTCTTGAAATTGACCGCCTTGGCACCATCTAACCACGGTTGAATGAATAGCAACCGATCTTCTTCAGACTCAACAGGTACAATATGCAAAAATGACATCGAATGTAATACATCATGTATACGTTTCACTTTCATGGCAATCGAGTTCGAGTGATATCGCTTCACTGAAAAACGATGGCCGTTCCTCTCCAACTTCCACACATTATCTTTTATTTTTTCTACTTTCCCTTCCAGCGCCATACGCCTATCAATACGATCCATACCAGTTGGAGCCCTGATAAGGTGTAGGCATCATTTGGTAGAATAAAGGCATCATCATCATCGGGTGATGGTGTTGGTGGTGATATTGGTGGCCATCACAGCCACAGCCTTGCTGAGAGACCGGAAATGGCATCATCGGAAAGCCTTGTTGCATAGCCGGAGATAAGGATTGTGGAATATATCCTTGCTCAGGTGGACACCAAGCTGACGGCTGTAGATCCCATTCTGGAGACTCTTCGAACAGATTATCAGGTGACTCTACTAATTGCCAACCTTCAACCATAGGCATTTGTTGTGGCATTTGCTGTGGCATTTCGGCAGGTCCTTGACTAGAAAAAATCGGTGATTCTTCACACTCTTCTTCGTACATTGGAAATTGTGTCGATGGTAACGATGGTGTTGGTAACGGCATCGGTGCCGGTTGCATAGAAGCCGGTGGGCTAGGCATCGCCTGAATTTGTCCCGAATGCATAAACGGATGACAATCCGCGTCGAAAATTGGCAACCAGCCACATGGAATCCCAATCATCGGATGATGCATGCACGGCTGCATCGGAAACATTTGGATAGGTGGCGGCGTAGGTACAGGTGGCGGTACTGGCATCGGTGCCGGCGGTATTGGTGGCACCTGTACTGGCGGCGTTGGCACTGGCGGTCTCGGTATTGGCGCCGGTGGTGTTGGCGTTGGCGCTGGAGGTTTAGGTGCTGGCACTGGTGGTCTTGGCGTTGGCGCTGGCGGTTTAGGTGTTGGCACTGGTGGTCTTGGCGTCGGCGCTGGCGGTTTAGGTGTTGGCACTGGTGGTCTTGGCGTCGGCGTTGGTGGTTTGGGTGTTGGCTGCGTTGGTGGTTTCACTGTTGGCGGTTTTGGTTTTGGCGTTGGCACTGGTGCCGTTGGCGGCTGGGTCGGCTTTACCGGAACCTTCCCTTTATCAGGATGCTTGACGTGCTCTTGCTTTCCTCCCTGTACTTTGTTCGGTAAAAATATCTTCATACCAGGCACGATGTATTCAGATTTAGCGAGATGTGCATTGGCCCGCTTCAACTCTTCGAACGGGATACCATATTGACGCGCAATCTTCCACAACGTATCCCCTTTGACAACAATATGGATTTCCACTTAAAAAATTCCCCCTTCCGTCAATCCATCGTATGAACGGACGCCCGTCTTTGTGACGCACATTTTCCATGTGATGTCCCCTCTTGCTATGTATATGCGGCGGTGGGCGTTTTATTCAAAAATTGAGGGCGTTTAATTATTTTGATTCGGCATTGTTGTTACGCTAGCGACTAGCTTTGTTGCGCACGGGATTACCTTCGGTGCGCGCGGAACTGCCTTCGGTGCGCGCACGGCAAGCCTATTTTTATTCACAACAAAAAACCGCCTGCGTCATTTTTCAATGACGTGACGGTAATTGATTGTATGTAAAATAGGAACCGAATGAGCGCACAGAACAATTGAGTGCAGTAAGTTCTTCGATTGCCCCCTGCATCATCGGATGATCTTCGGCTTCCAACACATCGATGATGAAGAAATAATTTCCGAGACCTGTTTTCAATGGCCGCGATTCAATTTTACTTAAATTGAGCCTGCGCCAGGAGAAAACAGATAGCACCTGATGGAGTACGCCCGGACGATCATCCTCTGGTAATTTCACCATGAAAGTCGTTTTTAGTTTAGTAGAATGCCCTTCACTTTCCAAACATTCCTTACGCAACGATAACACAACAAAACGTGTATGGTTAAAATGAAAATCATGAATGTTTTCTTCTGTAATATGTAATCCATATTTCTCTGCCGCCAATCGATTGCCAATAGCCGCTATTTTCTCATCTGGATTTTCAGAAATATACTTTGCGGCCGCGGCCGTTGAAGTTGTCTGAATAAGCGGCACACGACGGAAATTATACTGTAAATATTTATGGCATTGCGCAAGTGCATGCGGATGAGAATTAATAGACTCGATTTCATCAACAAAAGGGATTTGCTTATGATTGATCATCAGATGCTGCTCAATCGGAATAGAAATTTCAGCATTGATGAACAACTCACTCCCGTGGAACAAGTAATCAATTGTCAGTGGTACAGAGCCTTCCAAAGCATTTTCAAGCGGAACGATGGCATAAGCAACATGGCCTGCTGCCACCGCCTCAATACAATCAGGTATCGTGGCATGCGACACCAATCCTGATGTACCTCCAAAAAGAGTGCTTGCCGCTACATGTGTAAATGACGCTTCAGGTCCTAAATAAGCGACTGTCGGCGTAAATTTCTCGTCTATCATATAGTTATTTACTCCTTTCACAATGCACCTGAACTAATTAAATTTACCGCGTCAACAAAATCAGGTGATTTTAGGCGTTGCAGAAACTCTTCCATTTTGATTTCCATTTCTGTCACATCTAGCGACAATGTAATATTGGCACGCGCTTGGACAGGTATCGTTTGATGGATTGTTAAGACATTACATTTTGCCTCTGAAATGATATGCATTAATGTTGCAAGCGACCCCTTCCGATCCTCAAGTTGGATGAAGATCGTTAGGATTCGTTCACGTGCAATCGATTCGAAAGGAAATACAGTATCGCGATATTTATAAAATGCGCTTCGGGATAGGCCTACCCTTCTTGTAGCATCTTGTATCGTCGATTCTTCTCCGCTAGCCAATAGCCTTTTCGCCTCCAGCATTTTTTGCATGGATTCTGTCAGCACATCTTCTCTTACAAGATAAAAATGACCTTCCCCCAATTGCTTCATAAAGAGTTCCCCCTGTCTCACAGTACTCCCCTTTTACTCATAAAATCTTCGTTGATGTCAACTCATTATTCGAGGAATTCAAATTCGAATTCGAGGATACGTACTGTATCGCCGTCTTTCGCACCGCGTTCACGAAGTGCATCATCTACACCCATCCCACGCATTTGTCTCGCAAATTTACGGACAGATTGATCGAAGTTGAAATCCGTCATTCTGAACAGACGCTCAATTGTGTAACCAGATAAGACATATGCTCCGTCATCATCACGTGTTACTTCAAAGTCAACTTCTGACTCGTGTTTGTACAGAACAGAATGCTCTTCCTCATCCTTAATTTCATGCATTGGGAATTCTGGTGTCACTTCAAGCAGATCCGCTACTGCAAACAGCAGTTCATCAAGCCCTTTTCGCGTAATCGCAGAAATCGGGAAGATCTGCGCATCTTCATCGCCCAGCTTTTTCTTAAATTCCTTGAGATTGTCTTCCGCATCAGGCATGTCCATTTTATTGGCCACGATGATTTGTGGACGCTCTGTCAATCGTAAATTATATTGCGCCAATTCCTCATTGATGGTCACGAAATCTTCATATGGATCGCGTCCTTCCAATCCAGACATATCGACCACATGAATAATAACACGCGTCCGCTCGATATGACGTAAAAACTGATGCCCCAGACCAATTCCTTCATGCGCTCCCTCGATCAAACCAGGAAGATCGGCTAGTGCGAAACCACGATGGTCCTCTGTTTCAACCATCCCCAAATTCGGTACCAATGTTGTAAAATGATAATCGGCAATTTTAGGTTTTGCTGAGGAAACAACAGATAATAACGTCGATTTCCCAACGCTAGGGAAACCGACAAGACCTGCATCAGCAAGTACTTTCAATTCCAATGTAATTTCCCGCTCGACACCCGGCTCACCTTTTTCAGACAGTTCAGGCGCTGGATTTTGTGGTGTTGCAAATCGACAGTTCCCACGACCACCGCGACCACCTTTGGCAATAACAGCCGTCTGCCCATGCTCGACAAGGTCAGCAATAATCGTACCTGTTTCCGCATCTGTAACAACCGTACCCGGTGGAACCTTAACAACCATATCCGTCGCACTCTTACCATGCATACTCTTACTGCCGCCGTGCTCGCCACGTGTTCCTTTAAAATGGCGTTGGTAACGGAAATCCATCAGTGTACGCAGCCCTTCGTCAACTATGAAAGTGACGTCAGCACCTTTACCACCGTCGCCACCGGCTGGACCGCCGTATGCGATATACTTTTCCCGACGGAACGCAACCATCCCGTCACCACCGTCACCACCCTTTACATAAATCTTTACGTGATCGACAAACATGCATTTTCCTCCTATCGCCCACGAATCGTGAACGTCCATTGATTTTGTGAAATTATTTCTTCTACGCTGAAGTCCCCAGTCACTTCTGGTGCAGCTAGCATCTGGTCCATCGCACCGTCAACAGTGACGGTAATCGACCAACTTGTCGATGTAGCCTTGACATCAATCTGCGCTTCATAATCAGATGTGGGATCTACCATTTTTTCTGCTATACAAAATACCTGTTCTAAATAGGCTGCGACCGCTTCATCATCCGCTTCCCGGATACCTGACGTAATCGCAGACGTTATTGTTTTAGGGAACACGCTGTACATCCAGTCAAACGTAACAAGCCATGTTTCAACAGCCGGTAGTCCGAGTCTTTCTAGCATGGCCACTTGGCGCATCGCATCCGTTGTCTCCATAATTTTCTGTTTCGCTTCTGGCAGTTTACCGAGGTCAATATACAGTAAGATTAACTGAAGCTCATTCAAAAAATCATGTCTTGCAAATTTCAGCGCTTGTATCAGGGTCAGCTTATCGTTTCCCATTGTCATTCACCGCCAACATTTTCATCTTTATAGTATAACATTTTTCTACCCCGCTTCGCCAACTATCGAAGACATTGCAGGCCTATCTAAAATAAAAAAGAAAAAGGACTGCACATCATATGCAGTCCTTTCTCTCGTATGTTTACGCTTCCTGAACTTCAGGGTAAACGCTAACTTTCTTTTTGTCACGGCCAAAACGTTCAAAACGAACGACGCCGTCAACTTTTGCGAAAAGTGTATCGTCACCACCGCGACCGACGTTTTCACCTGGGTGAATTTTCGTTCCGCGCTGACGATAAAGGATTGATCCGCCTGACACGAATTGTCCATCAGCGCGTTTCGCGCCAAGACGTTTCGAGTGAGAGTCACGACCGTTCCGAGTAGAACCTACCCCTTTTTTCGATGCAAAAAACTGGAGATCCAAACGTAGCATGTATGCCACCTCCTACTTGTTGAAGATGAGTTTTATATGTTGCCCATAGTCTTGTTCAATCGTCTGTAATGATACAATCATCGCTTTTAGAATTAACTGTATATCGTAATCTTTTTCGTCGTTTTCCGGAAATATGACTTTCAAATAACCACCGTCAGCTCCTTGATGGATGTCAGGGGTTTTTCCTGTGAGTGCAATGATGGCATTGACAGTACCAAAAGATACTGCGGATGCTCCTGCACAGACAAGGTCTTTTCCGTGTTCCGCGAAATCAGCGTGACCTTTCATCTCAAATGAATGGATGTGGCCTGAAGATTGCTCATTGATGATGATCTTAATCATGCCGGCTTACGCGTTAATACCGTCAATGACGATTTTCGTGTATGGCTGACGATGACCTTGTTTTTTGTGGTAGTTCTTTTTCGGCTTGTATTTGTAAACAGTGATCTTTTTAGCACGACCTTGTTTAACAACTTTACCCGTTACAGTAGCACCTTCCACGAATGGAGCGCCAACTTTCACGTTTTCTCCACCTATGAATAGAACTTTGTCAAAAGTGACGACTTCGTCAGCTTCACCAGCTACTTTTTCGATGTAGATTTCCTGGCCTTGTTCAACTTTGATTTGCTTACCACCAGTTTCAATGATTGCGTACATACTTGCACCTCCTCTATAAACTCAGACTCGCCTTCCAAGGTGATCCATTTGGATACTTGTACCTTATCAGCGCGGTTGCAGTAGCACGGGTGCTACAAACAATAACATTTGAATATTACCATATAAAAAAAGTTACGTCAATTGTTTTAATTTTATTTCTGTATATGCTTTTTCATATTTTCGGAAACGAAAGGCAGTAATATTTTGAATGAGGAGAAATAATGCAAGAAGAATATAAGGAATGGTCTTGGGTAACCCACAAATTAATAGCAAAATCGCAGCGGCTATAAATAACATCGAATGCACTAAAACAAGTGCACGCGTGCGATACTCAGAACCGTCAGTCTCCAGTAATGCACAAATGACCTGTCCTCCGTCAAGCGGCAAAATCGGCAGTAAGTTCAGCACCAATAATGCGACTTGGATACGAATGACTTGATCATCACCCGGGAACTCTATCCATGTCGCAAGTGCTAATAATAGACCTGTCGCCAGCGGACCACCGAGCGCGACAATAATGCGTTTTTTTTTCGGCTCTAACTGACGATTGCTAATGATTAATTCGCCACCATACGGCATAATCACGCACGAACGAACCCGCATCCCCGTGACATAAGCTGCAATCAGATGGCCCATTTCATGAATGAGTAGCGATATGAAGATAAGTGCATAGATGGATATGCTCCCTGTCATAATGAGAAATAAGAAAAACGGCAGGAGCACAGGATGGAGCCTAAACTTCATTCATCCACATCCGACAGATCGTCACCTGAGAGATACGTTGGCAATAGGGATGCATCTAATTTCACACCACCACGCTTCACCATTAAATAAATGGCCCCCTCTTCCATTAGCGCCAGCGTGTCCCCTTTTTTTACAGCCGTATAGGGTAGTATTGGAATTGTTCCCACAAAGCCATATGTCACTTCATCCCCATCATCATATAACACCGTAATTGTTTTCCCCGATTCGCGGGTAAATCCTGTGAAAACAACAAGCCCACTCGCTTGCGCTTCAATCGGCAACGGATTCGTATACGAAACCAGGACACCATTTTTATAAGGTTGCATCGATTCGTACATGGAAAAAGGATCATCCAAATTCGGACCCGCCATCACTGCAATTTTATCATCGTCTGAATCCTTGATCATCGAAGCCACCCATTTCTTCACCGCCACTAAATCCTGCCCCGATGTAACATATTGCGTGATAGGCTGCCGGATCACCTCCGCCTCCTCCAGCTTCGCCACACCAATCACCCCAATCGTCAACACAATCGCCACTAGCCACTTCGTCCTCCACTTCACCCGGCCACACCACCCGTTTTTTTCAGTATATGACTGGATGTGAAAACAAATGCTTATCCATTGGCGGAACTGGAGAACCGATTTCAGAAACTAGCACACCTTTCTCACAAACTTGAATACATAGACGATGAACTCAGACACCCTGGACAAACTGGACTACCTATTTCGGAAACTAGGACACCTTTCTTACAAACTCGAATACATAGACGATGAACCCAGACACCCTGGGCAAACTGGACTACCTATTTCAGAAACTGGGACACCTTTCTCACAAACTCGAATACATAGACGATGAACTCAGACACCCCGGACAAACTGGACTACCTATTTCAAAAACTAGCACACCTTTCTCACAAACTCGAATACCTCAACCTCGAACTCTGACACCGCAGGCGAAATCCCCGCCTTCTCCCCCAAAAAACACAAAAAACCCGACGCAAAAGACGCATCAGGGATTGGGGAATTATTTTGCAAATATAGATTTAATTTTATCGAAAAATCCAGGCTTACCTACGTCTAGTGACATAAGCGGAACCGATTCACCTAGAATACGGCGGGCAATGTTGCGATAGCCAATAGCAGCTGGGTTCGATGGATCCATAACAATCGGTTCTCCTTTATTCGAAGAAGAAATGACATTTTCATCATCCAGCACGATGCCTAGTAAATCAATCGACAAATGCGATGTAATATCATTGACGTCGAGCGCATCGCCCGATGACATCAGTTGACGTTTAATACGATTAATAATAAGTTTTGGTGGTTCGATGTCTTCCTGCTCCAGCAGCCCAATAATACGGTCGGCATCCCGAACGGCCGAGATTTCCGGAGTCGTAACGACAATCGCACGATCCGCCCCTGCAACAGCATTTTTAAAGCCTTGCTCGATGCCCGCAGGACAATCGATCAAGATATAATCATAATCTCGTTTTAGTTCAGCAACCAATAGTTTCATTTGCTCTGGATTCACTGCATTTTTATCAGTTGTCTGAGCAGCTGGCAATAAAAAGAGCCCTTCTTCAAAACGTTTGTCTTTCACAAGGGCCTGCTGCACTTTACAGCGGCCTTCAACCACATCTACAAGATCATAGATGATACGGTTTTCAAGTCCTAGAATGACATCGAGATTCCGAAGTCCAATATCAGTATCAATCAGACAGACTTTCTTACCTTGAAGGGCCAATGCAGTTCCCAGATTTGCGGATGTCGTTGTTTTGCCGACACCACCTTTACCAGATGTTATTACGATTGCTTCTCCCACATTAGCTTCCTCCTTTGAATGATGACAGACCAGGTCGGAGTATCCGAAGTTCCTGAAGACGATTGATAGCAATAGAACCGTTTGGATGCAAATAAGCACATTCCATTTCTGGATGTTCCGACAAAACTGTCAATTCATCCGTCATCGTCTCCATTTTGTCCGCAATGATGAGATGTGTTGCTTCAAGCCATGAGGCAGCAATAACTGACTCTACATTACCATTCGCACCAGCATGGGCAATTCCTTTGAGACGTCCAAGAATGAATATACTACCCGCTGCAATGACACGACCATTCGGATTGACATCCCCAACGACGACGAGATCTCCATCCGCCTTCACGACCTGCCCTGACCGGACGATGCCGACATAAGTTTCAGATTGTTTTTCAAGTATTCTTCGGTTACATTCTTCCACCGTGATCACATCACTTTGAATTTTTGATACACGTAAATGAGGAGAATTATGAATCGTATTCATGATTTCCTTTAATTCATCGTCATGACAATAGCGGTTGCCTGTATGGACCTGTACTTCTGCAAGTCCCTCCAAGCTATTCTCTTCCACTTTCCTTCGAAGTTCCGCAATCATATCCGAATAGGCGCATTTGTCATCAAGGCGAAGGATAAGACCATCCTTTGTCCCTTTGATTGTTACATATTGCTGTTTCGTCATTTGCGTCACCCCGCGCTCTCTTTCTAATCCATTAACCTGAATTAGCAGCAGTTATTCAAACTACAAAGTTTCGCCTTGTCGCTCCAATCCTCTTTTGTAAATGAGATTCTTGAAAAATAAACCGAACATTCCAACAAAAACCGAGTTGGCAATAATCGTCGGCACGAGCCTACCGGCAATGAATTCATCTAAACCAATCGAGGTCAATGAAACAAGACTTGCAAAAAAGTAGGACAATAATTCAAGAACAATAATGAGGAGTAGCGCTAAGAACATGACCGTAACCAGATGACGGTGAACTTGGCGAATAATTAGCACCGCGATAAAGCAGATTAACGGAAAAAGAAATGCATATAATCCAATAATATCAATGTGGAACATATCATACAAGAGTCCAAGTGCAATTCCGTAAATGATTGCATGTTGCCGACTATAATAGACTGCTATAAAGATAAGGTACACGATAACAAACCGTGGGACAAGCGTGTATCGCATTCCTCCGATATCTATAGGGGAGAAAAGGCTAAAAACAGGCTCCAAGAAAAATAGTAAGACAGCAATGAAAGGGATGACGAATCGGATCATGATTCCCCCTCCTCCTCAGTGCCGTCCCCGTCTGTTCCATCCACAATCGTCGATGTCCTTTTCGCGATTATCACGTGGTCTAACATTGTAAATTCTGCCGCTGGACGAATATAGGCTAACTTTGTCAATCCATAGTCATCCGTCGATATTTCTGTCACTTCACCAATAAGAAGTCCTTTCGGGAATATCCCACCAAGACCGGATGAAACAACTCGCTGACCGACTTCAATATCAAAACTAGAATCAATCCGCTTCATAATGAGTTCACTCCGCTGACGATCATAGCCTTCAATAAGCCCAAACGCAGGATCTTTTCCAGGAATAACCGAAGCAACGCGAAAATTACGATTTTCTGTCGACAAGAGCTCCACCGTGGAAGTAAACTTATTGACGAGTACAACTTTACCTATTAAGCCATTTGCTGTAACGACCGCCATATTCCGCTCAATACCGTGTACTTCACCTTTATCAATAATGATTTTCTCTTCCCACTGATCAGGATTGCGAGAAATAACCGTTGCATGAATAGGTTCATAAGCTCGTAAATCATCTGTTTTGCCAATTATCTCTAGTAATCGCTCATTTTCTGCCTGGATATCCGATAATTCTGCTTGGTTAGAGGCGTATTCACTTAATCTCATTTTTAATTGCTTGTTTTCTTCATATGTATTCAAAATCCCATCAATATTCCCGATGACACCTGTAATATAATGCGCCGGCTTCGAGAATAACGATTGCCCGAAGCCGACGACGTCTTTCACAATTTGTTCTGGGAGTGAGGCGTGCTGCCGGTCTTTGAGGGAGAATGAAATTAATGCTACGAGGACGATTACGCCGACGAGCAATAAAATCAATCGTTTATTTGAAAAAAATCGCGGCATTACCCGTATCCTCCCTCACTTATCTAGATTGCATCTTTTTAATTAAATCAAAATTATCAAGTGCCTTACCTGTACCAATTGCCACACAATCGAGTGGATCTTCCGCGATAAATACAGGCATATTCGTTTCATCAGAAATAATTTTATCAAGATTTTGAAGCAATGCGCCACCGCCTGTTAAGACAATCCCACGCTCCATCACATCTGAAGATAATTCAGGTGGTGTCGTTTCAAGTGTCTTCTTCACACCATCAATGATTTGCGTAATCGATTCACGCAATGCACCTGCAATTTCATCCGAAGAGATTTCAATCGTTTTCGGTAGGCCTGTCACTAGGTCACGTCCACGAATTTCCATCTTCTGCAAACCATCTGTTACTTTCGCAGAACCAATTTCAATTTTAATAGCTTCAGCTGTCCGCTCACCAATCGTCAAGTTGTACGTCTTGCGGATGAAGCTAATGATTGCGTTATCCATCGTGTCACCACCGACACGAATTGATTCACTCGTCACAATACCTCCAAGCGAAATAACCGCTACTTCCGTCGTTCCACCACCTATATCGACGACCATACTGCCCGTAGGTTCCCAGACTGGAAGATTTGCACCGATTGCCGCCGCAAACGGTTCTTCGATTGTAAAGGCATCTTTCGCACCTGCTTGTTTTGCAGCATCCGTCACTGCACGCTGTTCAACAGATGTGATCCCATAAGGTACACAGATCATAACATTCGGCTTTTTAAATGAACCGCCCGCCGTTTTCATTGCTTCTTTCATATAATGCTCAATCATCGCTGTAGTAATTTCAAAGTCAGCAATTACGCCATCTTTCATCGGACGAGTGGCAACGATAGAACCAGGCGTACGACCGATCATATTTTTCGCTGCGCTACCGACTGCTACAATTTCACCTGTATGCGTATTTTTTGCGACTACTGAGGGCTCCCGAAGGACAATCCCTTTCCCCTTAATGAAAACTAATGTATTTGCCGTGCCGAGGTCAATCCCGACATCTTTTGATCCAAATCCAAACAAGACTGTTCTTCCTTTCTCCATAACCGCTCAATTACGGCCTTCATGAAATCATACACCCTAGTATAACGGATTGGAGAACAAAATCACAGTGTCAATAGCAATAGACAAGGTTTAATGTACTTACCATCTTTTTCCGACGTGTCAAAAGCTCGTAGCAGTAGGAACTCATCCCATGTAACCCTTCTCTTTCAAACTGATGAATTGATGATCACCTATGATTAGATGGTCGAGGGTCTCAATGCCCATAATAGACCCCGCCTCCATCAAACGCTTCGTCACTTCAATATCTTCCGGAGACGGTGCAGGGTTACCGCTCGGATGATTATGCGCGACAACTATCGATGCCGCCGAGCGTTTGACGGCTTCGCGAAAAACCTCCCTCGGATGCACGATGCTCGAATTTAAACTACCAATAAAAATCGTCTGCTTATGGAGTACTTCGTTTTTGACATTAAGAAAAAGGACCACGAAATGTTCTTGACTAAGAGAAGCCATATCGGTCATTAAATAAGAAGCAGCATCTTCAGGTGAACGGATGGTGTAGCGTCCATCTGAATGTTTACGATATAACCTTTTACCAATCTCCGCTGCAGCGAGCAGTTGAACCGCCTTGGCCTTGCCGACGCCTTTGACGGACGTCAACTCTTCGATTGTCGCATCTTTCAAATCTTGAATTTTATCGAATGAAGAAAGGATCCTGTTCGCAAGCACTAGCACTGATTCCTCTTTGGTGCCCGTCCGCAACAAAATCGCAATAAGTTCTTGGTTCGATAAACTACTTGCCCCTTGGTTAATGAGTCGTTCACGTGGCCTGTCCGCAATATGTACGTCTCGAATCATCATTTTAGGCTGAAGGTCAATAGTCAATGAACGGATCACCATCCTTCAACGCAATTAAGGCAAGCCTCCGCAAATGCTCTGTTAACTTGGCAATCGGTAAGCCCATGACATTGAAATAATCCCCTTCAATCTTTTCGACCAGGAGCGCTCCAGCCGTTTGAATGCCGTATCCACCTGCCTTGTCCATCGGGTCATCAGACTCTACATAAGCATCGAGTAACACATCGTCTAGTTCCCGAAAAGTGACGGCTGTTTCAACTGAGAAAACACGTAAAGTCCCACCCACCGAGATACCAACACCCGTTATTACGGCATGTGTTTTACCAGAAAGCTCTTGTAAAAAGGTTTTGGCTTGTTCCTTGCTCTCCGGCTTTGGATAATGCTTGCCTTCGTGCACGACAATCGTATCGGCCCCAATGACAATATGATCGTCATACTCTTTAGCAACCGCCTTTGTTTTTCTTGCAGCCAACTCTCTTGCATAAGCCGCAAAATCATCCGATGCCATGT